>DXHV01000015.1 GCA_019113165.1 Candidatus Desulfovibrio intestinipullorum
ATGAACTACCTCGCACTTACGTGCGAGGTTTCACGGGGACGCTCCCCCGTTTTTAGCAATTCTCCGAGAGAGAAACATTGGTGCAGCTCCCGGACAACTGCGGGCGTGTCCATAACGCCCCCATCGAGTTCGAGCAGTTGTCTGAACCACTCGTCCCCGAATTCTTTTCTGCCTATATTGACAGCGCCGTTGATATCGGCGTTGATGAGCCGTCCATCCTTGGCCTGATAGAGACCTCGCTTGATCCGTCGACCAGAAAAGACCTGTTTTTCTTGGTTATCCCCATAAGTAGGAATAGGATCAAAATCCAGACTGCTTGCTTTGGACGTATAACTCTCTTCTCGCGCAACAACCTTGATGCCTTGCTCTTCAGCTTTATATGTTATCATATCGATAAAACGGCTATGTGGCAGCATAACAAAATTCTGATTATTGCGTCGTCCAAGGTTAATTTCCTGTTTCCAATATCTATTATATCCTATAACAATTGTGCAAAGTTGATGCTCAACACAAAAACTGATAATAGATCGGCTCATCTTATGCAGCATATCATTGATTTGGCGAGATCTTCGATCTCCTTTCACACGAATATGTGCATACTGGTTCTTTGCTCTGAGCTTGGCAACCTGCTTGTTGTACCTTTGATTGAGGCTCTTCAACACTCCGCCCTTGATCAAAGCGGGTTTTATCCCGGGTTTGGTCGACACTAAAGTTGCGAAGTTGTTGATACCGAGATCAATGCACACAGCTTGATCATAATCAAGTTTGGCTGTCGTTTCCTGTTTTCTGTACGTCACCTCCATCATAAAGCAATTACCCATGGGGATTATTCGCAAATCTCCACAAACGGCTTCTTCGGCGCGTGCGTTGAATGGCTGATTCTCGCAGCACCTGACAGGCAGAGGATGAAAACCTATTTGTTCTCCACCTGTAATCGTGAGCAGGCCATTCTTGATCACGTACCCATTGCGGCCAACGTAAAAAGCACGATATTTCTTCTTGTATCCAGGCAACTTGGGTTTGCCCATAAATTTTTCGGGGTGCTTTCCGTATTCCTCCTTGGCTTTAGCAAAAGATTTGAATTGCTTGGCGACAACCTGCCCTTGTCGCTGGGCACTGGCGGCAGAGGGCATGCTCTTATAATCATCTGGATAGTCTTTCTTGAGCTCATCATCGAGTTCTTTGCGTGACAGCGGAGGGCGATTGTCAAACACGTTGTGGCGCAAGATATATGTCGCACAGTTACCAAGCTTGCGGCTGTTTGAGCACAGTATGTGACAAGCCTCCCAATTGGGATGGCTCCTGTCTATTCTTGTTCGCTCCACCCGTTGCACCATGATGAAATTCTCCACTGCCTCTCATAGTGTATTCAATTTGAAGGTTCATGTGATATTTGTTGCAGCGTATCGGCGCAAGGCAATTTCGTCAAGAATACTTTTGCGCCTCGAGTAAATCTTTTCTGAAGTTTGTACCAATTTCGGAGCGCATCTTTGCGAATTTTCTGGCGAGACGGACCATGTTCATCTGCTGATTGAATATCCACCGACTGTCAGACTCTCTGATTTGATTCGAACTCTCAAGACTGTTTCATCTCTCAAGATACGCCAAGAATTTCGTCGTGATATCATTCATTTATTATGGGGAAAACGCTTTTGGACTAGAAGCTATTGTGCTATTTCAGTAGGAGATGGAGCCACAACTGCCATTATAGAGCAGTATATCAGAGGTCAAATGCGGCCGAATTGACATTCGGCCCCGCTATCCATCCCCACGCTCACGCGTGGGGAATTCCGCGGATTTTGTTAAATTATATACAAAAAAAGCCCCTGCGGCGATTCACCGTAAGGGCTGTATTGTCATATCTGGTTGCGGGGGCAGGATTTGAACCTACGACCTTCGGGTTATGAGCCCGACGAGCTACCGAACTGCTCCACCCCGCGATGCGAAAAACTATATAGACTGCAAAAACCGGTCCTGTCAAGCGCTTTTGACATAAATTTGTCAAAAAAAATGAAAATGGCAGCATTCCAGGATCTTGGCACCCTCACTGCGCGTGCCGGCACAACTTGCCACACCACCAGTTCTTTGCGATCATCAGGTGAAGCAGAGATGGCTCATGCGCTTTCCTCTTTTTCGACGGTATGGAGACTACGGAGACGTTCCATGGATACATTGGCCCAGCATGCCGATCCGGCAGCAGCGTGCGCAGACAACTGCGCCGAGATCTACGCCCGGATTCAGGGCATTCCCGAGCACTCGGTTTCACTGATGACACGTGCCAGCCATGGCCGGGCGCTGCGTATCGGCGCCTATCTCTTCTATGCAGCCGGCGACTGGCTCATAGGCATAGGCTACCCCCTGCAGGGAACGCCTTCTGTCGAAGACTTTGACAGGGCTCTCGACAAGGCCATCAGCCAGACAGGGGCAACGGACTGCCGCATTGTCGCCTGCGAGCTTCCTGCACGACTGGCCGGTCACCTCACCAAACAGGATGCGTACTACATCCTTCCCCTGGAAAGGCCCCTGCCAGGACGTCTCGTCAATATCGTCAACAAGGCCTCGCAATCCTTGCGCATCGAGACCGGCACAACCTTCACTCCCCAGCACCGCCGCCTGTGGGGCGAATTCATGGGCTTTGCCGGGCTTCCCAGCAATGTCCAGGCCCTGTATGCCTCAGTGGAGGAACTGCTCTCTTCCCCTGACTGCGAAATTTCCCTGCTCAATGCCTATAACGCCGAAGGCTTCCTGACGGCCTGCCTGGTGGTGGATACGGCGCAGCCTGGCTTTGACACCTATCTGCTCGGCGCCCATTCGCGCCAGCACCCCGTGCCTCATGCCTCGGATGTGCTCTTTGCCCGCATGATTGCCGAGGCCAGGCAGCGCAGCAAGGCCTTCCTGCACCTGGGCCTTGGCGTCAATCAGGGCATTGCCCGCTTCAAGCGCAAGTGGGGCGGCTTTCCCGCCCTGCCCTATCTGGAAGCCCAGTGGAAGGAACAGAAGCGCTCTGCCTCCGTCAACGTCATCCTGCACAGCATCGAAGCCAGCCTGGACACGACCCTGAGCGAACAGGAACACAGGGAGCACGATTTTGCCCAGCGTCCCTTCCGCATGCTCTGGCGGCTGGACAAGGACGGACGAACCTCCTGGATTGGCGGGACTGCCCACTTCTTCTGCAAGTCCTTCGAGCGCTCCTTCAAGCAGCTCTACAAGAACATCGATACCGTCCTCTTTGAAGGGCATCTGGACGATGCAAGCCTGGAAACCATCAGTCTGGCGGGCAAGCAGCCGCCTGCCCCCGAGGCCTGCCTCTACGATCTCCTGAGCCAAGAGGAGCGGCACAGGCTTGAACGGATGGTCCGCGGGCCGGAGGGTCCGCTGTTCCGCTTTCTCAACGCGGAAGCCGAGAACAAGGCCGATGTGCGCTGGTATCTGCGCCGGACACAGCACTGGTATGCCTTCTTTGCCCTGTGGTGCGCCTTTCTCGAGCGCCGGGGCTGGCGCTATTCCGTGGATCTGGAAGCCTGGCGCCTTGCCCACAGCCTGGGCAAGCACGTGCTGGCCATGGAGGACATAGAGGAACAACTGGAAGCCCTGCGCGCCGTTCCTGTGCAGCGGGCCGTCAATCACCTGCGCAACTGCGCTCTGTGGCCTGCCTACCTCAGGGCCAATGCCCGGGCCTACCTGGCAGGCGATCTCATGGGTCTCATGGGCACAAGCACGGAATTCCCCACGCGCACAGGCCACATCATAGGCGCACGGGATCAGCGCTTCCGCGAGCGCATGGTGCCCTACCTGGAAGAAGGCAGGGCCCTGGCCCTGGTCGGATCGGCCCATCTGCTCAATCTGCGCAGCATGCTGGAAGAAGACGGCTTCACGGTCACGCCCCAGAACCGCAGCCTGTGGGGCAGGATACGCAACTACGGGTAGAAACCATGCAGACCTTCAGCGACTTCACCTCCCGGGCCCTGGTACCCGAGCATCTGGAACACTACGTGCGCGCTGTCAGCACCTGCACGCCTTTGCGCATGGGCCCCTTCCTTGCCTGGCGCAACACCACCTCCCTCATTCTCGCGGGCTTTCCCTGTGACAGCGGCCTTCCAACCTTTGCGGAAGGGTCTCCTGTGCAGGAACCGGCCAGAACACGCCTTCTGCAGGACCTGGACCAGACCCTGCAGGAAGCGCAATCCCTGCCCTGGGTGGAGACCATCACTCTGCTTGCCCCTGTCCGCCCCGGAGCTGTTCCCGGCAATGCCACCTGTCATGAGGACGCCTATTTCGGCCTGGATCTGCCCATGGGCAGGCTTGGCGGCAAGCTCGGCAACATGCTGCGCAGGGGCAGGACACTGACGGAGATTACCGTCAACGACACATGGAGCAGGGAACACGAGGCGCTGGTGGCCCAGGCCGTGCGTGTCCTTGGCAACCGTCCGGGAGAGCAGCGCCTGCTCCCGGAGCATGCCAGGCTCTTTGCCAGGCTTGGCCACTACGTCACGGCCAACCCGGGCAAGGTCTGCTGCTACTCGGCCAGGCGCAGGGACAATGGCAGCCTGTGCGGGCTTGTGCTGGGCGATCACGCCTCCTACACCACATCCTTCTATCTCTTTGCCTTCCGCAGCCCCGACGCGCCGCCCGGCACGGCAGACGTTCTCCTGCACAGCCTCTGCCAGCACAGCGTGGAGCTTGGCCAGGTGCGCTGCAACCTGGGCCTGGGCATTCACGGTGGCATTCGCTTCTTCAAGGCCAAATGGGGGGCCTCTCTGTGGATGCCCTGTCATGAATGTTCCTGGTCCGTCAAAAAACGGGGATTCCTGGCCCGTCTCCTTTCACGCTAGACCCGTGGTCTGTTTCATAATCATGCACCAAAAAAAGAAAGGAACATTCTGCACCAATTCTGTACGTGCACCAAAGAAAAAATCCTGCACCAATGTTCTGAACCCTGTTCCGCTCGTTCTGTTTCTTTTGAGGAGTCCGTCATGTCTTCCAGCACGCAGCCCGATCCCCTTGCTGAAGCAGCACGCAGCCTGCCCCATGGCTGGCGCCGCTGGCTCGGCAGGCTGAGCGGCAGCACAAAGCGCCCCCTGAAGCACATACAGGTCGAAGTGACCTCCCACTGCCCCGGTGCCTGCACATACTGCCCCAGGGGCATACTGCACACGGCCTGGCAGGCCCGGCACATGCGCGATGCCTGCTTTGCCGCCCTGACGCCGCTCATGCTGCAGTCCGAGCGTGTGCATCTGCAGGGCTGGGGCGAGCCCTTCGCCCATCCGAGGCTCCTGGACTACGTGGCCCTGGCCCGCAAGGCAGGCTGTGCAGCCTCCACCACCTCCTGCGGACTTGTCATGACCGAGGAACTGGCCCGTCGCACCGTGGAAAGCGGCATGGACATCGTGGCCTTTTCCCTGGTGGGCACGGACGAGACCAGCAATGCCCCGCGCAGGAACGTGCCCTTTGCCAGGGTGGCAAAAGCCGTGCAGATGCTGGAACAGGCCAGGCGCGCCCTGCGCAGCAGCACGCCCCGCATCCACCTCTCCTACCTGCTCCTGGCGGACCGTCTGCAGGCCACGGCCAGGCTCCCCGAGCTCATGGAGGCCTGGAACATAGACATGTGCATCATCTCCACCCTGGACATGCCTGTGCTGGCACAGCACTGGGCCTGGGCCTACCGGCCCGAGGAAACGGACAAGATCGCCAGGGCCAGAGCATTTCTCGAGCCCCTGGCCAACCAGGCTGCTGCCAGCGGCCGGGCCATTCACTTCTGCCTGCCCGGCAAGGTCACGGGCAACTGCCGCGAAGACATTGCCCACAGCTGCTATGTGGATGCCGACGGCATCCTCTCGCCCTGCATCTATCTGAATGTTCCTTTCCGGGAAAACATGTTCCGCGAAGAGACCCTGCTGCGCAACCACCGCGTCGTCTACGGATCCATCGAGAAGACCAGTCCCGTGGATCTCTGGAACAGGGACGACTACATGGACTTCCGGGCCGATCTGAGCCACGGGGTGACGCCCGAAACCTGCCTCTCCTGTCCCAAGCGCTTCGAGCATTTCTTCTGAAGCCGGCTGCAGTCAGAACCTGCGTCTGCAGCCAAAAAAAGATCCGGAAGAACAACTCTTTCCGGATCTTTCCTTTCGTTCTGAACAGGGCCAGTGTTCAGTCTGTCAGGGAGGAGGAGAACTGTCGGAGGAAAGGGAATCAGGCAGGCCAGCCTGCGCTGCGCACCACGCTGCCGTTGCCCAGCATCAGCATGCAGTCCACGCCCTTCAGGCCTGCGCACAGATCGAGCACGGCTCGCGGAGCCTGGACGGAAAAGGCCGTTGCCAGGGCATCAGCAAGCATTCCGTCCGGAGCCAGCACGCTGGCCGACACGATTTCTGGACGATTCAGGGTTCTTGGCACCACCAGGTGGCTCCCGGACCCCTGGTTCAGGCGCTGTTCGTAGACGCCGGAGGTGGCCAGGGCCCTGTCATGCAGGGAGACCACCCCCTGCATCTGCTCAGCACTGTGCGGCGAGCGTATGGCCACCCGCCAGGGCTGACCGCCTTCGGCATGGCCGGACGCCACAAGGTCGCCTCCGGCATTGACGAGGTGATTGGAACAGCCGGACTTCTTCAGAGACAGGCTCATCTTCTGGGCAATGTAGCCCTTGGCAATGCCGTCCAGGGTCAGGGCCATGCCTTCTCCGAGACGGACACCAGCCCCCTGCTGCACTCTGTCGTAATTCACATGCCTGAGCAGGGCAGAGAGTTCCCTGTGCGAAAGGCGCTCACCGCGGGCATTGCTTGCCTGCAGGGCAGAAAGCAGGGGCAGGATACTCGGATCAAAGCTGCCTGCAGTGACCCTGTGCACAAGACGGCTTTTTTCAAGCAGCAGAGCAAGGTGTTCGGGCACATCCTGCAGTGCGCCCTGGCTGTTCAGAACGCCCAGGGGCGAGGAGCTGTCAAAGCGGGTCAGTTCCGCCTCAAGAGTGCGGGCCGTGGCAAAGGCCTCTGCCACGGCGTCCTGGGCCCGGGCCTGTCCGCAGCCTGTCACGTCAATGCGCACAAAGGTGCCCATGAGCAGGGCCGTCTCCTGATAGTCCTGCGCCAGGCCTATGGCCCGGCAGGGACCGGCTGCAAGCACCGTCATGCCCAGGGCTGCGCCTGCAGTCAGAAAGCAACGTCTGGAACAGCGGGAGGCAACAAATTCTGATGCTGTCATTCTTTTGCTCCTTTAGGCAACTGCCTGGCTTTCCTGTTCTGCAGCGGGCTTGTCGCACTGCTGTTCATGCTGATGCAGAAGATCAATGGGACGCAGGATCTCGCGGGCACATCCCTTCACACAGGCCATGCCGCACTCCTCGCCATAGGACAGGCAGAGACTGTGGTCGATGTGAATCTTGCCGCCCTGTATGCTGATGGCCTTGGCCGGACAGCCGCGGACGCACTTGGCACACTTGATACAGCCAATCTGGCAGATTTCCATCACGGCCTTGCCCTTGAGCCCCGTATTGCAGGGGATGCAGACACGGGCCCTCTTGGGAATAAGTTCCAGCACATTGCGCGGGCAGGCATGCACACAGCTGCCGCAGCCTGTGCAGCGCAGCACGTCCACGCAGGCCAGATTGCCGACAATGGTCATGGCGCCGAAGGGGCAGGCTTCCACGCAGTCGCCAAAGCCCAGGCAGGAATAGGCGCAGGTATTGACACCGCCGCGCAGGGGCGCTGCGGCCGCGCAGGAGGGAATACCCTGATACTCGTAGCGCTGGGCCACCTGGCCGTGGTAGACGTCGCAGCGACGCATGGCCACGAGGGGTTCGGCTTCTGCCACCTGCTTGCCGGTCAGCTCTGCCAGTGCAATGACGCCTTCCTTGGAGGCGGCGCAGCACCTGTTGGGCGGGATTTCCGGATCCTTCACGACAGCCTTGGCATAGCCTTCGCAGCCGGCAAAGCCGCAGCCGCCGCAGTTTGCACCGGGCAGGATTTCCAGAGCAGCTTCAACCTTCGGATTTTCCTTGACAAAGAAGACTTTAGCCGCCACGGCCAGCAGGATGGAGGCCACAAGTCCCAGGCCAAACATGGCCAGTATTGATAAAACTACCATGAGCCCCCTCCTATTGAGCCATGCCCTTGAAGGCCATGAAGGCCAGCGACATGATGCCTGCCATGACCAGTGCTATGGGCGTTCCTGCCATGGTCTTGGGCAGTCTGCAGGTATCCAGGCGTTCGCGCACGCCGGCCATGAGCAGCAGGGCCAGGAAGAAGCCCAGGCTGTAGCCCAGGGCATAAAGCAGGCTCTCCACAAGCCCGTAGCCCTCGCGCTGCACCAGAATGGTGACGCCCATGACGGCGCAGTTGGTGGTGATGAGCGGCAGATAGATGCCCAGGGCCGAATAGAGCGGCGGCACCATCTTCTTCAGGAACATTTCCACAAACTGCACCAGGGCAGCGATGACCACGATGAAGACAATGGTCTGCAGGTAGCCGAGATCAAAGGGGTTGAGCACATAGTGCTGAATGAGCCAGGTAAAGAGCGTGGCCACCACGATGACAAAGACCACGGCGCCGCCCATGCCTGCGGCCACACCCTTTTCCCGCGAGCAGCCGAGATAGGGGCAGTTGCCCAGAAACTGTGCGAGCAGGATGTTGTTGACAAAGATTGTTGCGACAAAGATCGTCAGGATATCCATAGCTTAGCTCTCCTTGTCGTTCTTGCGGGCTGCTGCGCAGGCAGCACAGGCACCACCGCAGACCTGGCAGCCAATACTGACAAATTCCGAACCCTTGCGGCGATTCTGCCAGCGCGCCAGCCAGTTCATGCCGCCCAGGATGAGGCCGAGGCAGATAAAAGCGCCCGGAGCCTGCACCATGATCTTGAAGGGTTCAAAGCTGTCTCCGAAGAGCTGCATGCCGAACCATGTGCCGTTGCCCAGGATCTCGCGCAGGGATCCCAGGAAGGTCAGGGCTATGGTGTAGCCAAGCCCTATGCCCAGGGCATCTGCTATGGAATCGGGCACGTTGTGCTTGGCCGCAAAGGCTTCGGCACGGCCCAGAATGATGCAGTTCACGACGATCAGGGGCACGAAGATACCCAGCTGTTCGTAGAGGAAGTACACGTAGGCCTGCATGAGCAGTTCCAGTGCCACGACCAGAGATGCGGCGATGACAATGAAGCAGGCGATACGCACTGTCTTGGGGATGTATTTGCGCAGGGCCGAGACCAGCATGTTGGAGAGCGTCAGCACGAAGATGACGGCAGCACCCATGCCGAGCCCGTTTTCTGCAGAGGTGGTCACAGCCAGTGTCGGACAAAGACCAAGCAGCAGACGGAACGGCGGCATTTCCTGCCACAGGCCCTTGGTGAATTCTTTAATGACAGCCATAGAGCACTCCTACTTGTTCCATTGCTTGACGATCTGGGGCTTGAGTTCCTGATAGATAGTGCTTGCCTTGTTGACCGCCTCGATGACGCCGGCACTGGAGATGGTCGCTCCTGACACGGCATCTATTCTGCCCCCTTGGGAGGACAGGGCCACCGGAAGGGCGGCGCCGCGGAACTGTTCGCTGAAGGCAGGTTCGCGCACTCTCATGCCCAGGCCGGGTGTTTCCTTGAGCGTGGTCATGCCGACGCCGGCCAGGCTGTCATTGCTGACATTGAACCCGATGATGACGCCCACGTCACCGCCATAGCCCTTGCCAAAGTTTTCCATGGCCACGCCTGTGAGCCTGTTGCCCACAAGACAGGGGAAGACGACCACTTTTTCGCCGCTTTCCCTTGTAAAGACATACCTGTCTGCCACGGGATTGTTTTCTGCCTTGTTGAACACGGAGGCGATGGCAGGCCCCTGAACATTAATCAACAGCTGTTCTTCAATGATGGGTGCTGTCACATTTTTCAGATAGGACAGGATGAAGCCCGAAAAGCTGCACAAAACGGTCAGCACCACGACTGTTCTTACCATGCTACCCATATTAACGTACTCCGAACGGCTTGGGCCGCACTAAGTCAAAGTACGGCGTAAGAAGAGATGCAACCAGGATGGCAAAGGGCGCACCGTCTGTATAACTGCCATAGGAGCGTATCAGGAACACAAGGATGCCGCAGGTCAGTCCGTACAGAATCATGGCCAGGGAATGTGTCGGAGCGATATTGGATTCTGTGGCTATGAAGAAGGCACACAGAATGACAGAGCCTGTGAAGAGGTGGAAAGTGGGCGTGATGGTCGCTGTTTCCGCAAGGCTGTGCACAAAGGCAAAGGGAATGACCACGCCGGCGAGCACGCCGAGGACAATCTGCCAGCGGACGACGCCGCGGAAGAGCAGGTACACGCCACCGACCAGGAGACCGCCTATCTGGCCCGCGCCCAGAGCGGATATCTGACGGCCGAGCAGGAGGTCGACCAGGGAGATGTCCTGGGCCCTGGCAACCCCGAGATACTTGAGAACAGCCAGGGGATCCTCGTAGTCCGAGGCAAGCTGCATCACGTTGGGATCCATGAACAGCGGGAAGGAAACAAAGAGGATGGCCCAGCCGATGAGCGGTGCCGAAACGGGATTGTCCCCAAGGCCGCCGAAGAGCATCTTGCCAAAGAGCATGGCACAGGCAGCGCCGACCGTCACCAGCCACCAGGGGGCCGCAGCGGGCAGCAGGAAGGCAAAGAGCACACCGGTCACCACGGCCGAAAAGTCATGCACGGTCTGGCGGCGGTGCATGACGGCACAGCACACCACCTCGACCAGGACACAGACCACCACCGAGAGGGCGACCACGCGCAGCGCCGGCAGGCCCCAGTTGATCAGGGCCATGACCAGGGCGGGTGTCAGGGCCAGCAGCTGATCCAGGCTCCTTTTGCAGACTGTTCTGCCGCAGTGCCAGTACGGCGGAGCACTCATGGCAAAAAGCAGGGAAGTTGTATTTGCACTCATGATCTGGCCTCTCCTGTAGTCGTCGCTTCTTCCTGAGCGTACAATCCTTCGGTTTTCAGCACACTGATGCCAAGCTTGGCCTTGGCCAGCCTGATGTACTGCAGCACCGGCCTTCTGGCGATGCAGACATAGCCGCACAAACCGCACTCAAGGCAGCTTGTGATGTATTGTTCCAGACAGCGCTTGTGCAGACCGAATTCCGCGTAGCGGCTCAGCACGTCCGGCCGCAGGCGTGCCGGGCAGATGGCCACGCAGGATCCGCAGGAAACACAGGGACTGTGGCCTATCATGGGAGCGACACTGCCCTTTTCCACCAGGAAGAGGCCCGTGGCGCCCTTGGTGATGCTGCGGTCCTGCTTGTCAACGCTTTCGCCGCGCAGGGGACCACCGCGCACAATGGTATCGCCGGCACTGAGGGTCACCTTGGCAAATTCGAGGAGCTCGCCCACGGTACTGCCGTCGCGCACGATGTAGTTGCCGGTAAAGCTCAGGCTGCCGATGGTGATGACCGTCTCTATGAGAGGTTTCTTTGTCATGGCCACATGACCGAGACTCCAGACATTGTGCAGGCCCACAATGCCGACGCCTTCCGGGCGTTCCCTGCCGGTCACGGCCTTGACCACCAGGGCATTCACGCTGGCCGGATAGCGGGAAGGGACAGGAACAACCTCGAAGTCATGCACCTTGACCTTCAGTTCCTCGGGCACGGCCAAAATGATGCGCTGTGCCCGGGAGAGCCGTCTCAGCATGGTGAGGCCGGCGGAAAGCGTTCTTGTGTGCGTCAGCAGCATGGGCTCTGCCCAGGTGACGCCGGGATCCGGGTTCTGGCAATTGACGATGAGGGTCTCGCATTCCTGGCCCAGGGACTTCGTGTTCAGGCCCAGGGCCTTGAGCACGGGGACAAGCGCTTCGCCCCGTTCCTCGCAGGCCAGAATGTCCGTCTCCGGGACCGCCTCGCAGGCAGCCTTCATCTCCTCGGTGGGCTCCACATGTTTCACAAAGACACTGCGTTCGGTAATATCGGTGATTTCCCCGTACATGGGCGCAAAAAGATCACCCTTGCCTGCAAAGGGATGAGTGGCAAGGTGCATGTAGGGATGCACCAGCGTCTTTTTCTTGATGCCCTCGTCAATGGCAAAGCCTTCCCTGTTCAGGCGAACAAACGTGGGCTCCGGCCCCTGTCCAAAACGCTCGCGCACATTGCTTACGAGATGGAAACGGGGATCTGTCAGCATGGTAAACAATTCTTTCATATGCTTTGCGCATCCCGCAGCCGCAGGACACACCCTCCTTCTCGAGCTGTTACTTCATGTGGCACTGAGCGCAGTCCTGCTGCGTGCGCGGACCCGCATTCCTGGCAGTATGGCATCCCATGCAGGATGCATGATGTGCCTGCATTCTGTTGGGAAGCAGCTTGTCAATCTTCTGCTCATGGCAGGCCGAGCAGGTCTGGGTTTCCATGTTCTTGTGGAGCCGTTCTCCGGGCTCGACAGAAGCTGGCGCCTTGTCAAAGTGGCATTGCACGCAGCCGCGGGCCTTCTTGGCAAACCATTCCTCGTGGCAGGAGATGCACTTGCTGTGCACGGCATCGGCAAGGCTCGGAGGTTCTCCTTCGACAAACTTGGCTCTGGACGGAGCCTTGCCCGCCTCATGGCAGTCGGCACAATTGGACGGCGTCTCTTCTATGGACGTATCGGCATGATGGCATGAAGTACAGTCCAGACCGAGGCTTTCACTGTGCATGGCATGTCCCCAGTCCTGGCTGCCCGGCACATAGTGGTGACAGACAATGCAGGATTCTTCGGAGAAGCTGGTAACATGCTCGGCAACGAAAGTTTCATTCACAGTGACACCGTGGCATTGATTACAGGCCATGGGCTTTTCTGCGCCGTAAACAAGCTCATGATGACAGGACAGGCAGGATTCGGCCCATTTCTCATGTTTGCCATGCTCGAAGACCACAGGTCCGCCTGTGTTAATCATGGCAATTCTCTTGGGAACAGCGTCATCGGTCTCGGGAAGCAGATAGCCGAAAAGTGCTATTATGGCTAAAAGAGCAGTCACGAGTACAATGGGGATAAAACGTTTATTGAGCACCCTACAACACCCCCGCGAAGAAAGAATTTTTCACAGATCTCAACCTCATTAGGAGGCTATTTATCATGGTCTAACACAGTCTTTGGATATATGAAAGGGGAAAACAATCATTTTGTTGAAAAATTTCCATTTTATTTTTTTCTATTGTGAAAAAAATAACAGTCAAACAACAAAAGAAGAGACTGATTATTCAATCAATCAGTGCTACACAGATTGAGAGTGCCTGTTTTTTTGCAGGGTCAGGGACGGTGCTCTCTCTTTCATCCGTGGTCATCACAGATGCACTTTGCCGGCATTTTTTTAAAGCCGCATGACTTTTTACCAAACTGGCCGGTTTTCACTGTATATTTTTGAGAGAATTCCCTGGTAGTGCCACAGTGTATTGACGGGCAAGGCCAGGAATAGTTCTTCCAGTTCGACTGTGCAGCGCAACAAGAGAAAAAAAAGCTTTGCGGTGAAGCAGAAAACTGTCTTGTGACAAAAAAAACGGTTTTGTGTCAGTGGCAGCTGTTTCAGAACCTGACTCTATTCGGAAAAGACAGCTTAATACAGGAAAGTACACCGCTTTTTCACTTGTCCAGCCTTCCATTGTCCCTCCTTTTTTTGCTATTGATGTTTATTACTACTTGCCTCTTTGCAAGGGAGCAGATACACTCGGTTTTCCCAAAAAATTTTTTTGCCCTGTCCATCTCCAGAGTATTCCTATCCATGAGGTAGCGCATGGCTCGCACTACAAAGAAAAACTCCTGTATGTATGCCTTCATCGCCCTGCTGTTTCTCGGCGGTGTGGGCTATCTTATCTTCTCCGGTCTGAGCGAGAACAGCACCTACTTCCTCGATGTCGCCGAAGCCAAGGTGCAGGACCAAAGCAAGCTTGGAAACATCCGCCTCTTCGGAACCGTGCAGAACGGCACCATCGTGCCGCCCAGCGAGGGACTTGGCGTCAGCTTCAATCTTGAGGATCAGCACGACAAGTCCCAGACCATGCAGGTGCGCTATACCGGCATTGTTCCGGATACCTTCAAGGATGGCGCGGAAGTCATTGTGGAAGGGGGTGTTCAGCCCGACGGAACTTTCTCGGCCAAGGTGCTCATGACCAAGTGCCCCTCCAAGTACCAGAAGGAAAACCGTACCAGCTGACCCAAAGGTACAACGCAGAGAAACCTGTCTGCCGACATGCGGGTTTCTCTGCCTCTTTTTTGTCTGTCCCAAGGTACATCCCTTCCGCCAGCTCCTGACGATCCCAAGGAAAGACAGTCCTGAAAAAAGACGATCTGAAACGGAAGATCCCCGAAAAGAGGATCCGTATCACAGATCTCCTCTCCGAAGATCCCGTAGTATGGAGTACCCTTCCCGCACCTCCCCAAAGATCATCCGGAATTCCGCTCAAGTCTGTCTGTAAGGATCTCCAAGGTTCACCAAGGTTTGCCTCCATGTACACCCTTGCCTTTGCTCTTCTGCTCCTGGCCCAGATTGCCTCCATTGCCGCTGCCGGCCTTGCCCTGATCCAGGCCTGGAACCACAGGACCACCGGCGTGGTCCTGGTGGAAAAAGCCCATCTTGTCGTGAGCACGGCCTTCGGCCTTGCCTCCGGCATCCTGCTCTATGCCCTGGTCCAGCGCGACTACAGTCTGGAATACGTTGCCAGCTACACAGACAATGCCCTCGAGACCTTCTACCGCCTGGCCGCCTTCTGGGCAGGCCAGCCCGGTTCCCTGCTCTTCTGGGCACTGGCCGTGGCCATTTCGGGTTCGCTCTTTGCGCTGACCCGCTCCTATGCAGAACTGCCTGCAAGGACCAGGCTGTGGTACTGGATTTTCTTCTTTGCCATCACGGGCTTCTTTGCCACCCTGCTCGCCCTGTGGAGCAACCCCTTCATGCAGATACATCCGGCACCGCAGGACGGGCGGGGCCTGAATCCCCTGCTTCAGAACCCCGGCATGATCTTCCATCCTCCGCTGCTCTTCCTTGGCTACGGCGGCTTTACCGTGCCCGCCTGTGTGGCCCTGGCCCAGGGCGTCTGCGGCAGGGAAGGCCGTCCCTGGTATCAGACCACACGCGTCTTCTTCATCACTGCCTGGTGCTTTCTCACTGCCGGCATTCTGCTCGGTGCCTGGTGGGCCTACATGGAACTCGGCTGGGGCGGCTACTGGGGCTGGGATCCCGTGGAAAATGCCTCCCTCATCCCCTGGCTCATCGGCACGGCCACCCTGCACACCCTTATTATTGAGCAGGGACGGGGCAAGCTCACGCGCATCAACATCCTGCTCGTCAGCCTGACGACCATTTCTGGCTTCTTTGCCACCTTCCTGGTCCGCAGCGGCATCATCGACTCCGTGCATGCCTTCGGCCAAGGCCCTGTGGGCGTGCCCCTGCTGGTCTTCATGGCCTTTGCCCTCCTGGCCACGCTGCTCATTGTCCTTTCCTCGGAAAGGGGCCAGGGCAGTCTGGAAAATCCCTTCTCCCGCGAGGGTGCCCTCTGCCTGACAGCCTGGATCTTCCTCATTCTCGGCTTCATCATTCTGTGCGCCACCATGTGGCCTGTCATCAGCCGCCTGTGGAGCTCTGCGCCCATGGGCCTGGACGCCAACTTCTACAACAGGGTCTGCCTGCCCTTGGCCACACTGCTCCTGGTTGTCATGGCTCTGTGCCCCTGGCTTTCATGGAAGCTGGGCTTCAAGGAACACAAGGGCCTTGTCATCGCCCTGGCCGGCGGCCTTGTTCTGGCAGGACTCGCCTGGTATCTTTCCTATGAGAAGATCCATCCTCTTGTCAGCCAGTTTGCCGCAGGCGCTATCCTTCTTGGCTGTCTTGTCCTGGCTGCCAGACGGCTTGCGCACAAAACGAGCTTCCGCCTGGGCACCATTGGCTGCCATCTGGGTGTTGCCCTGTGTGCCCTGGGCATTGCCTTCTCCGGGCCCTACAAGCTGACCCGCGACCTTGTCCTGGAAGAAGGGCAGAGCGCACAGATTGACGCCTACGAGGTCCGCCTCAAGTCTGCGGGCACCGGACGGGGCCCTGATTACGAATACCTGCGGGCAACCCTGGAAATCAGGGACAGCTCCGGCACTCTGGTCAACACCGTCTCCCCGGAAAAGCGGGCCTATGACAAGTTTGCCGGCATGTACTTCTCTGAAGTCGACGTGGCCAGCAGCTTCGGCAAGGAAGTCTATGCCTCTGTTTCCGGTCTGGACAGCAGGGGCAGGATTGTCGTCCAGGTCAGCATAGAACCCCTGGTGAGCTGGATCTGGGTCGGCGGCATCTTCATGTCCCTCATTCCCCTGCTCAATATCCGGGCCAGGGGCAGGGCAGACCAGAAGTCCGCCTGATGAAGGGGTCCAAAAGGAGTCCCCTTCTCCTCCATTCCTGCGCACCGACCCCTTCTTTGGTGGGCCTGATATGATTACACTCAAGCACGTGAGCAAAAGCTTTGCTGCCAGACTGCTCTTCAGGGATGTCACGGCCTCCTTTGCCAGTGGAGCCGTGCATCTCGTCCTCGGCAGAAACGGTTCCGGCAAATCCACCCTGCTGCGCCTCATCGGAGGCCTGAGCAGGGTGACCTCCGGCGAGATCGCCTTTGCCAGAGACGATGCCCGCATAGGCTACCTCGGACATGCCACCTTCCTCTATCCCAATCTGACCGCCTACGAAAATCTGGCCTTCTGGCAGAAGGCCTATGGCCAGAGTGCACAGGAACAGGCCATTCTGAAGATGCTCGCCCATGTAGGGCTTGCGCCCTTTGCCCATTCAAGGGTCGGCGTCTTCTCCCGCGGCATGGCCCAGCGCCTGAGCCTTGCCAGGGTCCTGCTGCTCAGGCCGGACATCTACCTGCTGGATGAACCGGAAACAGGACTGGACAAGACCTCGAGGGCCCTTCTGCAGGATGAAATACTGAAGGCCAGAGCAGGCAATGCCTGCATTCTCTGGGTCAGCCACCTGGCCGAGGAACAGGGGCTGGCAGACACCATCTGCACGGTGCAGCAGAAGACCCTGGTCTGCCGGCAGGCACGACCACAGGCCGAGGCTGAAGCAGACGTCAAAACAGGAGAGGAAACGGAGAACGCACAGGAGGGGAACGGACAATGCTGAAGCTCGCCCTTGCCCTGGCGCGCAAGGACCTTTCCCTGGCCCTGCGCGGAGCAGGCCTTGTGCAGTCCATTCTGCTGGGCCTCCTGCTGGTCTTCATGTTCAGCCTCTCCCAGAAAACCGGCAGCCTGGCCTCGGGACAGATGGCTGCAGCAATCTTCTGGCTCTCCTCCCTCTTCTGCCAGACACTGGTTTTCAACATGCTCTTTGCCTTCGAGGAAACCCAGGGCGCCCGCACCTGCCTGCTCCTCTCTCCGGCTCCGGTTACGGACATCTTTCTCGGCAAGGCCCTGGCAGGCTTTGTGCTCATTTTCCTGGCCCAAATACTCTTCTTCCCTGCCATCATCGTCTTCCTGGGACAGACCGTTTCCCAGTCCTGGCCCATGGGCCTTGTCATGCTCTTCCTGACAGACACGGGCCTGGCCTGCCTTGGCGCCCTGCTGGGCGCCCTCTCCCAGGGCCAGACAGCCAGGGAGTCGCTGCTGAGTCTTTTGGTCTTTCCCCTGCTTGCGCCCCTGCTTCTTGCGGCCATCAGTGTCTTTGCCGCCGTCTTCGGTGAACAGGCAGGCGAGGACCTGACGTCCTGGATTGGCTTTTCCGCAGCCTTTGATGCCATTTTCCTGGCCATTGCCCTGCTGCTCTTCCGCTTCGTGTACACAGGAGATGACTAATGTCTCTGAAACAAACCCTTCCCGCACTTCTTGCCCTCACCGGAGGCCTTCTTCTGGCGGCAAGCTGGTGGCTCATCTTCATGTACGCACCAACCGAAGCGATCATGGGCGCCATTCAGAAGATTTTCTACATCCATCTGCCGCTCTCGTGGTGGGCCCTGCTCAGCTTCTTCCTGGTTTTCCTCTGTTCCGTGGCCTACCTTGTCCGCCCGGGGGAACGCCTGGACCGCGTTGCCCGGGCCTGCGCCGAAATCGGCGTGCTGCTGACCACCCTGACTCTTGTGACCGGCATGCTCTGGGGCCGCAGGGCCTGGGGCGTCTGGTGGACCTGGGATCCCCGGCTGACCACAGCCCTGATCATGTGGTTCATCTATACAGCCTATCTTCTGCTGGGCGGCCTCAATCTCTCCGAACAGCGCCGCCGGATGGTACGGGCCGTGGTGGGCATCGTGGCCTTTGCCGATGTGCCTCTGGTTTTTCTCTCGGCCAGGCTGTGGCGTTCCATTCATCCGGCTGTCTTTGCCAACGAAAGCGGCGGCCTGGAACCGGAAATGAAGCTTGTGGCCCTGTTCTCTGTACTGGCCATGGGTTTCTTCTGGCTGGGCATCGTGCTTGTGCGCTGTCAGCAGCTCAAGAGCCAGGCCCGCATGGAGGAGCTGCTTTATGCGGAGCAGAACAGGGAAGAACGTGACGGACAGTCATAAGGCCATCCTGCCTTCCTGTCTCTTCAGAGACAGTCCCTGCGAACATTCATTGTTGCCTCATATTCCAAGGAGCGTAAGTCATGACGGAACCCTGGGTCCTGTATGCCGGCATTGCCGTATGGGCCGGCCTTGGCGGTTATCTTGTCTTTCTTGCCATCAATCAGCAGCGCCTTGCCAGACGGATCGCACAGCTTGAGCAGCTGAAACTGGAAGACAGCGAAGACTGAAGACCTGACCAGACGGTGCAGGCCTGCGGGCAGGTTTTGCCCGGTTGGCGCCGCCGCTCCATCCATAGCCATCCCCTCATTCTGGAGGCAGATGCCTGTATCCATATATAAACATATACAGATACATGCCTGCAAGAAGTATCATCAATGACTCAAAGCATTCAAAAACTGCTCATTCTTGTCCTGGCTGCAGGTTTTTGCGTCATGCTGGGCGTGACCGTCAAAGAACGCATCACCAATCCCTCCCTTGTGCAGGAGATTCCCCTTGCCCAGCCACAAAGTTCCGGACAGACAGAGGAAAGTCCCCTGGCCAGGCTGATGCGGGAAATGGGCGAACAGCCCAACAATCCCGAAATTCTCATGGAACTCTCCGTCCAGCTCATAGCCCAGGGCAATCTTGAACAGGCACAGATTCTTCTTGAGCGCACCAGGGTCCTGGATGTGAACAATGCCGATGTCCCCTATTATCAGGGCTACATTGCCTATCAGCTGAAGGACTATGCAAAGGCTGCACAGCTCATGGAAGAGTCGCTTGCCATGAAGGATCGCGCCGAGGTTCACTACAGTCTGGGCAGTATCTATCGATATTTTCTCAAGGACACGCCCAAGGCCCTTCTCCACTGGCAGCAGGGCCTGCAGTCGCTGGACCTGACCGAACCTCAGAAGACGCAGCTCCAGAATGAAATCAGCAAGGCCCAGCAGGCAGACTAGCCTGCTGTAGACACAAGATGCAGGGCACTCAAAGCGCCTTGCATCTTCTTTTTTCTCGCTGTACTAAGCGCTATTGTTCTTGGAACCCTTCAGGCACTTCTACCTCCACAGGATTTCCCTATGGCCCAAAAGACCATATCCCGCGTTCCTGCTGCGCCCAGCAACGCCCCCGAACCACAGAAAACAGGCCGGAGCTGTACCCTGACCTACCCTGTTCTCGGCCTTCTGCTTGCCCTGACCTTTATCTGCGGCCTGCTCGCCGGGTCCCTCCTGACCCAGAAGACACCACAAACGGTTCAGACGGCCCAGCAGACGAGGCAGAACCCGGCACAGCCAGCCGCCGTCTCCCAGCCCAAGCCTGCCATTTCCCCGCAAATGGCCAGCCGCATCAGCGAACTGGAAAGGGAAGTCCTGCAAAATCCCGGGAACCGTGCAGCCATGGTCAGCCTGGGCCATCTGTACTTTGATACCCATCAGCACCAGTTTGCCATTCAGGCCTATGAAAATGCCCTGGCACTGGACGGAAACGATGCCGACGTGCTCACGGATCTTGGTGTCATGTACAGGGCTGTGGGCAAGTTCGACAAGGCCCTCGAATGCTTCTCCAGAGCTCAGAGCATAGAACCGGGGCACATGGTGGCCATGTTCAATCAGGGCGTTGTCCTGAACTTCGATCTGCACAAGCACGAGGAAGCCATCCGCGTCTGGCAGGAACTTGTCCGCCTGCATCCCCAGGCCACGGCCCCGGACGGCACCCCGGTCAGCCAGCTTATCAAGGAAATTTCCCTCCAGACCTCCAAGTAAGAGCTCTGCGGCAGTCTCCTCTCCCCTTTTTCATGCAAGGCACGTCCCAACAGATAGTCCAAGAGGATTGACATGCATTTCCCCCTGAAATGTCTTTTTTCAGCGCTTTTCGTATTCTGCCTTCTGTCTGTACAGCCGGCATTTTGTGCACCCGGAGCAGGGACAGACAGTTCCCTTCCTCAGGCACAGAGAGATGTCGCCCAGATACAGAGAGAGCTGCTTCCTGACAATCAGACATTTGTGCCTGCCCTTGTCCTGCAGGACAATCTGCTCCTGACGCCCTATCTCGAATACTACGTCGATCCCACCTTCTCGGTCGACATCAGCGAGATTGCCACAGCCCAGTACGCGGACAAATTCCAGCTCTTCAGCCCCGACCGCCTCCCCCTGTTCCAGACCGGGGTCACCTGGCTGCGCTTTGTGTTGCAGCCGGCGCAGGGCTCTGCGGCACCTGTCCCCCTCACCCTGGACATGGGCACATCCGTACCCGGCAAGGCCATTCTCTATACCCCTAACTTTACCAGCGGCACCTTGGAATGGCAGGAAGGACATCCCGCCGGCACCCTGCTGCAGCTGCCTCAGGCTGTCTCGGCGCCCCTTGTCTGCTACCTGCGGCTGGACGGTCTGCCGGGCTGGTGGTTTGCTCCCACTGTGCGCACCCTGCAGAGTGCTGCCGTGGCCGATACCGGCAGGTATCATGAGGCAGCCCTTGTGGCCCTGGCCGTGGTCTTTGTTCTCTGCCTGCTCAAGGGCGTCTCGGAACCCGGCCAGTGGCGTCTCTGGGCCCTGCTCTATCTTGCTGCAGCGCTGGTGCAGACTTGGAGCGGCCTTGCTCCGGTCAATGCCGGCTACTCGGCCCAGAGCCTGGCAGCCCTGACCTCGGCAGGCGTTGCCCTCATGCTCTGGCCCCATGTGGCCCGCCACATTCTCTCCAGTCGCCAGATTTCCCGCTTCCTGGATACGCAGTTCATCCTACTCTGCCTGCCTGGCGCTGCAGCGACCCTGCTGCCCCTGGTGCCCAACTTCCAGTGGCTTGCCCGGTACACACCCCTCTGGCCTGCCGCCATGGTGATCTTTGTGCCTTCTGCCCTGTGGGCCGTCCTGTGTGGTGCTCCTGCCTGCGTGCGCTTCCTCTTTGCCACGGCCCTGCCGCCCCTTGCCGCAGCAGCCAGCATCCTGGGACTGCGCTTCGGCTTTGCCCCGGAGCTTCTGGCTGCCCTGCCCGCCTTCGGCACGGCCCTTGGCGCTCTCATTCTCCTTGCCCTCTCCAGAAGACAGGAAGTCCCTGTTGCAGCTGATGTCCGGCAGGATCTGCAGATCCAGCCTGCCGGCACAGGCCTGGCCCTAGATCTTGGCTCGCATGCCGACACAGAGCCCGTCATGCTTGAAGAACCTGTGGAAGCATCCGCAGAAGAGCCGGAGGCAGGAAAGGAAGAGGACGGACTGTACGGCCCCATTCTTGCGCAGTTGAAAAAGACCGACGGTACTGTGCGTGCCTGGCTGGCAGAGTCCGGCTGCCCGGATTCCTGCAAAAAGCCCGCAGACGCTCTGCTTTCCTCCCTGCAGACACTGACCGGCGAGCTGGATCGTCTTGCAGAAGAAGACCGTCTGGCCAGGGAAAATGCACGAAAGATGCCCGTCATCCTGGTCTCCAGCGACAGAGCCTTCAGTGCCGTGCTCTCGCATGTTCTGCGCAACCAGGACTGCTTCATCAGAGTGGCGGCCAGTCTTGAGGAAGCCCTGGCGTTCAGCAGGGAACGTGCGGCCAGAATGTACATCTTTGCAGGCGAATATGCCTCTGCCTCCGTGCTGCCGAATCTCGTCGCGTTGCGCAAATGCTGCCGCAGTGCCGGCATAACGCCATGCTTCCTGGCCTATACCAAGGACGACAGCGACTGGCAGGCTCTCGGCGAGGCCGGCTTTACCCATGCCCTGACCCTGCCCATTGATGACAGCTCTCTCATCAATACGCTGGAAGAACTCCGTCAGGAAATGCAGAACGAACCCGCTGCCGATATGGAGACGGCTTCTGCAGTAGATCGTGAGGAACAGGATGTTCCCGACATCTTCGGAACCTCGCAGCCTGTGCATACGCCAACCCCCCTGTCCATCAGGGATAAGCCTGCAACTGACCATTCCAGGGAAACCGCTGACCAGGAGCCGCTCGCCCTGGTGACGCCGGTGCAGGGCAAGGGGCTCTCCGAGGCTCTGCGAGCCGAACTCAGACAGCACATCAGCCAGGCAAAGGTCTGCCTTGTGCGCAACAACCTGGCCGAGCTCACCGGACAGATGCAGATCATTGCCGACAAGACGAGGGACATCCCCGCCATTTCCCGCATTGCCGAACTGGTGATCAAGGCAGCCTCCAATGCGGACAAGATGGCCGTCCGGGATCTCCTGATGGAGCTGACGGCCTCCATTGACCGCAGACTTGGCTAGCCCGGAGTCTGCCGTCCGCACCATTCTTTCCTCCACAAGCCCGTGTCACAGCGGGCTTTTTTTTCACGCTCACCTTTTTTCAGGTACGGTTGTCCCCAGTGCTTCTCATAACGATACTGCAGCTCGGTCTCCTCTTCTTCCATCTCCTGGCCTGGTGTGCCGTTGTGCACATTCTGCTGACCAAGAGAGACCCGCGCTCGGCCTTTGGCTGGACGGCAGTCCTCCTGCTTGTCCCTGTCCTCGGGCTCTTTCTCTATGTCCTCTTTGGTATCAGCCGCACCCAGAGCAGGGCCGCTGCCATCATGCGCAGGCACGCCGCCCTGCTGCCCTCTTATGCCCATCCCCAGCTTGCCGACATTCCTCCTAGCCTGCCCGTCTTTCTCACCCACATGGAACATCTCGGTCGTTCTCTGACCAGACAGCACCTGTCGCCTGGCAACAGCATAGAGCCACTGTTCAACGGCAACGAGGCCTATCCCTGCATGTTGGAGGCCATAGAGCAGGCACAGGAGCATGTGCTCCTTGTGACCTACATCTTCAATGACGGACGCATTGCCAGACGCTTTTGCGACGCCCTCATTGCAGCAGCCCGCAGGGGAGTTGACGTCAGGGTGCTTGTGGACGGCGTGGGCCGATTCTATACCCTGAACTCACCCCTGAGCCGGCTCGCCGGTCACGGTGTTCGCGTAGCCACCTTCCTGCCTCCGAGTCTTGTTCCGCCCAATCTGATGATAAACCTCCGCAATCACAGAAAGATCCTTGTCTGCGACGACGTGGGCTTTACCGGAGGCATGAACATTGCCGATTACCACGTGGTGGAGACAGGGGAGAAAAACGCCGCCCAGGACATACAGTTCCGCTGTACCGGTCCTGTTGTTCTCGAACTGTACAGGGCCTTTCTGCTCGACTGGGGTGTTGCCACCCAGCAGTACGACAAGATGCTGCCCGTTCTCAGGCCCAGGCAGCACGGCAGCTGCTTCTGCCGCATCGTGCTGGATGGTCCCGGCACAGGCAGTGATCCCTTAAACGATCTCATTGCCGGCAGCATCAGCAATGCCGTCTCCTCTGTGACCATCATGACTCCCTACTTCCTGCCGACCAGGGAAATCATGGCCGTGCTGCGCATTGCCGCCGAAAAGGGCGTCCAGGTCCGGATCATTCTGCCCGCAAAGAACAATCTCATCTATGTGCACTGGGCGTCACTGCGGGTCATGCCCGATCTGCTGCAGTCAGGAGTGCGCATCTTCTTCCAGCCTCCGCCCTTTGCCCATACAAAACTCCTGTGCATTGACAACTACTACTGCCAGATAGGCTCTGCCAACTACGATTCCCGCAGTCTCCGTCTCAACTTCGAGCTCAACACCGAAGTCTTTGACATGGATTTCAATACGAAGATGACGACCTTCTGCGAAAGCGTGCTGGCAAAAAGCAGGGAGCTCCACCTGTCCGAGCTGGAAAACATGTCCCTGCCGGCCAAGCTCCGCAGCGCGATCTTCTGGCTCTTTTCTCCCTATCTCTAGGAGAGAGGTGCAAAAGAAAAACAGAGAATTTCTTTAGCCAATATTCCGACTTTTCTTTTTTTTTCGATATCAAACTTTTGTCACATAGCTGACGAACAACGAAGGGGCACAGGTTCTTCCCCTTTTGCCCCGCAAAACAAGAGGAAGGCGGAAGGACAATCCCTCTTTGGGAACCAGACCTTCCGCCTTCTTCGTGCCCTGGGAACAGGACTATTCGACAGTCACGCTCTTGGCGAGGTTGCGCGGCTGATCCACATCCTTGCCGAGGTAATCGGCCATTTCATAGCTAAACAGCTGCAGGACAGGCAGAACAATAAAGCCGGACATGAAGGACGGCACGTCGGGCACAATCCACAGATCGTCTGCCGGCAGGTCCACGCCGGGCGTCGTGACGGCAATGACCTTGCCCTGACGGGCCTGCACTTCAACCATGTTGGATTTGACCTTGGGCAGGAGCTCGTCGGCCAGGCAGATGGCAAAGGTCGGAAAGGCACTGTCTATGAGGGCAATGGGACCATGCTTCATCTCGCCTGCGGCATAGCCCTCGGCATGAATGTAGGAGAGCTCCTTGAGCTTCAGAGCGCCTTCCAAGGCCAGTGCGTAGCAGTGTCCGCGTCCGAGGTAGAAGAAATTCCTGGCCTGGGCATACTTTCTGGCCAGCACCTTGGCCTGGGCATGCATGGACGGCAGTTCCTTTTCCAGAATCTGTGGCAGGGAAAGAAGAGTCTCTATGCAGGCAGCCCGTGTGGCTTCGGACACAATCTGCTTGCGTTCGCCCCAGTAGAGCGCCATGAGGGTCAGCACGAGCATCTGACTGCACATGGCCTTGGTGGAGGCCACGCTGATTTCCGGGCCGGCCTGCGTATAGAGCACGCAGTCCGCCTCACGGGCAATAGAGGAACCCACCACATTGCACAAGCCAAGCACCTTTGCACCGCATTCCTTCGCTCTGCGCAGGGCTGCCAGAGTATCGGCCGTCTCGCCGCTCTGGCTGATGACCAGCACCATCTCGTCAGGCTGGAAAAGCAGCTTTTCCTTGTAACGGTATTCGGAGGCTATTTCGACCTGAATGGGAATTTCCGCCAGGGCTTCAATGATGTGCCTGCCCCACATTCCGGCATGGGCACTGGTACCGCAGGCCACAATGGAAAGACGGCTGGGCACCGGCAGACCGTCCAGTTCGGGCAGACGCACCCCTTTCGCATCCTCGAGCAGGCGTCCGGCCATGCCGTCGCTCAGAACCTTGGGCTGCTCGAAGATTTCCTTGAGCATGAAATGCCTGTATCCGCCCTTCTGGGCAGCCTGGACATCCCATTCTATGGTCTCCACCCTGTAGTCCACGGGACTCAAATCCTGCACCCGGCTGATGGCAAAGGAGGAGCTGGTGACACGAACCATCTCCCCATCTTCGAGGAAGACCACCTTGCGCGTGTAGGGAAGAAAGGCCGGGATGTCGGAAGCGACAAAGTTTTCACCGGTGCCGACCCCGAGAATGAGGGGCGCAG
The DNA here is from genome assembly GCA_019113165.1 of Candidatus Desulfovibrio intestinipullorum. Lineage (GTDB taxonomy): Bacteria > Desulfobacterota > Desulfovibrionia > Desulfovibrionales > Desulfovibrionaceae > Desulfovibrio > Desulfovibrio intestinipullorum. The sequence continues at coordinate 25,666 of DXHV01000015.1, forward strand.
ACATGCGGGCTGCATAGAAGGCGTCAGGCTCGTCCTTGCTCATGAGGCAGACCGCATAGGCGCCATGGGCCATGGAGAGCGCCCTGGCAAAGGCCTTGCGCAGATCGGGTTCAGTCCGGTGGCATTCCTGTATGAGGTTGACCAGAACCTCGGTATCCGTCTCCGAATGGAAGACATAGCCCCTGGCAGCAAGATCCTTCTTGATTTCCAGATAGTTTTCTATGATGCCATTGTGCACCAGAGCCAGAGAGGCATCATTGCTCAGGTGGGGATGGGCATTGCGCACCGCAGGGGCACCATGGGTGGCCCAGCGCGTATGCCCCATGCCTGTTGTGGCTGTGGAGGGAGCCTGCTCGCTCAGAAGCTGCTCAAGGGCGCTCAGCTTGCCCTGGGCACGGACCACACGGAATGCGCCCTGCTGCACGCAGGCCACACCCGCAGAGTCGTAGCCACGGTATTCCAGTCTGTGAAGCTCTTCCACCACGACAGGTATGGCAGGACGATGTCCGGCATAACCGACAATTCCGCACATTGTTCAGTTTCTCCTTGAGAAAAGCGCTTCTCTGAGCTCGCTTGCCCGCAGTCCTGCTTTTCGGACAGGCAGGCTACACAAACTCAAGTCATATATGAAAAAACACTACACCAGCCCGTACAGGCTCATTGCCGTACATCTGGTGCAGTGTTTTCTTGTCTCCGAAAGAAGGCAGGGACAGGCAAGGGACACCCCCTTCTGTCTGCCTAATCCTTACATGTTCTTGCGATCAATGATGTCCTGATTGCGGACAAGAATCTTGCTCTTGCTCACAAGATTCTCCATGAAGGCCTGGAACAGACCATCGGCCCGTTCGCGCTGAGTCAAATTGACCATGATGCCTTCAAACTGCTGCCATTCCTGATCAGCAGGATCCTGGATCTGCACCACACGGCAAATCAGGGCGCCACTGCCATCGGCTGTGGCCACGGTGAAGACGGTGGGCAGCCACTTCCTGGCTTCTGCCTTGAAGATGGCCTCTTCCAGCTCGGCCTGCGGCATGAAAGGCTTCACGCTGGCGCCCCTGTCCACGGGTTCGGAAAGCTTCAGCTGCTTCTTCCATGCGTCGGCAAGTTCCGTGCCGGCGCTCTTCAGAACGCCTTCGAGCTCGGTCTTGGCCGCTTCCAGGCCAGCAGCAGAACGCAGCCTGGCAATCACGTCGCTGCGGACTTCGTCCAGGGACTTGAAGGTTGCAGGGCTGTTCTCGACAACGCGGGCAATGATGTACTGTTCCCCGGCTTCCAGTGGCACGTCCAGGGGCTGATTCACGCCAGTGGACATGATGGTCTGGGCAGCCTCGGGCGTAACCTTCAGTGTGGAAATCAGCTCTTCCCGACTCAGCAGGCCGGATTCCCTGGCTTCCAGACCACGTGCCTTTGCGGCCTCGGCCAGAGGCTTGCCAAGGATGTTGTCCTCGGTCAGGGCGTCCAGAATGTCGCTCAGCTTGTCCCTGCTCTCCTCGGCTGCCACGGCCTGGCGCACACTGGCTTCTGCCTCGGCAAAGGTCTGGGTGGAGGCAGGCTTCCTGCCGCTCACCAGAATAAGGTGGAAGCCGAATTCGCTGCGCACGGGCTTGGTGACTACGCCCTGTTCGGCAGCAAAGGCAGCCTCTTCAAAGGCAGGCACGGTCATGCCGCGGGTAATCCAGCCAATGCGTCCGCCCTTGTCGGCAGCATTGGGGGGATTGTGCACATCGGCCACGGCAGCAAAGTCCTTGCCCGATGCAAGTTCCTGCTCAATGGCGGCAACCTGTTCCTGAGCCTTGGCGACGGCGTCTTCCTTTGCATTCTTGTCGACGGGAACGAGGATGTGGGCAACCTCAACGCTTTCAGGAACATTGAAGCGATCCTTGTTCCTTTCGTACCAGGCACGGGCCGCTTCCTCGGTCACGCTCTCGGGCTTCACAATGCTCAGGGGATCGACCTCTATGTACTGAACACTTGCCTTCTGGGGAATAGCGTATTCAATCTTGTGTTCTTCGTAGTATTTGCTGATGTCCGCATCCGCAGGGGCGTAGGCAGCAGTCTTTTCGCTGTCTGCCGGTACATAGATGTATTCGATCACACGCTTCTGACGCAGGAAGTTGAAACGTGCCCTGGCTTCGGTGACATCGCTCCAGCTGCCGGCCGAAACAAAGGCCACCATCTTTTCCTGCAGCAGACGTCTGGTCAGATCCTCTTCAAACTGGGCCGGAGACTGGCGGCTGGACTCGAGGACCTTCTTGTAGCGCTCGGGGTCGAAGCGACCCTGCTCGTCCTGGAAGATCTGCATGTCGCCCACGTAGAGACGCAGCTCATAGGGAGAAACATCCAGATTGTTCCTTCTGGCTTCCTGGTTGATGAGCGTTTCCGTCACCAGGGTCTGGAAGACCTGACGTCCAAGCTGTGTTTTTTCCTCGGCAGTCCACTTCTTTCTCGGCGACTGCTGATTGATGGCTTCCTCGGCATTGCGGTAGGCCATTTCGAACTGCTGGTAGGTAATGGGCTCGTCATTGACCGTACCGACCACATTGACATTTCCGGTTTCAGTAAAACTGCCTATGCCCCAAAAGACAAACACCAGAATAATGACGCCAAAGGCCACTTTAACGCCGAAGGATTGTGCGTTGGAGCGAATTATATCAAGCATTGGATCACCCGGGATTCAAATAGGGATGGGAAGAAAAGGCTGAAGAATCAGGCCCGCGTTGTGACGGTTTCCTGTTTCCGGAAGATCGGTTCCCCTGAAGACAAGGAGACATGCCAGGCCTGTCTGACAAAGCCCCATGGGAAAGATGGCTCCCAAGAGACCTGCTGCACCCTCAAGAAAGCATGCACGCAGTCACGCCGGACAGCGAACACGGGAAGTGCAGCACGCTAAATACCTAAAAAACCGTGCCCTCGCAACAGGACACTTTGGAGCTCTTCCCCTTTATCATTGAAATCATAATGACTTACCCCAACACGTGCGTGCGAGCCACCCGCCAGGCCTGTTCCTCCTCTTCATCCGCAAAAACTGGAAAACAGACAGTGCACACTCCCTGCGCACGACAGAACAAGAGATTCTAATTGGTGCACTTCAAATCTATTTCAGATAATTCAATATATTAGCAGGATTTTCATCCTTTCTGTCCTGGAAAATCCTGCATCAAACATTCCACACCAAAAATCATGTTCAAGATTGCACCAATCATAAAACACCAAAACAGGATTTTTTTACACATTTGGTGCACAATCAAAATACAAAATTTCACTAAAAAGAGAACCACACAAGACAGGCTCTGACCGGACAGTCTCTACCTCTTATAAGAAAAAAAATAAGAAAATCAATGCAGAGCAACAAAAAAAGCCTCAGGTTCATACCCTGCAGAATAGTTCACCAATTGGTGATGACACAGAACAGAAAATGCTCTGTAGAGCGGAGAAAAGACGTGAACTCGCCCCATGTATGCGTAGCTTTATTATTACACGAATTTTTGTATTTTCTTCTGGTAAACCAGATTTTTCTTTCAATTGTACTGTCCAGATTTTTTAACGACAAATCCTTTCTGTGCCAGAATGCGAAGCCAGACGTCTATCATTTATTTTACAAATAATAACAAGAAGTTAACATTGATAAGAACAGATTGCGAACATTGTCTGATTATTTTTATCAAATAATTCCAAAACTATAACATATTTATCGACATTTTGTTCAAACCAGGTGGCACCAAAAAAATGCACCTGTTTGTTACTTCTGTCGCAATGTCAGGGGTGCGTGTCTTGTCACTAGGCGAGCACATTCCATAAAAAATACAAATGTTCAAATAAGATAGATATTTTACAAACATTTTTGTGCGTCTTTCACCATTGTCTGTGTCTGATGTCACCATTCTCAGAGGCATCAGCTCTCTTGGACATGGATGGATCATATCACTTATATCCTTTTGAGATTTCAGCCTTTTCATATACGAACATCGATCCAGACTGACTGTTTTCCCCCTCTCTTCCCGACTGGAGAGAATATGCCAGCCTTCAGAAAGAAAACAAAATATTTTCGTGTGTTATGAAGATTCTTCTGAACTCTGTATACTGGTAAAAATAAAAGATTTCAAAATATTATATAAGATACTAACAAAATGACCATGTTTTATCCATCAGATCTAGTGAAAAGATCTGAAAACAAAGGTACTTGAAGCTGTTTTCGACATGAAAGTCATGCCCATCCCAGACAAGTGTCTGCACTGATATAAAAAAGTTAAAAAATACCAGGACTATATCTGACAAGAAAGCATCTGTTCTCTTTTATCAGGTATTTCAAAGAAGTTAGCAATGTTATCGACAACGAAACAGTTTTTTAGAGGAATTTTAAATGAGATTATAAAAACTTGGACGAGTTGGAAACATTCAGTCCGGTTTTGCGACCATGGTGCATCAAAAGAAGGTTTGTCACTTATCAGGACCTGTTCAAAAAACTGTATGAGTCTGGGGAATTGCCCGTCCCTTTCGACAGCCCTGGACTGGTGAAAATCCCGTGTTCCTTATGTATTCCAAGTAATTAGCCCAGATAATGACAGCACTTCCTGTCAGAGGCACAAATTTTTTCACATATTTCAAATAAATAGCTCATTTGTGCACAAATTATTGACGCACTGTCCCATCCTGTCTGCCAGACTCCCTGATACATATATCAATAGCTTGCCATCATTGCTCTTTTTTGCTGAAGCACATGCGTATTTTTTTTAAATGATCAAAAAATTCCAAGTTATTATCTAAGATAGACACAAGTTGTGAACATTTTTTTGAGTTAGGAACAATTTGTTAAAATTAGGAACATTCTGGTGACAGATTTTTTGTTTCGTTATCGAAATATTGTTCCTAACTTGTCATTTATGTTCGTAAACCACACCCGAAAACGACATATGAAAATCAATTATTTCATAGGCTTGATAAAAAAAGGGACAAAAGAACACAGCCCTATCTTCTTCTCCTCTTTTCTTTTAAAAGAAATTTACCAAAAGACACCCATGGCCGGACGTCATGGGCAGACATGAAGGGACTGTCAGAGACATACTGGACAGAGAACTCTGAGAGGGCTGTAGAGGGCTGAGTTGTGCGACTGCACAAGAACCCAGAGAAGCAGGTTTCGGGATGCCAGGTGTGCTTTCTGGAAGTGTCTTGCAGGGGACCGAAAGGAACACTCTGCAGCTCTGCAGCAAGGAGAGGCATTGGCGGACAGTTTGGAGGGACAAGCCTGTCTGCTGGATGGCTGGACAGGACAAGCGACAGACGTGAGAGGAAGAGCTGCACGAGGATGGCTGAGGTCCAGAATTCAGGCCGCTGACCGGACAGAGCTCTGTGGGCAGACAGCCAGGGGACCCCTTAAAAAGTCAAAAATTATAAAGGGGTTACTTTCTTGATCTTTCCTTGTCCTTCTGCTAAATATCTTCCTTGAAAAAAATCAGGCAGTCCTTTTGTGAAAAAGTTAATTTTTTCAAAGGCCTACCCTGGTTCTCCCGGCTCTTTTCACGTGAAGCTGCTTGTGTCTGCGCAATTGTGTCTGCACAGGGAGCGCTGAAAGGCAGACCCCCTTCCTGTTCCTGCTTCTCAAAAGAAATGCTTCCCTGACCTCAGGTCATGGAATTTTTTTTGGGAGGCTTCCTTATTTTTCATTGGCCCCTTTCAGCTGTTCCGGAAGAACATGTACCTGCGTACCCTGCTCAGACTTCTTCTCCTGCTAAGGAACGATGAGCCAGTCCAGAGAATGTTCCTTCTGGATTGTCCTCAGGATACGATCTGCATTCTTTCAAGTAGTCTTTCGTTCATTGTGTCTGACGTGCATGGAAACATGTCCTGAGAACGCAATTTGAAACTGAAATTTGTTTTGGTCTGAGTGTCTTTTCTTCACATCAATCGCAAAAGAAAAGCTGTTTCTCTTGAATACGGCTTTGGTAAAGTAGAAGAAAATGAAAATTACATTAAATACAGAACACTGCATACAGGGAATTCAGAAAGCCAGCAATATTACCCCATCCAAGGCGGGAACGTCCTATCTCAAAACCATGTGGTTGCGGGCCAGCAAGAGCCAGGGGACCATTTCCTTCATGACCACGGATGCCAGCACCGAATACATTGGCACCTATCCTGCTGAGGTCATCGAGGAAGGCCTGGTGGGGGTGCAGTCCCGCTCCATGACGGAACTCATTCGTTCTCTGCCTCCCGGGCTCATTCACATCGAGACCGATGACAAGACCAATACGGTTGTGGTCAACCAGGGCAACCGCCACTACAAGCTGCCAGCCAGTGCGGCCAGCTGGTTCCAGGAATTTTCCCAGTTTCCCGAAGGCGATCCCATTGTCTGGAACGGCGAGAGCTTTGCCGATATCATCGAAAAGATCATGTTCTGCATCTCCGACGAGGAAGACAGCAGCTTCGGCTGCCTCTGCATCAAGCCCAATGGGAAGGGCGGCATTGACTTCTGTGGTCTCGATGGCAACAAGTTTGCCATCTGCACGCTTGTCAATGATGAACTCTCTGCCAAGCTGCCTGACGAGGGCATCAATATTCAGAAGAAGTATATTGCCGATGTCAAAAAACTGCTTTCTTCCGATGATATTGAAATCATGATTGGAGAAAAGCGCTTCTTCATTCGTGATAAAGATTATCGGGATACGTTCAGTGTTCCTCTGACACAGCTGAGCTTCATTGACTATTCCATCTTTATCAACAAGGCCAATCAGGAAGGCGGTACCCGCATCAAGGCCAAGAAGGAAGATCTCGTCCGGGCGCTCTCCAGGAACATGATCTTCAATACCAAGGACGAAATCTGCGTCTATCTGACCATCAAGGACGACAGCCTGACCCTGAATTCCAGTGACAAGACCACGGGTTCTGCCACAGAGGTCATCCCGGCCCAGTGCGAGACCGTTGTCCCCGAAGTTGCCTTCGTGACCAAGAGCCTCATCGACATCCTGCAGCATCTTGCCGGCGACGAGGTCAGCATCAAGATAGCAACTCAGGACGGCCCGTGCTCCTTCATGGCTGTGAACGATTCCACCTACAACATTATTGCCATGCCCATGCAGGTCGTCAGCAAAACATACTATCAAGAGGAAGATCTTTAATGGAAGAACAGAACACTAATTATAACGCTTCATCTATTACTGTTCTTGAGGGACTTGCTGCAGTCAGGAAAAGGCCTGCCATGTATATAGGCTCCGTGGATGCACGGGGTCTTCATCATCTTGTCTACGAAGTTGTCGACAACTCCATAGACGAGTCCATGGCCGGATTCTGCAACGAAATCAAGATCAGGTTACATGTAGACAATAGTGTTACTGTTCAGGATAACGGCAGAGGCATTCCGGTTGACGAACACCCCAAGGAACATGTCCCTGCCGTTCAGGTCGTCATGACCATGCTGCATGCAGGCGGCAAGTTCGACAACACAAGCTACAAGGTGTCCGGCGGCCTGCATGGCGTGGGTGTTTCCTGCGTCAATGCCCTGTCGGAATGGCTCGTCGTGACGGTCCGCCGTGACGGCAAGAAGTACAGGCAGCGCTATGAGCGCGGCGTTCCCGTGGAGGAGCTGCAGGTCATAGACGGCCATGCCCGCGGCCATGGCACCACCGTGCAGTTCAAGCCTGACGAGGAAATCTTCGAGACCGTGGAATTCTCCTACGAGACGCTGAAGAAGCGTTTCGAGGAACTGGCCTTCCTCAACAAGGGGCTGACCATTGAGTGCGTGGACGAACGCACGCAGGAGCAGCATGTCTTCCGTGCCGATGGCGGATTGAAGGAATTTGTCAAGCAGCTGGCAGAAGGCGAGGAGACGCTGCATCCCGTCGTCTTCCTTGAGAGCGTTGTTGACAATGTCACCGTCGACTTTGCCCTGCAGTACACCTCCAGCTACAAGGAAACCGTCCTCTCCTATGCCAACAACATCCGCACGGGAGAAGGCGGAACCCATCTTTCCGGCTTCCGCATCGGTCTGACCAGGGCCATCAATACCTACATCAAGAACCAGCCTGATCTCGTCAAGAAGCTCAAGGCCGTGCAACTGTCCGGCGAGGACACCCGCGAAGGCCTTGTTGCCGTCATTTCCGTCAAGCTGCCCAATCCGCAGTTTGAGGGACAGACCAAGACCAAGCTCGGCAATTCGGAAATTGCCGGTGTGGTCTCGACCGCGGTCTATGACGGACTGTCCAGGTATTTTGAAGAAAATCCCAAGGACATCCGCCAGATAATCAACAAGGCCGTGGACGCTGCCCGCGCTCGCGAGGCGGCCCGCAGGGCCAAGGAAATCGTGCGCCGCAAGGGCGCCCTGTCCGACAATGCACTGCCCGGCAAGCTGGCCGACTGCCAGAGCAAGAATCCCGAGGATTCCGAACTCTTCCTGGTCGAGGGCGATTCTGCAGGCGGTTCTGCCAAGCAGGGCCGCGATCCCAAGCATCAAGCTATCCTGCCTCTGCGAGGCAAGATCCTCAACACCGAGCGCTGTCGTCTGGACAAGATGCTGGCCAACAACGAGGTCAAGTCCCTGATGACGGCCATGGGCGTCGGTGTGGGCAAGGATGACATCGATCTGTCCAAGCTGCGCTATGACAAGATCATCATCATGACCGATGCTGACGTGGACGGTGCCCACATCCGCACGTTGCTGCTCACCTTCTTCTATCGTCAGTACCCCGAACTGGTGGAAAAGGGCCATATCTACATTGCTCAGCCGCCCCTGTACCGTGTCCACAATGCCAAGTTCGAGAAGTTCATCAAGGACGATGAGGAACTGAATGCCTTTCTTCTGAACAGGGTCAGTGAAAACATCGTCATTGGGACGGACAATGACACCATATTGCGCGGCGAGCAGCTCACAGGCCTGCTTCGCAACATAGAACAGATGCAGATGACCGTGGACAATGCCGAACTGACCGGCATTCCCCGTGCGCTCTATCTTGCCCTGGTCACCTGTCCCGAAAAGATCGACAGTGCAAGCCAGCTTGAGAACAAGGACAGTGCCGTCCGGAAGTGGCTGAAGGAGAACGGCTATACCTGCCGCTTGGTCAGCGTGAGCGAGGACGAGGGCAAAGAGCGTACCTTTGCCATCTTCCAGAACGAACAGAGCCATCAGACCAGGCGCGGCATGGAGTTCTTCTCCTCCAGAACCTACAATCACGGCTGGAAGTTCTTCAATGACATGCGGACCAATTATGGCGGCTCCAGTTTTGTCATGAAGAAGGACAACGGGGATGTGCCCATCGGCGACAGCTTCAGCCTCCTGCAGACTGTTCTTGACGAGGCACGCAAGGGATACGCCATTCAGCGCTACAAGGGTCTTGGTGAAATGAACCCCGAGCAGCTGTGGGTGACGACCATGAATCCCGAAAACCGCGTGCTCCTGCAGGTGCAGGTTGAAGACGCGGAAGAAGCCAATGACGCCTTTCAGGAACTGATGGGCGACAGAGTGGAGCCAAGAAGGGAATTTATCGAGCGCAATGCCCTCAAGGTACAGGATCTTGATATCTAGGAGCGAGTCCGGCTCTTTTCCGACAGCATATCCTGTCTGCCCGTTTGTAGTGCTCTTTCTTTGTATGCCTAGCTATTCGAGGATATTGTGAACAACGTTCTCAGTGCAAATCAGATTGATATAGAAAAAGAACTTCGCCGCTCCTATCTGGAATATTCCCTTTCTGTCATTATCGGCCGTGCCATTCCTGACGCCCGAGATGGTCTGAAGCCCGTGCACAGGCGCATTCTGTACGCCATGTCCGAGCTCGGAAACGTCTACAACAGGGCGCACAAGAAGTCTGCACGCGTCGTCGGTGACGTTATAGGTAAGTATCATCCCCATGGCGACTTCGCCGTGTACGATGCCCTGGTGCGTCTGGCTCAGGACTTCAGCATGCGCGATCCCCTGGTGGATGGCCAGGGCAACTTCGGCTCCATTGATGGCGACTCTCCTGCAGCCATGCGATACACAGAAGTGCGCATGTCCAGGCTGGCCGGCGAGTTTCTGACGGATATCGAAAAGAATACCGTCGACTTCAGGCCGAACTACGATGGTTCTCTGGATGAGCCGTCCATCCTGCCCACCAAGGTGCCCAACCTGCTGCTCAACGGCTCTTCCGGTATTGCCGTGGGCATGGCCACCAACATCCCCACCCACAACCTGGGTGAACTGTGCGATGCCCTGCTGGTCCTGCTGGACAATCCCGAGGCGTCCGTGGACGAGCTTATGGAGCACGTCAAGGGACCCGACTTCCCCACCAGAGGCTTTGTCTATACGGGCAAGGGGCTGGCCGACGCCTACCGCACAGGCCGCGGCACCGTCAAAATCCGCGGCAAGGTGGAGATTGAGGATCGCAACAAGAACAGCAAGGCTATCGTCATCAGGGAAATTCCCTATGGCGTGAACAAGTCCATGCTGGTGAAGAAGATCTCTACTCTCATCAATGAACGCAAGATTGATGGTGTCGTGGATCTGCGCGATGAATCGGACCGCAAGGGCATACGCATTGTGCTTGACCTGCGCCGTGGCGTCATTCCGGACATCATCACGAACTATCTCTACAAGTATACAGCCCTGGAGACGAGCTTCGGCATCAACATGCTGGCGGTGGTGGACAACCGTCCCGTGCTGCTCAATTTGAAGACAGCACTTGCCTGCTTCCTGGATTTCAGAAAGGAAGTCGTCATCCGCAGAACTCGCTTTGATCTGCAGAAATCCGAGGCCAGGGCGCACATCCTGCGCGGCCTGCGCATAGCCATCGACAATATCGATGAGGTCGTGCGCCTCATCCGTGCTTCGTCCAGTCCGGACGAGGCACGCAGGGGACTGATGGAACGCTTCGGCCTGGACGACATTCAGGCCAAGGCCATCCTGGACATGCGCCTGCAGCGCCTGACCGGCCTGCAGCGCGAGGAGATCGAAAGCGAATATAGGGAACTGCTGAAGAATATCGAGTACTTCAAGTCTATTCTCTCCGACGCGTCCATCCTGCGCGGTGTCATCCGCGAGGAAGTGCAGACCATCAAGGACACCTATGCCACGCCGAGGCGCAGTGTCATCGTGGCCGAAGAGGCCAGCGGCATTGATGTGGAAGATCTCATTGCTGATGATGAAGTGGTCATCACCCTGTCCAGGCGCGGCTACATCAAGCGCACAAGCCTTGAAAACTATCAGCAGCAGCATCGCGGCGGCAAGGGCATATCCGGCGTGCACACGTCCGAAGACGACTATGTGCAGGATTTCCTGACCACGACCAACCATCAGTTCCTGTGCCTCTTTACCAATAAGGGACGCATGTATCAGCTGAAGGTGCACAAGGTGCCCGAAGGCAGCCGCACGGCCAAGGGTGTGCACATCAACAACCTCATCCCCCTGGGCGAAGAGGAATGGGTGACCAATGTGCTTGCCCTGCGCACGTTCAGCGAGGACAAGTTCTTCTTCTTTGTCACCAAGTCCGGCATGGTCAAGCGCTCCCAGGCTTCGCTCTACGCCCGCAACAACAGAAACGGCATCATTGCCCTTTCCATGAAGGAGAATGACAGCCTGGTGCTTGTCCGCCCCCTGAGGGAGGACGATCATACCGTGCTCATCACCAAGCTCGGTAATGCCATACGCTTCTCCTGCAGCGAGGTGCGGGCCATGGGCAGGAATGCCGTTGGCGTGAAGGGCATCTCCCTCAAGCAGAATGACGAGGTGGTGGCGGCCGTCATTCTCAAGGGCACGGACATGACTACAACCATCATGTCCATTTCCGAGAAGGGCTATGGAAAACGCTCTTCCGCAGACCTCTACCGTCTGCAGTCCCGCGGTGGTTCGGGCATCATCAATTTCAGAATCACCAACAAGACGGGCAATGTCGTGACGGCCATGCCTGTCAAGGATTCGGACGGACTTGTGGTCCTGACATCCACCAACAAGATAATCCGTATCAGCGTCAGTGACGTGAACATGACAAGCAGAGCGACAATGGGGGTCAAGGTGGTCAACCTGGACGCCGGAGCCCATGTTGTGGCCTGTGATCGCATTGATGATGGTGCAAGTGTTGTCAGCGAGTAAGTGCCTCTGCTGACAGCGCTCCTCAACTTGGTACTTTTTTGCAAACACCGCAGTCATGCCCAGGGTGCGGGCATGACTGCGGAAGGGGCTTTGTTTTCACTATGATCCATCACAGCTGTGGTCTTTTTGCTGTTTACGGACACGAGGACGCCTCACGTCTGACGTACTTCGGTCTGTATGCCCAGCAGCACAGGGGACAGGAAAGTTGCGGCATTGTCAGCAGGGCAGAGGACGGTCACTGCTATCAGTACAAGGGGATGGGGCTTGTGCCGGATGTCTTTGAAGAAAAGCATCTGCAGAAGCTCAAGGGCACCGTTGCCCTGGGCCATGTGCGCTACTCGACGACGGGACGTCCCTCCATCATCAATGCCCAGCCGCTCATGATCCATTACAAGGACAAGTACATTGCCATTGCCCACAATGGCAATCTCGTCAATGCCGTGGATCTGCGTCGTGAACTTGAGGATGACGGTGCCGTGTTCATGGCAACAAGCGATACGGAAGTCATCATGCATGTCTTTGTCCGCGAGCTTGCCAAGCACGATGTCATTGACGCGGTTCGTGCCACCTGCAACAAGCTGCGCGGTGCCTACTGCCTGCTCTTCCTTATCGATGACACCCTGGTGGCCGTGCGCGATCCCTACGGATTCCACCCCCTGTCCCTTGGGCGTCTCGACAAGGCTCCGGTCCTGGCCTCCGAGACCTGTGCCTTCGATCTCATGGAAGCAGAGTACGAACACAACATTCGCCCCGGCGAAATGTACGTCATTTCTCCCGACGGAGAAATGAGCCTCAATCTGACGGACAACATGCCCGAACGGCCCAGGCAGTGCATCTTCGAGCTCGTCTACTTCGCACGGCCCGATTCCTATATCTTTGGTGAGCAGGTGTATCAGTGCCGCAAGCAGATGGGCTGGCAGCTTGCCCACGAGTCCACGCCTGATGCGGACTTCATCATGCCCTTCCCGGATTCCGGGGTCTATCCGGCCATTGGCTTTGCCCAGAGTGCGGAAATTCCCTATGAACATGCCATGATCCGCAACCACTACGTGGGACGTACCTTCATCCAGCCCAGCCAGAGCATGCGCAACTTTGGCGTGCGGGTCAAAATCAATCCCGTGCGGGAAATGATAGACGGCAAGCGCATCTGCATCGTGGACGACTCCATTGTCCGCGGCACCACCATGAGCACACGAGTGAAAAAGCTGCGTGAACTCGGTGCCAAGGAAGTCCATATCCGCATTTCCTGTCCGCCTGTTCGTTTTCCCTGTTATTATGGCATCGACTTTGCTTCTCCCAAGGAACTCATTGCTGCCAATTACAGCCTCGACGAAATCAAGAAGATCCTTGATGTGGATTCTCTTCACTTTCTGAGCAAGGAAGGACTGCTTCGTTCGGTCATGCATGAAGACCAGTATTGTACAGCCTGTTTTGACGGTGATTATCCCGTCAAGCCCTGTTCTCTGTATGGAAAATTCGGCCTCGAAAGCTGAGTGACAACAGTCTTCTGCATTTGACAAAAATTGTGCCCCCTTGCATCATACCAAGCCCCTGATGACCGTCAGGGGCTTGAGGTGTCTGTACAGGCGTGCATGACAATGCTCTCTTCCCAAATCGACAGACAGGAGGTTCAGTGCTCCTGTGCCCGGCACAAGGCACTGAAAAATCAACCATTCTATGAGTATAAAAAGAATCAACGGTTTTGCGGACCTTTTCGAGACAGACAGCCTGCTCTTCGATTTCATGGAAACGACCTGCAGGAAGATTTTTTCCGACTACGGCTTCAGGGAAATCCGTGTGCCCATCATGGAATACACCCAGCTCTTTGCCCGCTCCATCGGCACGGAAACCGATGTCGTGCAGAAGGAGATGTATACCTTCCCCGACAGTCACGGAACCAATCAGTCCCTGCGCCCCGAAGCAACGGCCGGCATCATGCGGGCCTACATCTCGGCGAGCCTGCACGCCAAGGAATCCGTGTCCAAGCTGTTCACCTACGGACCCATGTTCCGCTGCGAGCGCCCGCAGAAGGGACGCATGCGTCAGTTCCATCAGATAGACTGCGAGCTTCTGGGCAGCAACGCGCCCACAGCCGATGCGGAAATTATATCCCTGCTCATGCACTATGTGGATGCCTTGGGACTCACGGATCTTACCCTGCGCATGAACAATCTCGGCTGCCCCGAATGCCGTCCGAAGTACCGTGCCGCCCTGGTCGAGTACCTAAGTCGGCATGAAGCCGATCTCTGTGACGACTGCAAGCGCCGTCTCCACACCAATCCTCTGCGCGTGCTGGACTGCAAGAAGGACCATGATCTGGCCTTCATGAGGGAAGTTCCGGTCTTTCTGGACTATGTCTGCCCCGATTGCGCCCGTCACTACGAGATTGTGACCGGCCTTCTGCAGGAGAACAATATTTCCTATGTCCAGGATCACTGCCTTGTGCGCGGCCTGGACTATTACTGCCGCACGACCTTCGAGCTGCAGAGTTCGGCAATAGGTGCCCAGACGGCTGTTGCCGGCGGCGGCCGCTATGACGGCCTCATTCAGAACCTGGGTGGTCCCGATGTGCCCGGCATCGGCTTTGCCTGCGGCATGGAGCGTCTGGCACTGCTGCTCGGCGAACGTCTGCCCAGACGCAGGGACTTCTACATGGTCTGCCTGGACGAAGGCTCCCTGCACACAGCCTTCAGACTGACCAGGGAATTGCGACTGGCCGGACTGAGCGGCGAGATGGGCTATGCCGTGGCCGGCATCAAGAGCTCAATGCGCCAGGCTGGCAAGTCCGGTGCCCGCTATACCCTCCTGCTCGGCAGCGACGAGGCTGCCCGTCAGGTGGTCGCCGTCAAGGACATGGATCTGGGCACGCAGACGGATGTCGCCCAGAGCCAGCTTGTGGACGCACTGGGCGGAAAGAACTAGACCGAGGACGAAGGGGGATCGCCCCTTTGTCGAACGCACTGCATACTATTGTAAGGATACTCCTTTATGAGCGATCAGATTTTGGATCTCCAGCAGGAACATTCCAAATATATTGAAGATATTGGTGACTGGACAAGAACAGTTTCCTGCTGCGAACTCACCCGGGCCGATGTGGACCGGGAAGTGTGCCTTATGGGCTGGGTACAGTTCCGCCGTGACCACGGCGGGCTCATCTTTGTGGATCTGCGTGACCGTGAAGGCCTGACCCAGGTTGTCTTTTCTCCGGACATTGCTCCCGAAGCACATGAACGGGCCGGCATTCTGCGCCTGGAATACGTCATTGCCGTCAAGGGCAAGGTTCGTGCCCGTCCCGAAGGCATGACCAATCCCAACTTGAAGACAGGCGAAATAGAAGTTGTTGCCCATGAGTGGAAGCTGCTGAACACCTCCAAGACACCGCCCTTTGCCATTGAAGATCGCTGCGATGCCGGCGAGAACCTGCGTCTCATGTGGCGCTTCCTGGATCTGCGCCGTCCCTGCATGCAGAAGAATCTGGTGCTGCGTCACAGGGCCATGCAGTCCATCCGCCACTTCCTGGACGAGAACGGCTTCTACGAAATTGAGACGCCCTTCCTGACCAAGTCGACTCCCGAGGGCGCCAGGGACTTCCTGGTACCGAGCCGCCTCAATACGGGCTCCTTCTACGCCCTGCCGCAGTCACCTCAGCTGTTCAAGCAGCTGCTCATGGTCTCCGGCTTCGAGAAGTACTTCCAGATTGTGCGCTGCTTCCGCGACGAGGACCTGCGTGCCGACCGCCAGCCCGAGTTCACCCAGGTGGACATGGAGCTCAGCTTTGTCAACGAGCATGATGTCATGACCGTGGCCGAACAGCTTATGCAGAGGGTCTTCAGGGATGTCCTTGGCAAGGAGCTGACCGTGCCCTTCCCCCGCATGACCTGGGACGAGGCCATGCGCGACTACGGTGTCGACAAGCCCGATACCCGTTTCGGCATGAAGCTGTGCGAGCTCACCGATGCCGTGCGCAATTCCGGCTTCAAGCTCTTTGCCAATGCAGCCATGGTCAAGGCCATCAAGGTTGAGGGGGGCGAGACGCTGACCCGCAAGGAAATCGATGCCTTCACCGACTTTGTGCGCATCTATGGTGCCCAGGGCCTTGCCTGGATCAAGATCAAGTCGGAAACCGAATGGCAGTCGCCCATTGCCAAGTTCCTCTCCGAGGAAGAACGCAAGGCCATCAGGGAGCGCCTGGATGCCAAGGTCGGCGACATCCTCTTCTTCCAGGCCGGCGAAGCCGAGATGGTCAATGCCGCCCTGGGCAATCTGCGCGTGCACATTGCCCAGAAGCTGAATCTCATTCCCAAGGACAGCTTCAACTTCCTCTGGGTGACCGAATTCCCGCTCTTTGAATACGACAAGGAAGAGCACCGCTATGTGGCCTGCCACCATCCCTTCACCTCGCCCATGCCTGGCCATATCGATCTCATGACCACGGATCCCGCCCGTGCCAAGGCCAGAGCCTATGACATGGTGCTCAACGGCAACGAAGTGGGCGGCGGTTCCATCCGCATTCATTCGGCCGTCACCCAGATGCGCATGTTCGAGGCTCTGGGCTTCACGGACGAACGTGCCGAAGAACAGTTTGGCTTCCTCTTCCATGCCCTGGAATTTGGTGCTCCGCCCCATGGCGGCATTGCCTTTGGTCTGGACCGTCTCATCATGCTTCTGTCCGACTCCCAGAGCATTCGCGACGTCATTGCTTTCCCCAAGACCCAGAAGGCTACCTGCCTCCTGACCAATGCGCCGTCGTCTGTCTCCGGGGCCCAGCTGCGCGAGCTAGGCATACGCCTGCGCGAGGCACCGGAAAAGCATGCGGACGCTGCCGCCCAGAAGAGCGAAAGCGCCAGCTAGCCGGCAACCCGTTTCACATCAGCATGCAAGACCGAAAAGGAAAGTCTTTCCCGTGACCTCCCTTTTTCGGTCTTGCATTCTTTGTCTACTAAGCAGAACTCTCTGCAGTCAGGGAGATATCTATGGGTACTCAACGTGAAATAGTGATCTATCCAGACGAACGGCTGTCCAAGGTCTGTGCGCCGGTTACGGAGATCACCGATGAAATCCGCGAGCTTGCAGACGATATGCTGGAGACCATGTACAAGGCTCCTGGTGTCGGTCTGGCAGCTCCCCAGGTGGGCGTGCACCTGCAGATGGTTGTCTATGATCCTTCCGAAAAAGACGAGGAACGCCAGCCCCGTGTGCTCATCAATCCAGAGGTCACGCTGACGGGTGAGCCTGTGGTGAGCCGGCAGGAAGGCTGCCTTTCCGTTCCCTTTGGCTACAGGGCGGATGTGGAGCGTTCCAGCAGCATTCATCTGAAGGCCATGGGGCTTGATGGTGTTGTCTTTGAACGGGACATCGAGGGCTTTGAGGCCATCATTGTCCAGCACGAAACGGATCATCTGAAGGGCATTCTCTTCATAGACAGGATAGGACGCCTGAGACGGACTCTTTTTGATGGAAAGGTAAAGAAGTGGCTCAAGAAGAAACAACAGGAAGAAAAGCATCAGGCTCAGCAGCACAGCTGAGAATCGTCTTCATGGGCACACCGAAGTTTGCTGCAGATATTCTCGCAAGCCTTCTCGAATGCCCGTGGATTGACGTCCCTTGCGTCTATACCCAGCCCGACCGTCCCGCAGGCAGGGGCAAGAAGCTCATTCCCTCTCCGGTCAAGAACCTGGCCTGTGCGCACAACATTCCCGTGCGCCAGCCGCTCTCGCTGAAGAAGGAGCCTGCCGAGCAGGACTTCCTTGCCGGGCTGAAGCCCGACTATCTCGTGGTGGCAGCCTATGGCATGATCCTGCCGCAAACGGTCCTTGACCTGCCGCGATATGCCCCCGTCAACGTGCATACATCCCTGCTGCCGGCCTACAGGGGCAGTGCCCCTGTGCAACGTGCGCTCATGGACGGTGTCGAAAGGACAGGGGTGAGCATCATGCGCATGGAAGCAGGCCTTGATACAGGGCCTGTCTATGCCAGCGCCTCCGTGGCCACGGCCGGCGAGACCTCAGGTTCCCTGCTGGACAGGATGGCAGGCTTGGCCGTGCCCCTGCTTCTGTCCGTGCTCAGGGACATTCCCGAGGGGCACTGCGTGCCTGTGGAGCAGACAGGCACGTCCTCCTATGCAGCCAAGATTTCCAAGCAGGACGGCTGGATTGACTTTCATCGTCCGGCCAGGCTTGTCGACTGTCACATCCGTGCCGTGACACCTGACCCCGGCGCCCATGTAACGCTGAGCCTGGAACAGGGACCCGTCACCGTGGTCCTTGAGGAAGTCTGCTGTACTGAGAACGAGACCGGGGCCGAGGCGGGCAGCGTGCTGGCCCGGAAAGGCCAGCTTGTGCTTGTCTGTGCCGAGGGCGCTCTGCAGGTGGTCAGGCTCAAGCCCCAGGGCAAGAAGAGCATGGATGTGGCCTCCTTCCTGAATGGTCAGCGTCTGGCCGGCAGCAGCCTGAGCAGGGCAGGGCATATTGTCCCTGTCGGGGCAGAGTAAGATGTCGGCCAGGCTGCACAGGCTCAGACCCTCGGCCAGAAAGGTGGTGCTGCTGACCTGGGAAGCTGTGGACAGGGGCGTGCCCCTGCAGGCAGCCCTCTCCCAGGTGCTGCAGGACATGTCCCTGTCCGGGGAAACCAGACGTCAGGCAACGGATCTGGCCTACTGGACCTTCCGAGGCATGCTGCGCTGTACCTTTGTCCTGCAGACGCTCTTTCCAAGGTTCGACAAGTTTCTCTCCCCCGTGCGCCGTCTGCTGGTCATAGCGGCGGCAGCCCTGCTTTTTCAGGAAAGGGCGCCGCAGTACGCCATAGTGAACGAGACTGTGGCAGACATTGCCCAGCTTGCGGGCAAGGGCGTGGCCGGAGCCGCCAATGGCGGCCTGCGCAATCTGCTCCGCCTGGGGCAGGCCGTGCACACGCAGGAGTTTTACAGACAGAGTAGTGACCGGGACGACTATGCAGCCTTCTTGCGCCTTGTCAGCATTCCTCCAGGCATAGGCTATCTGCTGCGTCGGGAACTGGGCGAAGAGGCCGCACGCAGGGCCCTGAGACAGAGCTTTGAGCGGCCTGTGGCGGCCCTGCGGGTCAATATAGCACGCACCGGCTGGCAGGATACCATGTCGCTCCTGCGTCAGGCCGGAGGACAGCCTTTGCCTGGGAAGGCCGGACAAAGAGGCCTCTGGTTTCCAGACGGCCTGCCTGCTTCCGTATCTGTTCAGGAACTCATTGCTTCAGGTCGCGTTTCCTCCCAGTCGGCCGGCTCGCAGCTGGTCCTGGCTCACCTGGAGTTTCCGGACGAGGCCCCGGTCTGGGATGTCTGCGCGGGATTCGGGGGCAAAACCATGGCCCTGCTTGAAGAAGGCCACGCTGTCACACTGGCCACGGACATCTCCTGGCGACGTCTTTCCCATCTTTCTGGAGAATGCGCCCGGCTGGGGCTGAACGTGCCCCATGTCCTTCTTGCCGACGGCACAAGGCCGCCTCTGGACTCCTGGCCCGGACACGTCCTTCTGGATGTGCCCTGCAGCGGTCTGGGCGTGCTTGGCAGGCGTCCGGACATCAAGCTCAGGGAACCGGACATTGCCGCCTATACCAGGGTGCAAAAAGAGCTTGTGCAGAGTCTTCTGCAGAGAATGACCAGGGGCAGATGCCTTGCCTACATCACCTGTACGCTGACATGTCAGGAAAACGAACAGCTGCTTCGGGAAGCACTTGAGGGCACAGGAGCACACATCCTGAACGAATGGCTGCCCGGCACGGAGACTCTGACAGCGCCTGGGGCAGTCCAGGGGGGCTCGTCCAGGGAATTCCCGGTGGAAGGCATGTACGCAGCCCTCGTGCAGGTCTAGAGGCCCTCTGGCTGGACGACAAAAGGCCAAAACACAAGAAAGAGACAGGCAAAGCACAAGGTGCCCGGAATTCCATGAGTATGGAACTCCGGGCACCTTTTTGCGTCCTTAACAAGATGGGGAACAGCTTATGCCCTGTCCTGCAGGCCTTCCTGAACGCTGTCCTGGGCTGAGCTCTCTTGTCCGACTGCGTCGGCAGCAGCCTCTGCCGAGGAGGTATCGTCTTCTGGAGCCTGTTCGTACTCGGCCAGACTGCTGAGTCCGAAATTGTTCAAAAGCTGCTGCAGTTCCTCTTCGTTTTTGTAGATAAAGCTGATCCTGCCTGTCTGGGCATTGCCGCTCAGCCTGGCCCGGCAGTTGTGCAAACTGCTCAGGTCCTTTTCTATCTGCTTGAAGGCAGCGCTTTTGACAAAGCGCTTTCTGGGTTCCTGCGGAACCTGGGGCGTCTCGCTGAGCCAGGGCAGGGTATGCTGCTGCTTCCATGTGGAGAGGATGTCTTCGCAGTCGCGCACGGAAAGCTTATGGTCCAGGATATAGGAGAGAAAGCCCTGCACATGCTCCGGGTGGTCCGCAAAGGCCAGCAGGCAGCGTGCGTGGCCTGCGCTGATGCGTCCGTCCTGCAGACAGGCCAGAGCTTCTTTCGGAAGTTGCAGAAGACGAAGAGAGTTGGCAATCTTGGAGCGGCTCTTGCCAAGACGGATGGCCAGCTCTTCCTGGGTCAGGTGGAGCTGATCCTTGAGATCCTGCAGAGCCTGTGCCTCTTCGGCAGCGTTGAGATCCTCGCGCTGCAGATTTTCAATCAGCGCCACCAGCATGACATCGCTGTCGCTCATCTCCCTGAGATAGACAGGCACTTCGGTAATCTGTGCCATGCGGGCAGCACGCCAGCGGCGTTCGCCGGCAATGATTTGATACTTGCCAGGTTCCTGACTGCGGCGTACCAGAAGAGGCTGTATCACACCCTGACGCTGGATGGACTTGGCCAGTTCCTCAAGGCCTTCTGGTGTCATGGTTTTTCTTGGCTGATTTTCATTGGGAATCAGATCGTCAATGGGCATGTTGAGAATCTGATTGGTCCTTATATCCATTTCAATACCTGCAGCCTGAAGATCTGCGGGCAGAAGGGCATCCAGTCCACGACCAAGTCCTTTGAATGACACGTGCGACTCCTTGAGGCTCTTTGCCTCTGTGCTGCATAAAACTCCAGATTATACAGCTTCAGAAAACTATGGAGGTTATTATGTTCGATTTAGAGACACATATAGTTCATATGAAAGATGTGAAGGCACAGCGGGAATGCTTCCTTGTGTCTGCTGAGCTTGGAGTGCGCTGCGCAGACGCTCTGCAGGGAGCCCTGCCAATGCTCGGACCCAGCACCGAAGTCCCCGGGCACATCTGCAGCTGCAATGGCGCGGATGGAAAGCCCTTTGCCTATATACTGAGCCGGGAGCTGTGGAACGCTGTCAAATACGACCTGAAGGCCGGAGAGAAGGAACTCTTCTTCAAGCACGGCGGTGTCGTACAGGAATCCCTGAAGGAGTTCAGGGACTTTCTCTCGCAGTGGGATTTTGACTACGATTATTCCGGTTCCGTGCACTGCCCCAACTGCGGCAGGGAAACAGGGGACTGGCGTACAGATCCCACCCATCCCTTTGCACTGAGCAATGCCAATACAGGCGGTCTGCTGGTCTTTCAGTGTCTGAACTGTGGCACAACCATCAGGCTGAAACATTTCAAGGATGAGGTTGTCTGCGAGCACACCCTGCCTTCCAGGCCTAGGGCGTAGGCTTGCGGGTAAGCACTTCCTGAGCCAGATTCAGATACGCCGTTGCGCCTTTTGACTTGATTTCATAATGGATGATGGATTTCCCGTGGCTCGGAGCCTCGGACAGGCGCACATTGCGAGGAATGTAGGTCTTGAGCAGGTATCTGGGCATGCAGCGATTGATTTCGTCCATCACGTCCTTGGAAAGCCGGTTGCGAATATCGAACATGGTCAGGAGAATACCCAGGATGGCAAGATTGGGATTGAGCTTGCGCACCTTGGTATAGGTATTCATCAGCTTGGCAATGCCTTCCAGAGCAAAGTACTCGCACTGCAGGGGAACTAGCAGTTCCGAAGCGGCACAGAGTGCGTTGAGGGTCAGCAGGCCCAGGGACGGAGGACAGTCAATGATGATGAATTCATAATCGCTGGCAACGGAATCAATAAGAGCCTTGAGAAAAAACTCTCTTCCTATTTCATTAACGAGTTCGACTTCCACGCCAACCAGGCTGACAGAACTGGGTAGAAGATTGAGAAAGGGGCTCTTGACCTGCACAATGGCTGAACTGACAGTCTTGTAATCCGGCTTGTAGAAGACAGTGTAGAGATCCTGTTCCAGCGTTTCGCCCCGTACACCCAGACCACTGGAGGCATTGGCCTGGGGGTCACAGTCAATCAACAGGGTTTTATGCTCCATGACTGCGAGAGAGGCAGCAAGATTAATGGAGGTTGTGGTTTTTCCCACACCTCCTTTTTGATTTGCGACACAAATCACTCGACTCATCAAAAAGGACTCCTTGTATCACAATGTTTCACGTGAAACATTTTATGTTTTTAGTGATATCCTGCTGCCATTTCCTATGCAATCCCCTCTCAAGGGTCAAGGAATTTTTTGCTGACAGGTCAAAAAGCGTACACGCTCGCCACAGGCGTGTCTTGTGTCTGCTGCTTTTCTTTTTTGTCTAAATATATGTGTTTTCAATATGTTATGTATGTAGAGCCCCCTTTTGATGCGGGCTTGTGTTTTCTCATGCCTGTTCTTCTGGCACACGGAGAAGGCTGCGTGTCAGAATGGCCGCAATCCCCAGCACTGCCGAAAAGACGGCCAGAACAAAGGAAAGTTCCAGGGCATCGGGAAACCAGAGCAAGGCGCCAGCCGTTATCATGGCACCAAGTGTCTGTCCCAGTGTTCTCATGAAGGCCAGGATGGCACTGGTCTGTGTGCGCAGTGCTGAAGGAGCCCAGAGCAGCGTGACGGTATCGTTGGGAGCCTGGAAGAGTCCGAAGCCCAGACCGCAGACAGCAACCCGTACCGCTGTTTGGGCAAGGCTTGCCGGGGACTCGAGAAGAAAGATGGAGAGGATGCCCAGGGCGCAGAGGACCATGCCAGCAAGACAGAGAACATTGGGCGAAACTCTGGCAGTCAGTTCTCCCGAGGACACGGAGGCCAGAATGTGCAGGAGGGGCCAGCAAATCAGGAGAAAGCTGATGTCTGCGATGTCAAAACCGAGGAACTCCATGAAGAAGAAGGGCATGGCCAGAACGGTGCCTGACTGGGCCATGAAGCAGAAGAGCAGACAGAACATGGAGGCTCTGAAGCCGGTCCTTGCGTACAGTGCATCGGGAAAGAGCTTGATGGGAGCCCTGCGCTGCGAGCGCACAAGAAAAACGGTGCTGAGGGCAAGGATGGGTAGGGCCGGAAGAGCCGTCCATGCAGGGAAGCCGTAGGAAAAGATGCCCAGCAGACTGAAGCAGGCCGCAAAGAAAAGAATGGCCAGAACGAGTGTTTCCAGGGAATAGGTGAGCGATGTTGTGCTGTGGATGCGCTCCCTTGGAAAGAACAGGTGTCCGGCACACAGGGTAAAGAGCCCCAGGGGGATATTGAAGGCAAAAAGCCAGTGCCAGGAAGAGTGCACGAGGATAAAGCCGGCAATGAGCGGTCCCAGAATGATGGACAGGGAAATGGTGGCCGTATTGAGCCCAAGGCCTCTGCTGAGCTGTCTTTTTGGGAAAAGCTGTTCCACCAGGGAAATGTTGACACTCAGAATGGCTGAACCGCCGGCTGCCTGCAGAATGCGAAAGCACACCAGAACGCCGAAGGATCCGGCCAGACAGCAGCCCAGACTGGCCAGGGTGAAGAGGGCAATGCCCAGCAGGAAGAGTTGTCTTCGGCCAAGAACGCTGGCAAGGACAATGGACGGGAAGAGTAGTGTCACCAGCACCATCTGATAGGCAATGACAAGCCAGGTCGAGGTAGCATCGCTGACGGACAGACTCTGGGCAAGAACAGGAAGAGCCAGATTGACGATGGTGCTGTCTATGATGACCAAGGCAACGCCCAGAAAGACGGCTGTCACGGCCGTCAGGCGTCGCATGGTCCAGGACTGGTCCTCTGAAAGATTTTTGGCTGACATATTCCCTCCGCATACTGTTGTCTTGAACATGACACACTTGCTGCCAAAACAAAACTGTCTGGCACCGTCGGAGCTATTGAGTGGAGAAGGTCTTGTTTCACGTGAAACAATTTGCGTCCAGAGGACTGAGAAGACAGGCGGACATCCTGTTCATGTTCTGGCTCCTTGCAACGTCTCCTGCATACTCTTTTCATAGGAAGGCAGCGAGGAACGTCACAGGAGGATGTAAACAGGGATGGTCTAAGAGTGAAGGACACGGCCCCATGGAAAGATGGTGAGGCAAAAGCAGAATGGTCTCCGCACGAGAAACGGGATGCTGCTTCCTGTTGCTCACGGGACTGGAGCTCTTTTATTTTTTTCCATGGAGCTCCTGTTGCCGTGAGCGCCTCCACAAAGCCCGGAGGATGTGTTTGTGCCTGCATTTTTCTGAGCCGGAGGGTCTGTGTCTACGCACTCTATATCCGGGATCGTGGCATGTCTTTTTTCGTGTCCAGAACAGAGGTGTGCTTTTCGAAAAGAAGGCACGGCAGAGAAAAGAAAGTGTGCCCCCCGGAGCAGGATCTTTACGTCAGCCTGAAAAAATTAGCCTTTATATGGTATGGAAAAATGATTGTAAATCCTTGTAAAAAAAGAAAAAACATATGCACTTGTGAAAAAAATCATTGAAGAGCTCTCCTGCTGCCCCTGCACGACCGTCAAAAAATCGCTTTAACAGGAGCTGCAAGGCACCGTTTCCCGAAAGATCGCCGTCTTGGCCTGTGTATCAGATGTCTAAAAGTATAAATACGCCATTTTTAGTTTAAAATCTGTCGGGCATGCAAAGGCACTTTTCTATTATGAGCAAGGTGCTTGTCAAACTTTTCACACATAAAAAAATTTTTTTGGAAATTTTTAAAATTTGATTTTTTTTATCGATAAAATATTGAAAATACTTATCTTTATTTGTCTAATTTTATCGTAACCCTAAAAGATGAGCTTCCTGTTAGGTCGTCTTTTCTTTTTTTGGGGGCTTCCCATAAAAAAGCCCACGTGCTAACAAGGCTTTTGCCCTTTTCTATTTGTGAAGAAAAGCGCGAACGCGAGGAGGTTTTCTATGAGTGTTGGTAGAGATCTGTACCAGATGCTAATCGCGGGATCACAGGCGTATGCCCGCTGGGATCTGGAAGCATCGATGTCTATTCTGAAGAATCGCAAGAAACTTTTGATAGTTCTGGCGCTTGCTGTCCCGATTCTGGCTGCATGCTGTGCAGAGGCCTATGTGGGCCACGAAATGTTAGGCGGCAAGGCTGCCTATGCTCCGTCCTTCTACACAACGAGCATCTTCCTGACATCAATAGCCGTTGGTGTCGCAGCCGGCCTGATTACCGGCTGTATTGGTGCAGGCGGTGGCTTTATCATCACGCCTGCCCTCATGGCCGTTGGTGTCAAGGGTATCCTGGCTGTGGGCACGGACCTTTTCCACATCTTTGCCAAAGCCATCATGGGAACCACCATTCACAAGAAGCTTGGTAACGTCTCCGTTCGTCTTGCCCTGGCATTCCTCATCGGTTCCATCTGCGGTACCTTCATTGGCGGTGCCATCAACAAGGGCCTGTACAACTTCAGCCCCATCCTGTCCGACGTCTTCATCACCGTCGTGTACGCCCTGCTTCTTGGTTTCCTGGGCTTCTATGCTCTGTACGACTACCTGCGCCTGACCAACAGAATCGTGCGCAAGGACAAGGACGGCAACAAGGCTCCTGATGCACCCAATGCCAACCGTACCGGCCTGTCCCTGAAGCTGCAGTCCCTCCATATCCCCCCCATGATTACCTTTGACCAGGATGCAGTGCCCGGCGGACGTCATATCTCCGGCTGGATCGTTGCTCTTGGCGGTGTTGTGGTCGGCATGCTCGCTGCCATCATGGGCGTGGGCGGTGGTTTCGTGACCTTCCCCATGTTCGTCTACATCTTCGGTGTGTCTGCCATGACCACCGTTGGTACGGATATTTTCCAGATTATCTTTACGGCCGGTTTCGCAGCCATTGGCCAGTACGCAATTTACGGCTACGTGTTCTACACCTTGGCCGTAGGCATGCTGCTTGGTTCCCTGCTTGGCATTCAGATTGGCGCTCTGACCACAAAGGTGGTCAAGGGTGCACAGATTCGCGGTTTCTATGCCATGTCTATTCTTGCCGGCTTCGTGAACCGCATCACCACACTGCCAAAGAAATTTGTGGAGATGGAAATCATCAGTCTGCCGGCAGGTCTTGTGAATGGCATTGAGTTTGTCGGCAATATTGTCTTCTGGTTTGTGGTGGCCTTCTTCGGTTTCTGGGTTCTCAGCAAGTTCATTTTGAATATCAACAAACTGAGGGAGGGCTAAAATGTTAATTCATCACAGAGGAGCATTTATCCGCGGTCTGGTCATGATCGGATCGTTCTTTGGCGTGTGTATTTTCCTGCTTTTCCCCATGCTTCATGACAACTACGGCAACAAGCTCACCGGTCTGCAGTATGCTGATGCCGTCTTCAACTCTCTTTCCAAGGGCTCTTCCTACTTCATTCCCGAAGTCAAGAAAGAGATAGAGACAGTCAAGGGAGAAGAAATACAGGCCAATGTCCCCGTCAAGCATGAACTTTCTTCCGGCGCTCTCAAGGTTCTGGACATCGTTGGCGCCGAGGCAAGCTATGAGAATGGTCGTCTGACTTTCAAGGGTAATCTGGAAACCATTCTTCTTGCCGTGACTGAAGTGGGTGACAAGCTCTACTTCAATGAACACAAGCCTATTGAACTCTACTATCATATGCCGGCGCTCCACGTGTCCAAGGTGTGGTGGTATATTCTGAACCCCTCCATCAAGGACATGCAGCGGCAAGGCAAGATTGCGGAAGCAAAGGTCATTGACCAAGTGCTGCGCAAGGCACTCGAGCCTGGCAACAACTTCTATACTGTTGATGCAGCCAAGGTTAGTGAGCACATCCTGCTCATCGTGGGCATGCTTGCTTTCTACATCCTCTATACCCTGTGGTACGGCTTCGGCATCTTCGAGTTCTTTGAAGGTATCGGCCTCTCCATGCACAAGAATTAGCCTCAAACGAAGAACCCCGGCTTCTGACCGGGGTTCTTCGTTTGGGCCGCAGGATCCTGTTCGTAGCTCCTCAACAACCTGTATTGACAGGCTTTTTTTTAGCACGTATTCTCGCGCTGGTTTTTCTGCTCTCTTGTATCCCTTTGTAATTTCTTGTATATTACGAGGGGAAAGACAGAAAAATCAGCCTTTTTTGATCAACGGAATATCACATTCTGTGTACAGAATTTCTGTATTTGGGAAGAACAAAAACAGAGCAGTGACTTGTGGTGCAGGTTTGAACAGTATGAATTGTGCCTGAGTCACAGCCAGGGAGTCATGTCATGAGAGCAAAAAGCGTTTTTTCCGGGATACTGGCCGCATGGATGCTTTTCCATGGAGTCGGAGGGTATGCGCAGACAGCCCGTGCAGAGACCTTGTCTGCCTCGGACATAAAACCTGCCCTGGAGCAGCTGCTCAGGGAACATCCCGAGGTTCTCCTTGATTTTCTGCGCGAGCATTGTGAAACCGTGCTAGATATCGCACAGATGGGTTCCGATCATAAAAGGATGAGCAATCTCGAAAAGCAATGGTCCCAGGATGCCAGGGTTCCCAAGAAGGTTCGTACCCAGAACCGCCCCAGGGTGGGCAAGAGCTCTGCCAAGGTACAGATCATTGCCTTTTCGGATTTCACCTGCAATTACTGCCAGCGTGCCGAAAAGACTGTGGAAACCCTGATTAGGGAATTTTCCGGCAAGGTCAGCTTTGTCTTCAAGAACATGCCCCTGGATCCGGAAGGCATCAGTGGACTGGCTTCGCAGTACTATGTGGCTATTTCCATGCAGAGCGAGGAGCTTGCCTGGAAGTTCTACCGCATACTCTTTGATCAGCGCGACGAACTGCTGCTCAAGGGCGAGGAATTTCTGCGCAAGACAGCCACGAATATCGGCGTGGACATGAGAAAGATGGACAGCCAGCGCCGTCAGAAGGTCGTGGCCCAGATCCTCAAGGAAGATCTGGAGGATGCAGAAAAGCTGAACATAGAGGGCACGCCCTATTTCCTGGTCAATAATCTGGTCATCCGCGGAGCCATTCCCATTCACATGTTCCGCAGGGCCATTGAGATCGAGCTGGCCAGATAGTACCCCATTCTTCTTTTAGGAAGAGACAAGGAATTCAGATCATTGTTCCTGGCCGGACGGTCCGGAACACAAGGAGAAACCAAGCGTGAATCGTGCTGTTTTGCCCGAACCAACAGCTGAAAAACCGGAAATCCTGGCTCCTGCTGGTGATACCGCCTGCTTTTTGAGCGCCCTGGCTGCCGGCGCAGACAACATCTATCTTGGCCTGAAGCAGTTTTCTGCTCGCATGCAGGCGGAGAACTTTGGCCTGACCGAACTCTCCAGACTGACAGACCTTGCCCATGAGAACGGCACCCGTGTCACTGTGGCCATGAATACCCTGGTCAAGGATAACGAAATCGATGCCGCGGCACGGCTTATCCGCCGTCTTGAGACGCAGGTGGGCTGCGACGGCCTCATTGTGCAGGATCTGGCCCTGGTGTCCCTGGCACGCCAGGTCGGCTATGAAGGGTCCATTACCCTTTCCACGCTGGCCAATATTACCCACCCCCAGGCACTGCAGGTTGCCCGCGATTTGGGAGCAAACCGTGTCGTTCTGCCCCGTGAACTGAATATTGACGAAATTCAGATGATGGGAGCTGCCTGCCCCGACGATCTGCAGCTTGAGTGTTTCATTCATGGAGCCCTGTGCTACTGCGTCTCCGGTCGCTGCTACTGGTCAAGCTACATGGGCGGCAAGAGCGGACTGCGCGGCCGCTGCGTGCAGCCCTGTCGCAGGGTGTACTCCCAGGGAAATGCAGCCCTGCAACCTGTCCTGCAGCGTATGCAGCAAAGACCGGGACAGAGCGCTGCCAGAACGCAGGGCTTTGGCCAGCGCCAACCGCAACTTCGTATAGGCAAGAATCAGGCAGGACGGTATTTTTCCTGTCAGGATCTGTCCCTGGACGTACTGTCCAAGGTGCTTGTGGGTGTGCCGCACCTTGTGTCCTGGAAGATTGAAGGCCGCAAGAAGGGGCCGCATTACGTCTTCCATGCCGTGACGGCCTATCGCATCCTGCGCGACAATCCCGGTGATGCACAGGCGAAGAAAATGGCCGAGGGCATACTGGCCATGGCTCTGGGCCGTCCCACGACCCATGCCCGATTCTTGCCTAGGCATCAGAATGTGCCTGTGGATCCGTCCGGTCAGACGAGTTCCGGCCTGTTCATAGGCAAGATATCAGCTGGTCCCAATGGAGCGCCCTGCCTCAAGCCCCATATTCCGCTTGTCCCCAGAGACTATCTGCGCGTAGGCGTCGAGGATGAACGCTGGCATTCCACACTGCCTGTGACCCGTGCAACACCCAAGGGCGGGACTCTGGTACTCCGTCTGCCCAGGCACAAGACGCCTCCGTCAGGGACACCGGTCTACCTTATAGACCGCCGCGAAAAGGAACTTGAGCAGATTCTTGCAGACTGGCAGAACAGGCTGGAAGCCCTGCCCGCCAGAAAAACCGAGGCTGTCAGCGTTTCCCTGCCGCCAGTCCCTGCTGCCCGCAGGCACTCCTTCCAGGACATGACCGTGCATGCCAGTCTACCCCATGGCAAGGAGACCAGAGGCGCCAGAGCCTTTTTATCCTGCTTGTGGATCACGCCGCGTTCTGCCGATCTGTCCCGGACCATCGTGCACCGCTTTGGCTGGTGGCTGCCTCCTGTCCTCTGGGCTGACGAGGAAAAGGACTATCAGAAGATGGTTGAACATCTGTGGCGTGAAGGAGCAAGAACCTTTGTCTGCAACGCACCCTGGCAGATGGCTCTCTTTTCCGAAAGAATGCGCCAGGATGAGAAAACGTGTCTTGTGGCAGGCCCCTTCTGCAACATAGCCAATGCACGTGCTGTCCAGACACTGGCCGATATGGGCTTTCACTCAGGCATCGTTTCTCCAGAACTCAATAGCGAGACACTGCTGAGTCTTCCCAGAGTGAGTCCCCTGCCTCTGGGCTATGTTCTCAAGGGTGCCTGGCCTGTAGGTATAAGCCGTTTTGGCACCCTGGGGGTGCGTCTGAATGAACCCTTTGCCTCGCCCAAGGGTGAGCTGTTCTGGGCCCGACAGTACGGAGAGAACGTCTGGATCTATCCTGCCTGGCAGCTGGACCTGACTGAAAAGCGCCAGGAGATGGACAAGGCAGGTTACTCGTTCTGCGTCAATCTGCAGGAAAAGGCACCGGCCAGTGTGCCTGCTCTTGACAGGCCGGGGCTGTTCAACTGGGACAACGCCCTGCTCTAGCCCTGCCCCCTTTCCTGGAGTCAGCATCATCGCATGCAGAAGACGTGCTGTCGGTTGTGTTCCGCAGCACGTCTTTTGAGTTTTTGCAAGGGAGGCTTCATGGTCGAGACACATTGCAGGCCGTGTGCTGCGGCCTTTCCAGCCGGACTGCAGCAGCCCGAGGGCTCCATGCGCTTTTCAGCCGATGCCCTCCTGCTGCCAGCCTTTGTGGCCCGGGCTCTGCGAAACAGGTCACATAAGCGCAGACATGGGCAGGAAACAGGTCTCTTCTCCGGTCTTGCGCCCCACCAGTGGAGGGCGGCAGACCTTGGCTGCGGCTGCGGGGCGTCCTCGCTGGCCCTTCTTCTGCTGGTAGACAAGCTTTGTGTCTGGGGCGTGGACATTGCCCCGGAACTTGTGGCAAGCGCCAGGGCCAACAGCGAGCAGCTGGGACTTGGTTCTCGGACAAATTTTACCTGCGGCGATGTGCGTGAACTGGGACAGGCTTGCACGCCCATGTGCGATATTGTGCAGATCAATCCGCCTTACTGGGAAGAGGGACGGGGCCGTGTTTCCGAACAGGCCCTGAACGAGACGGCCCGCAGGGGCAGTGTGGAGCACTTTCTGAAGGCTGCCCGAGAGATACTGGTTCATCATGGCAGCCTCTTTCTCATCTTTCCCGCAGAGCGCACGGCTGATCTTTTCGTCCAGCTCGACCACTGCCGATTCGGGGTGCGCACTGTGCAGTATGTGCGCCCTCTGCTCCTGCGGCCTGCTAGGAGAATCCTTGTGGAGGCCAAACAGGATGCCCGGCATGACACGGTGATAGTCCCGGACCTGATTCTCTACGAGAAGGATGCGTCCGGAATCAATGTCGTGACAAAAGCAGCCAGAGACTTTTGCCCCTGGCTGCACTGAAAAAAGTTTCACGTGAAACATTGAGCTCCTCTGTGGAACACTGAGACAACGGCCTGCTGATTCTCTTCATGCCTTGCATGCCTTTCAGAACCCGTGCAAGGACGCAGTCAAGCTCTTGCAAGAGCCCTGCCCTGGAACTTTGCCGAACAAGCTAGCCTGCAGTGCAGGATTTCCTGCATGCTCGTGGGGATGGAGGGAAGATCGGCGGATTCGCAGAGCTTGGTGTGGCTGTGGACACTGACAGATAAGGCTCTTTGGGCTTGATGGGCTGAAAGGTAGAATTCCAAGGGGATAAGAAATCTAACTAGCAAATACAATTGATAAATTCTCTGGCAATATCGTTGCTCCGCAGACAATGGCGGCAGACCTCAGAAGATGCACACAATACCTGGAAAGATGACTCATGAGGGAGATAGAGGCTCTACCCACAAATATCCCCGAAGAGCCACAAATAATGGGAGCCCCTCTCTCCTCTGCGGCAGCTGAGCACATGGACATAAGCAGAGGCACTGCCAGATGTCTTCTGAGAGGTGCCAGACAGGATACCTGATGGTTCAGAAGAGGCCCTTTGCTGCTCTTGTCTGGAGGAACGAGTCCGGGAGAAACTGTATGACAAAAGAAGCCAGAGACAAAAGTCTCTGGCTTCTTTCACTAATGTTTCACGTGAAACATTTGTTGATGGCAAAACACTCACGGACCTCTGTCGGGAGCTTCGCCTAATACCTGCAGTCCTCCAGACTCACAAGGATCTGCTTGCTGCGCTCGATATAGGCTCTGATGGCCTCGTGGCTCTTTTCGCGCTGCTGATGCTTCCTTTTCAGCATGCTTCTGTCTGCGCTGATGATGAGCCTGGTCATGGGAACATCCATGGTTTCCGCACTGGCAACACCAAGGGAAGCAAAGAGGGGAATGACATCGACCTGCCTGTTGAATTCCTGCATGGCCCTTTCAATGTCAAGGACAAGTTCCTTGGCCTTCCAGTTCGGACAGGAGGGCAGCAGAATGCTGAACTCGTCTCCGCCCATGCGACCAATGCAGTCCGTGGAGCGACAGACGGTACGCAACAGGGTGGCAAAGTTCTGCAGAAGGGTGTCGCCACTGTTATGTCCGAGGTAGTCGTTGATCAGCTTCAGGCCGTCCAGATCGCAGGTGACGACGCTGACAGGACGGATTTCTTCCCGTTCTATGCGGTCGACCTCCATATTGAAGAACGCTCTGCTGCGCAGACCCGTAAGCGGGTCATTGCGGATCTGGTCTTCAAGCTTTGCCCTGTCCCCCTGGGTGGCGGAAATATCCGTGTGCAGCCCCACAATGCGTGTGGCCTGTCCGTTTTCATCGCGGCGGGTGACATAGCCCCGACCCAGTATCCAGGCATAGCTGCCGTCGGCACGCTGCATGCGGTACGTGCACTCGAAGGAATCACCATTTTTGGGCGAAGAGGCAATGGCCAGCTGTGGCGGCACTATCTTGCCCACGTCATCGGGATGGATCTTCTTGATCCAGCCATCAAGAGTGGCGGGAAATTCAGAAGCCGTATAGCCCAGCATGGAAAGATATCTCGGGCTGTAATAGACTTCATTGGTCTTGGCATCCCAGTCCCAGAGACCATCGCCGGTCGCATTGATGGCGTAGAGAAGATTGCCGACATCGTTGTCCTCGGCAGGAGTCAGAATGTCGGCGGAGTGCAGATATCCGAAAATTTCCCCAACAGAGCTATCGCTGTTTCGCATCATGACGGTTGCGTAGACGCAGAAGCGTGCATACTCGCCGTTTTCCAGACGAATGCGGAGCACTTCCTCAAGGCTGTTTCCCCACTGTCCGTGCTCGAAAAGCAGCTGATAGCGCTTGGTAACCTTTTCCACATCTTCGGGATGGATGAGAGCAAGCCCTTCCCTGATAGAAATCTTTCGCGAGGCCTCGTCCGCAAAGCCCAGCAATCCGGCACAATTGCTGTCGAGACGCACGGAATCTGTGGCAGTCTCCACCTTCCAGAAGCCCTGCAGGGAAATGTCCCTGTTTTTGACCAGACTGGGTTTGTAGGCGCGCTGTTTGGAAATGGCCAGGTGACCGACAATGCGCCGGGCCTGCCCTGTCTTTTCCCGTTCGGTCACCAGCAGATGGGCATGGACAAGAAGTGCATCAAAGGGATGAATGATTTCCTGCAAGGACACGTTGCTGTCGCGAAGCATCTCTGCAGTCATGCTGGCAAGGCGGGCAAGGTTTTCCTGGGGAATATGCGAGGAGTATTCGTGTATGGAAAGAGCGGCACGATCTCCAAGTCCCAGTTGTTCCCTGGCACCCCTGCTCAGAAAAATTGTGGATGAGGGGAGAAACCATTCAAAGATGGGATCGGGCGAATCAAGGTGAATGGTGCAAGAGGCAGTAGGGAAAACGGTAGCCATAAGACTCAACTAAAGAGAATTCCTCTGGAGTGTGGACAGTGCGAGTTGAAGAAATGTTTCAGGGAAGGCAGTCTGCTCCCACGTTTGAGCCACGGGAAGAACAGAAAAAGGCCGGAAAAGGGAAGACACAGGGGTGCCCCGATAGGGCAGACAGAGCTTAATATCGTGTAAGTGCCCTGTTTT
>DXHV01000016.1 GCA_019113165.1 Candidatus Desulfovibrio intestinipullorum
TTCTTGATCAGGGCTGGGGCATGCTTTTTCGCATGATCGAGGCCAAGCAGCAGGAATTGGGCGGCGAGGTCTACGCAGTGCCACCGCAATACACGAGTCAAACTTGTCCGAAGTGCGGCTGCACAGATGCAAAAAATCGCCCCAGGCAGGCAGTTTTCAAATGTGTGAACTGCGGATTTGAGGGGAATGCGGACTGCGTTGCCGCAATGAATATACTCGGGCGCGGGCAGCGCCTCAGAGCCTGTGGGGAGCTGGAGAATACAGCTTCAGCTCAAGTGAGTCGGCACAAGCCGTCCAGCAGCAGGAACCCATCGAAGCGACTGACCGCAAGGTCAGCAACGCAGTAGGGAATCCCCCTGCGTAAGCGGGGGGAGGATGTCAAGTCGCAGCCTTTGCCTGCATCGCGGTCATTGCCGTGATCGGCTTGTGCCTTGAGCGCTGCCTCTTCCTGCCCCTGGAGCGGCACACCCTGCAGCGCTGGAGGGGCGAGGCATGAGTGGCATGAAGACCCGGCACGCCAGGACCGGAGCGTTCCGGTCCCCGGAACCGGACGTCCTTGTGCGCATCAGGCAGCTGCGCTGCGCCTGGCCCGACCCCGCAGGCCGGGGGCTGCGCGAGGCCCTGTTCGTCCGGGAACTGGATGTGCGCCAGGGCGAGATCCTGGCGGTCACGGGGCCGAGCGGCAGCGGCAAGTCCACGCTCATCAATCTCGTGGCCGGCTTTGTGCCGCCCTCGTCCGGCGAGCTTTTGTACAGGGGAGCGCCTGTGCGCGGCAGCGGACCGGACCGGGTGGTGGTCTTTCAGAACCATGCCCTCTTTCCCTGGCTCACGGCCTTCGAGAACGTGGCCTACGGCCTGAGGATACAGAAAGTGCCCGGGCCCGAGATACGGCAGAGGGTGGAGGAGGCCCTGGCCCTCACCGGGTTGAGCGACTTTGCCAGGGCCTGTCCGGCAGCCCTGTCCGGCGGCATGTGCCAGCGCGTGGCCCTGGCCCGGGCCCTGGTGCTGCGGCCCGAGCTCCTTCTGCTGGACGAGCCCTTTGCCTCGTTGGACGCCGTCAACCGCAGCCTGCTTCAGGACGAAGTCCTGCGGCTCTGGCAGCGCTTCCGCTGGACCATTGTGCAGGTGACCCACAGGGTGGAGGAAGCGGTGTTCATGGCCGACCGGGTAGCCCTGCTGCTGCCGCCCCCGCAGGGCCTGGTGCAGGTCACGGACATCGGGCTGGCCCGGCCGCGCACACCGGACAGTCCCGAAGTGCAGGCAGGGACACGTGCCCTGACGCAGGCCCTGACCAGGGCCTGCGCCAGGCAGACTGCCCCAAAAATCGGTCCCCTGTAACGTCCCGGGCAGGCAGCGTCCCGATGTCTCTTCCCGATGTCCCTTCCCGATGCAATGTCCCGATGTCCCTTTCCGAAGGAGGAGAAAGAATGCGCAAACACCTCTGTTTTCTTGCACTGTGCGTGCTTGGCCGTGTCCCTCGCTGTCCCTGCCGCCGCAGCGGCACAGAACACGGTCTGCAGGCTTGCCTACATGGCCAAGGTTCAGTACGCGCCGCAGCTCCTCGCCCTGCAGCACGGCTGGTTCCGGGCGGCGGGCATTGAAGTGCAGGGGATCAACCTGGGCATGACCACGGGCATCTCGGCCACCGAGGCCCTGGTGAGCGGCAGTGCCGATGTGGCCGTCATGGGCGATGTGCCGGGCCTCATTGCCCTTGCCTCGGCCCATCCCACCGTCCTTGTCTGCGCCTATGGCGGCGGCGAGAACATGCATGGCCTCATTGTGTCGGACAGGTCCGGCATACGCACCGTGGACGATCTCAGGGGCAAACGCATTGGCTGCCATTTCGGCTCCAGCACCCATGGCGGCCTGCACCTCTTTCTGGCACGCCACAACCTGGCCTCGTCCGTGACCCTGGTGAACACGCCCCAGAAAAACCTGGTGGAAGCCCTGCTGAGCGGATCCATCGACGCCTTTGCCGCCTCCGAGCCGGCGCCGTCCCTGGCCCTGGCCAGGGTTCCCGGAGCACGCCTGCTCACGACGCTCTCCGGCCTTGGCAACAGCTACCCCCTGGTCATGGTGGCAAGCAGGGCCTATGCCCAGGCGCATCCCGAGGTGCTGCGCCTCCTGGTGGAGGGAACGAAGAAGGGCGTGGACTGCATCCTGGTCGATCCGGCCAGGGCGGCCAGGGAAATCAGCAAACTGACCGGCGCTCCGGCAGCCATGGAGGAAAGGACCCTGAAGACCCTGGAGTGGAAGGTGCGCCTGGACGACGAGGTGCTCGCAAGCCTGCAGAGCACGGCGGACTTTCTGCACGGCATCCGGCGCCTCAGGGCTGTGCCGGACCTTCCCGCTCTGGTGTGGCGGGATCCAGTGGCCGCACAGGGGGCGTCTGCACAGACAGCGGCCGGCGATCGGAAGGAGGCCGACTAGCCATGGCACAGAGCGGAGACGAACGGGATGTTGCCGCACGGATTGAGGGCATTGTGGCCCGCTCCCTGGCAGACAGCCATCCTACAAGGGAGGAGATCCTCCTTTTGCTCGGCCTGGATGCGGAGGGAGAGGCAGCGCGTCTTGTGCGCCGCAGGGCCCGCGTCCTGGCCATGGAGGTCACGGCTGGCACGGGCCGGGTGTGGAGTGCCGTGGGCCTGGACTCGCGCCCCTGTCCCATGAACTGCGCCTTCTGCTCCTTTGGGGAGCAGTGGGGCCTGGTCCGCGAGGAGTGCACCTGGACGGACGAGGAAGTGGTCCGCACGGCACGCCTGACCGTGGGCGGCGGCGCCTCCTGGCTTGCTCTGCGCACCACGGAATTCTACAGCCTGGACAGGCTCTGTGCCCTGGCTGCCAGGGTGCGGACCGATGTGGCCGGCGACTATGCTCTGGTGGTGAACACCGGGGAGCTGGACGTGCAGGCTGCCCGGCGGCTTTTGTCGGCAGGCGTCACCGGCGTCTACCACAGCCTGCGCCTGGGCGAGGGCACAAGCACGCGCTTTGATCCCGAGGTGC
Source organism: Candidatus Desulfovibrio intestinipullorum (assembly GCA_019113165.1). GTDB lineage: Bacteria > Desulfobacterota > Desulfovibrionia > Desulfovibrionales > Desulfovibrionaceae > Desulfovibrio > Desulfovibrio intestinipullorum. The sequence goes on from DXHV01000016.1 coordinate 3,004, forward strand.
GCCTGGCCACCATGGCCTCAGTCAGGGAGGCCGGCCTGGAGCTCTATACCATGGTGGAACCCCTGGGATCAGAGCACACGAACGAGGAGATAGCGGACCGGCTGCTTGTGGCCCATGCCTGCAGGGCGCAGTTGAGCGGCGTCATGGCCCGCATCAATGTGCCGGGCACGCCCCTTGGCGGAACGGAACCGGTCAGTGAGGCCAGGCTCTGCCTTGTCACGGCTGTGAGCCGGATTTGCGCAGGACGACGGGTGCGTGATATATGTGCAGTGCCCCCGACCAGGGCAGCCCTGGAGTCCGGGGCCAATACCGTCACCATAGAGATCGGAGCCATTCCCCGCAGCGAGATCACTTCGTACCGCACAGCCTGGAACGACTTCGGGCTCACTCAGGCAGGGGCGCTGCTGCGCGAGGCCGGCTATTCCTGCGCTGTCCCGGAGGACGGGACCACAGCCTGAGGCCTGCGCCCGGGGCAGTGCCTTCTCGAAAATCAAGCATGCGGAGGCGTTTTGTGAGCGAGCAATTTGTCTACCACCCCATAGGCATCATCCACAGCGAGCATACGGATCCGGCCCATGGGCCGATACAGCCCTGCTATGCCGACGGGTGCCTGGGCACAGTGGAAGTCTTTGATCAGTATGTTGAGGGCCTGAAGGATCTGGAGGGCTATTCCCACATCATTCTCCTCTACCACTGCCACAGGGCCAGACCCTGTCCCATGCTGGTGAAGCCCTTCATCCAGGACAAGGAACACGGCCTTTTTGCCACCCGCATGCCCGGGCGTCCCAATCCCATCGGCATGAGCATTGTGCCGCTGCTCTCCAGGGAGGGCGGGGTGCTGCATGTGGGCCGCATCGATGTGCTGGACGGAACGCCGCTCCTGGACATCAAGCCCTATTCCCGGCGCTTTGACAGGGTGGACAATACCCGCAACGGCTGGCAGGACGAGGTGGACGACGAGACCGCCAGTGCCCGCGGCCGAAGGCCGTGACAGTTTCCTGGCAGCATGTGCCAGAGTCTGACAGATCGCAATGCCGGTGCCCTGCAGGATCGGGGCACCGGCATTGCCCTTGTGCGGGGCCTGCAAAAGCCTTGCGGCAAGCGATCTTCAAGGAAGCGCTTGCGGGGGAGCATCCCCCAGGGGGGCTCCTTCAGGGGAACAGCATCCTGAAGACCGAGCCCGAAGGCGCTCCTGCTCTGGAGCGCTTTTTTGGGGGAGATCTCGGCTGGTCGCAACACAAGTAAGTGCTCACATAGTGGCAGTTATCGTACAAAAAAGGTAACTACTCAGCTTGATTTTGTCTTGCAATTCTAGGCTATTAACCAGTCAGGCCAAAAAGAAAACATATTTAGCTTATTTTATAAATATTTGTAATCACATGCTTATTTTAACACATGTATGATGATTGC
>DXHV01000017.1 GCA_019113165.1 Candidatus Desulfovibrio intestinipullorum
TATCTGCTGCGTATCGCTCCGCGTATGTTTCGTTCTTGCTCTTGCCCATATTCAAATCTTCCCTTTTTCTGAATATGTTTTAACACGTGCAATCCCTGAAGAATTAAAAACAAGTTTGCCTAGTGTTGAAGAGATAGAAAAAGAACTCGATACAGACAATAAAAGAATACTCTCTGAGCCATCATTGGAAAAACAAACCATGTTCATGGGAAGCCCAAAGGCCTAGCGGGACTGCAAAGCCTCTGGTGGGGCCAGCTCTTAACGAAAAAGACTTGAGGGTGGAACCAAAAGGGTGATATTGCCCTCAAATCGTGCATTCGAGATGAGCAAAATGGCGGGTTGTCTCCAGCCGAATCCCCCTTTGAGTTCCACTCTCAAAGACTTTTCTGTCCTTTTTTTGTAATTTCATGATGTTGAGAGGTCCTTCCCAAAATCGGGTTGATCTGGGTGTAGGATCCCGTCTCTACGACCTCTCTTGCGCGCCTGTCTGGCCATGAAGCACGACTGGACTCGCGAAGGCCACCAACCCAACTTTGGGAGGGACCTGTTGAGAATGCGAAAAGAGGGACTTTCCCGTATCTTGCACCCTGTGAAAGGACGGGCAGAGAAAGGGCACAGTGCCCTGGGACACAGATCGGGTAGAGGAATGGGGGCAGCCGTGTGAGCACAAGGGCTTTTTGAGCCGAACAAGGGATCCCGGCCGTTCATGCAGCCCTGCCACGGAAGAAGCATATCTTCGCTTCCTTCCCGAAGCCCTTCCCGAATACGATCCACTGTCAGGACGCCTGGCTGTCTGCATCACGTTGCCTTGCTGTTCTCGTGTTTCGGCAAAGATTCAGTGCTGCTCTGCACAGAAAGAAAGGCGTGCTGTGAAAAAAAAGCGTCCTGTGCCGAAACTGTATCTGTGGAGAGGCGGGCGGGCTGTCTGTCTGTTGCATTGTCTGTGCGGAAGCTCAGAGCGCTGTACCCGCCAGGGACCTGGCCTCTGCACAAGGAGTGTGCCAGGAGGCCGCCTGTTCACCGCCTGTCCGTCTCTCGTTCACAAAAGAGGCAGCGGACATGCCAGGAACACAGGGGCATTGCATGCCAGGGCAGAACAGGAACCGTTTTTGTGCACACCCCTGCACACCCTTGCACCAAGGGACATGGTGCACGCCCTTTTTGCAAGACGAGGATTTTCATGGAACATCAGGCATTCAGATTTCCCGTCTGCGTGCTGCGCTGCAGGCACGAGACGGAGCAAACGCACGATGGCACGCAACCGAAGATCAGCTGGGAAGAGAACATGGAGAACGCTGCCTCCCTGCTGGAGCCCCTGCTGCAGTGCTCCTGGCAGCCGGACGAGGAGTTCTTTGCACGGCCCATCCGCATTGTCGAAATCCTGCCCATTGGGACCCAGTATGGTTCCCCCCTGGCCAACTTTGTGAAGGTGCAGCGCTGTGCCGTCACCATGGCCCTGGACCCTCTGGCCCGGGAGCTTCTGCGGCAGATGCCGCCGCCCCTGTCCCTTTGTGACGAGGCCATGATTTTTCCCGACCTGGCCCGAAAACTTCGGAAACGCCTTGAGAATGTGGACGAAAAGCCCTTTCCCGGCCTTGCCGAGCTGCGCACCTTTGCCCTGCCTGGCAAGACCCTCTTCAACTGCTGCGTGCCTGTGCTCGAATTCTGCGGCGTTCTTGTCGCAGCACGGCACAGGGAACACTTCCCCGTGGAATTGCGGGCCCAGTTTGCCAGGAGCGGCACGGCCTACATTGATGCGGTCTTTGAGGGAGAAGATCTGGACTCCGACCATCTGAGGTTTGCCCTGTATCAGTTTGGAGCATGCGATGCTGATGTATAGAGAAAAATACGAGGGACTGTTCATCACCAGGGAACCCTGGCAGACCGTGGCACTGCGCCTGCGTCACGGAGATGCGTCCTACATTCCTGCCAATCTGGTGGACTGGCCCGTGGAAACGGACGATGTGGACAACCTCTCCGAAGACATGCTGCGCCTTCTGCTTGCCATGATCCTTGTGCGCGGCGAAAAGCCTGCCGACGATCTGCCCATGGCCGAGCACTGCCAGGAAGCTGAGTCCTGGGTGGAAGTCCCCCTGCTTGCGCACAGGAGCGACGGCACGGTGCGCATTGTGCCTGTGCTGCTGGGGTATGCCGAAACCGAGACCTTTCATGTGGGCTTTGAGGAGGGCGTGCTTTCGCCGCGGGCCCAGGCCGCTGCGCGGACGGCGCTGAACATCTGGGGCACTCCGGGAAGATGGTGGCTTGTCTCAAGGCTCTCCCCGCAATCCCTGCAGGAGGCCGTGGACGAGACGTCCATTGCCCTGCCCCTGGCGCTGGCTGCCGTGAACCTCATCGAGGGCCACGACTTTGCGCCGCAGGATGTCATGCTCTTTGCGGCCGGCAACATGGACAGCTTCGGCTTTGTCTCTGCCGTCAGGGATCTGCCGGGCCTTGTGCGCTGCGCCCTGGAAAACGGAGAGTATGCGGCACACTTCATGCTGGTTCCCGAAGACAATCTGTACGGGACAACACCGCAGGACGTCCTTCTGCCAGTGTCCGATGTCCTGGATGCTCCGTGCCTGCAGTTCATGTGCCAGCAGCCGGATGCGTCCATCCGCCCCATTGCCGACAGGCTCCCTGTCTGGCGCAAGGATCCCGCAGGCTTTCTGGACCAGGTGGCGCAAGGCTCCATCCGGCCCCTGTATCTTCTGGCCCTCCTTGGCCTGGCAGAACAGAGCTGGTTTGCCAATCTGGAGGAACAGAAGCTTGCGGACCTGCTGCCGGGAGCCGTGGCTGTCCTGCAACGACTTGCACAGGACGTGGAGACCCTGCGCAGGGAACGAAAAAATGTGTCTGGCGGCGAGGAGGCCATGAAGGTCTACGAGACCCTGCCGGAACGCTTTCTGAAGCTCTTTCCCCTTCACAGGCTTGCCAGCCTGCCTGCCTCGCTGGAACTCATGCAGGTGGCCCAGGCCTGGCTGCGTCTGCCGGATCTCGACAGGGAAGAAGGCGCAGGCTGGTCCGAACTGGTAGAGCGCTGCCGCCGAAGCCTTGTCCGGGGCCGTGCCGGCGCGTCCCTGGAAGAACTGGCTGCCATTCTGCAGACACTGCCTGAAAACCACTCCTCCTACCGCTTCCTGGCAGAGGACCTTCCTGCCTCCCTGATCTCGTCGTTCGAGAAGGCACAGGCTGCGGATGATCCGCTCTCTGCCCGCTGCGCGTATCGTATCTTCCGGCACCATGCCTTTTGCGGCGCGTATGACGAGGCTGCGTCCTTTGCCCAGAAGGCCCTGGAGACAGCCCGGGATCCGGCGCTCAGGCAGCAGTGCCTGCTGGATCGCATGACCCTGAACCTGACCATGGGCCGCATGAAGGAAGCCTGCGAGGATTTGTGCGCCGCCGCAGGCAGGGAACGAACCCGCCTGGATCTGAGCCGGGCCGTGGCAGAGTCCGGATCGGCCAGGGCACGGCTCTATTTTTCGAAGCTGTGCAAGGCGTCGGGCCTTGAAGAGCAGGGGGCTGATGCCCTGGATGTGCTGCTGGCCGTGCAGGCCGCAGGCTCCACGCTCAGGAACAATCTCTTTGTCACACTCTGTCACGAGATTGGCAGGGATGTCTTTGCCACCTTCCTTGCGCCTGATCTGCACACCCTGAAGGAGCCGGCCGAACTCTGTACGGCCTTCCTGCGGCTGTGCTTCCATGTGCCTCTTCTTTTCCCTTACAAGTACAAGAGAATCCACTCTCCCATGGGCAGCATGGACTATGCAGCAGGAGAAGAGCATCCCTGGGAACAGTGGCACTATTTCTATGGCAGGCTTTTGCTTGCCGAGGACAGGCAGAAGGCCTGCGTGCACTTCCAGGAGGGGCTGAAGATCTGCCTGAGCCAGACCCGTGCCCTGCACCTGTACCCCATGGCCCTGCTGCCCCTCTCGGTGCTTGCCGCAGAAGAGCTGCGACCACAGGAAGAGCTTCACCAGACGACGACGGACGTCCTTGCCAGGCTGGGCGACCTGTGCGCGTCGGGCCAGCTCTACGAGCCCCACTTCCATGACCTGCTCTCAATGCAGCCCGAAGAGGTGCTCAGGGAGGTCGCCGACCATCCGCAGACCTGGTTCCCCTTCACGTTTTTCTGATGCCTGGCAGTCCTGGGCAGCTGATGAACAGTCTCTGACGAGAAGGAAAAGCCGCAGGCTGGAGCATGTCCTGACAGGAAGGACAACGAGGGCATTGCAAAAAAAAGTCTCTGAAGGAGTGGACTTTTTTGGCCTGTCAGCCGTTTTGCGCCTCCTCGTGCCAGAGGGGACATTCCGGGAAAAGTCCTGAAGCGTGCACAAGGCCAGTCCCTGCACATGCTTCAGGCTTTTTTTTGCTGCAGGGAAAAAAGCTGCACGCTTTCCGGATAGTTCCCGGGATGTCCCGGGAGTTCCAGGGAAGTCCCCGTGGAAATCCCCACAGAAATTTCGCTGGCGCGCTTGCGTCATGCCCCTCATGCGTCGGCAAGGCTGTCCTGATCCTGCAGAGGATCGGGGCGGGCCCGGTCGCCGCTTTTGGGATCAATGAGGGGCATGCAGTGGACATGGTCCAGTTCCGGAATGCGCCAGAAGCCAAGGCCAAGGCGACCGTTCTTGCCGGCACCGAGATACTGCCCGAGCACAAGGCGCAGGGCCGCCTCTTCCGAGGGTCTGCCACTGCAGGTCAGCAGACCGGAGACGCCGCCGATGGCCTTGCTGTGCAGGGCATTGTAGCGCATGTCCTCCCAGCGAAGCCGTGCCGCTTCCACGGCCAGGCCTTCTGCAGGAGGACCCGCCCAGGGCGACAGGCGCCGGACGTGGCCCAGCAGATGGGAAAGGGCGTCGGGCGCCTCGGCAAGCCAGCGGGCGGAACAGAAGCGCTCCCTGTCCGTTTGTATGCCTGCTTTCTGCCCGGCAGGCAGGGTGAGCCGCAGGGGGCTGACAAAATGGATGTGCCACTGCGTGCGGACACGCAGGGCGGCGCATTCGCGGGCAAGATCGGCACAGTTCAGGGGCGGTACGGCGCCCTTGTCCATGGCGCCTGCGGGAATGAGCGTGCGCCGCACGGCATCCCTGAAACCCAGAAATTCAAGGTGTTCCCCGCAGAACTCGCCCCGGGCCTGCATGGTCTGCATGGCCCTGGTCAGGGCAGGAAGACAGGCAAGGCCCGCAGGCTCGACCATGAGGCGCAGCGTGACAATGTCGCCTGGCAGAAAGGGATTGGTGCCGTGGCGCAGGGAAAAGAGGCCGGCAATAAAGTCTTCGGCACACAGATGCGCCTCCCTGCAGGCAAAGCGCAGCCAGGCACTCCAGCGGGCTCCGTGAACAGGGGGCAGGCTGCGCACGGGCCTGCGCACGGCAAAAAGGCATTCCACCAGGCAGGTCTCCTGCAGCAGGGGCAGGGTATCCCCGGTGCCGGCCTGGCCTGCCTGCTGTGTCAGGCTGGCCGGATTGGTGTGGGGATCGGGAAGGCTTTCCGTACTGCCCAGGCGGCACGCTGTGCCAGGAAACCCGGGGCTTTTTGGGATAAGGTCCATTTTCGAGACTGCCTGTTGTGGTGAAGGGATCTGTGCGCAGACAGAAACGGCAGAAGGCCCGGGCCTGCGCTTGAGTCCTCAAAGAATAGCAGCTTTGGGCTGTCCTGTCCTCAGGAGATTGTGGCGTTTTGGTGCAGGGCAGGGCGGCTGGCCAGATTATTTCGTGAAAAAGACGCCACCGGCGCCGAAACAGATGGTAGCTGAAGAAGGAGGTTTGCATGAAGAGCATTGATGCGGCCTGCTGTCGTGCCTGGGGCAGGATGTACCGCCAGCGCCACTGTCCGGATCTCAGCATCCTGATGGAAGGCAGCAGACAGGCACAAAGACACCTTGCCTCCTGCGGCATGTGCCGGGCACGCCTGGACAGTGCCGCCGAGGCGGCAGAACTTGGGGCACTGCTGATGAAGATCCCCGTGCGCATGCCGCCGGCGACGCCTCCGCGTCCCGGAGATGTCCGGGCCCTGCGGCCAAGAAGCTCCGGTCTGCCCAGACTCCCCTGGCTGGACAGGGACAGGCGCTTTTGCAATGCGCCCCTGCTGCTTGTACTCGGCTTTCCCGATGCACAGGGTTTTGTGCAGGTGGCCCAGGTCTTTGACGAGTCGGCCCTCTGCGTGACTGGCGAGGACATCGCCTTAGGCACAGGGCTTTTTGCCGAGGCCTGGAATACCTATGCCGTGCCGGCACAGGCCCTGGATCCGGTCGCCTATGCCAGAGCCTGGGCACAGGTGGCGGATCGTGTCCGCCAGCGGGCCCGGGAGCCCTTTGCCGCGGTGGAGGAACACTCTCCAGTCCATGCCTTCCGGCAAGACGAATGCCGGACCGGCAGCCTTTTCAGCATGCAGCTCACCCTGCATGCCCTGAAGGAGCTGGAAAGGGAGACGGAAGAAGGGCCGGAAGAGGAGTCGGAAGAGGAGTCGGAAGAGGAGACGGCAGCCCGCTTCCTTGCGCGTCTGTCGCGGCGCTCCTGTCCGGCGCAGCCGGACAGTCTGCCGGACACGACGTCCGGGATCGAATCAGGGACCGGACCCTGGAGCGAGCCCGAGATTTGTCCCGAAATCTGTCCCGAGACCGGTCCGGTGACTGCCTCCGAGGCCCGGTGGCAGGAAGGCATACTGTGCGAAGGGACAGGCGCAGACTGGCCCATGGACTATGCCGCATCGGGATCCCCGGGCAGCCTTGGCCGGGGGCCCAGGAGCAGGGTAACGGCACACAGGGTGCTGATCTGTCCACCAGGCGGCATGCCCCGCTGGATTCCAGCCGACGTGCGCTGCCGGGAGTGTGCCGGCAAGACGCTGTTTGGCATCACCTGTCAGCCTGGGACCGACCCCTGGCCTGTGTCCGTTTCCGCCTTCTATCAGGGCCGGAGCGCCCTGACCATCCAGGCAGGCTGGCTGCGGGATCGCATCCTGCAGATTGATGCGTCCTTTGCCGGATCGATCCGGGACCTTGCCTGGCTGCACATTGCCGTGGAAGCGGGTTCCGATGAGAGTTTTGTGGACGGGAGCACCGTGGAAGACGGAGCTGCCGACCGGCGCCCGGAAAATGCCGGCGGCGACGGCCAGGCCGGAAACGACACAAATGCCGGGCAGGCCGCGAACGGCGACGACAAAAGCGGCTGTTCCCTGAACTGACAAGGCTGTGCCTGGCCTGACCCCTGTTCCCAAGCTCTCCCTGTTCCCCCTGCTGACGGGAGCGACAGTGTGGTGTACACTGGTCTTCCCCTGATGTCCCCTGAGCGTTTGTCTGGAAAAACAACGGCAAAAGAAGGAGCCTGCCATGCGCAGCATCATTGCCCTGCTTTGTGTTCTGCCTGTTCTCGGCGGATGCCTTTCGTCTCCCTCCCAGTCCATGTACCCGATGTACCCGGTGTCCGCGTACCCGGTGTACACGGTCACGGAAGTGCAGACTGTTCCCCTCATGCAGCCTGTGCAGAGTCCGGTGACCATGCCGGCGCAGTCCCTGCCTCCGGCAGACTTCCGGCCCGTGCCGATCGGCAGGCTGGCCAATTATCGCAGTCTGAAGAAAAAGCAGACGCAGGCAGAATTTCAGCAGGCCTACGACATTGCCCTTTCCATTGTGGCGCCCCTGGCCGGCCTGCCCCGCGAGCAGCAGCTGCTGGGCATTGCCCAGGCCCTGCGCGACCGTTTTGCCACGGGCACCTATTCGACGTCCACGAATCACTACAATGACGCCTACGGGTATCTCGTGCTGGGGGTTGCCTCCTGCGCAGGCTGCACACGGGCCACAGGACTGTGCCTCAACATTCTGGGCATAGCCTATGAGCACGTGAACGAAAACAAGTGGAAGCATCAGTGGTGCCGCGTGAATGTGAACGGGACCTACTGGATCTGCGATGCCTTCGGGCTCTACGCAGGTCCGGAACCGGCCCCCTATGCCCATCCCAGGGGCTGCTGAGTGCAGGGCCCGGAGCGGACCAGGACGAAAGGCCCTCTGCAGCACACGCAAGCCTTGAGTTCCGTCTGCTCCAGAGGCCCTGGGCACAGGGCAGCACGAGAGCTGCCAGGCAGCCGTCCGTGCTGCCGGGAACAGGGTTTTGACGAGCGTTTTGTTTGTGAAGGAACAGGAGACCGACAGATGAAGGTGACGGAAAAGAGTGGCGGAAAGAATGACAGAAAGAGCGGCAGGCAGGAGACGGCATCGTGGGCCGTGCTGTTCGAGGCAGTGCGCACCGGCGACATGGAGACCGTGCAAAGGGAGCTCGACCGGGGTGTGCCCGTGAACAGCACCAATGCCAGCGGACAGACCGCCCTGTTCCTGTGCCGGGATCGCTCTGTGGCCAAACTGCTGCTCGACAGGGGCGCCGACATGGAATGGGAGGATCATGAGGGCCGCACGCCCCTGTTTGCCGTCCTCTCGACGGATGTTGCCGATCTGCTGGCAGGCCGCGGAGCCGACACCAACCACCGTGACAGGGAGGGCCGCACCCCGATCTTTTATGCCAGGACAGAGGCCGAGGCCGAGCTGCTTCTCGACCACGACGCCTTTGTCTTCTACAGGGATATTCACGGCGAGACTATTCTTGTGCAGACCAGGGACACGGATCTGTTCAGACTGTACCTGGAGGAAGGCGCGGATCCGTGTGTCTGCACTGCAGCTGGCGTGCCCCTGCTTGTTTGTGTGGCCAGGGAGGACAGGCGGGATCTTGTCGAACTGCTGCTTCGGTACAAGTGCCTGAGGAAGCAGAAGCTCAAGCGAAAGGAGCGGATCTTTCTGAAGGCCTATCTGTCGCAGGCACCCTGTCAGGTTCTGCTGAAGCTTGTGGAGTACAACGACATGAAGCAGGTCCGGTGGCTGGTTGAGCTGGGGGCGGGCCTCCAGGCCAGAGACCGGCAGGGGCAGGGCGTCCTCCACAAGGCCTGCACCGGAGCAATGGTGCGCTATCTGCTCGACCATGGCGCCGATCCCCTTGTCGTGGACAACGAAGGCAATACGCCCCTGCATATGAGCACGGTCTGTTCCGATGCCGAGGCAGTGGAACTTCTGCTGCAGCACGGCCTGGACGTGAACGCCAGGAATGCTGCCGGAAGAACGCCCCTTTTTGCGTCCTATGACGGCAGCGCGACCTCGGTGCTTCTTCAGCACCATGCCGATCTTCATGCCAGGGATCGCCTGGGCTACACGGCCCTCATGCGCTGCGATATTGGTACGGACACCATGGAGGTGCTGCTTGGCGCAGGGCTGGACATCGACGCCCGGGACAACAATGGGGAAACGGCTCTCATGCACATGCACTACGATTTTCAGCTCGAGTTTCTGCTCGACCACGGCGCAGACATTAATGCGACGGACAACAAGGGCTGGACAGTCCTGATGCAGATGGCCGTGCGCCCGTGCCTGGGCAGACGGAAGGCTGAACTCATGAAGTTCCTGCTCGAGAGAGGCGCCGATCCCAACATCAAAGATAAAGAGGGCTGCTCGGTCCTCATGCATGCCCTGAGGAGACACAGGTACTGGGCAGAGATACAGGTTCTTGCTGACCATGGTGCGGATGCGCGTGTTGTGGACAAGGAGGGAAGAGGCGTTCTCCACCACTGCCTCATGTACTCCTGGCCTGAGCACGTGCCGGATTTGCTGGCAATGGGGGCCGACCCCAACCTCAGAGATGCAGCAGGAAAGACGCCTCTCGTCCTGCTCCTGGAGAAAGGGAACACAAAGAGTGCAGCCACGCTGTGGGCCCGTGGGGCACGCTGCACCCCCGAGGAATGTGTCCGAGCCTGCCAGATGGCCCTGGAGAACAATCTGTGCGACAGAGACGAGCTTCAGGCCTTTTTCAGGGAGACGGGCTGGGACCTTGAGCTGCTTCTGCCGGAAGGAACGGCATCCGGCTCCTGATTGCAGCAGGAATTTCTTCGCAGGGAACGTTTCGCAAAAATTCGGCCCCGCAGCATGCGGAGGGACCGGGACAGCAGGCCCTGCTGCCCCAGTCACCCTGCCTGCTTTGGGTCTGTGGTGTCTCTTTTTCCCCTGGAGCTTTTCCCTGGAGCTTTTCCCTGGAGCACACAGACCGGCAGCAGGCGACACCATTTCCCCGAAGGCAGGGAGAGCCTGGGCCAGATGCTGCGTGCACGGCACAGGGCACGCCTGCCGGTGGACAAAACCAGACTACGGAGATCTCGCCATGAGCAGACAACTTCCCGACAGACCGAAGGCATGCCCGACAGCTTGTGGGCCGAATACGTGGCAGCTCACGAGGTGGCCCTCGCCAAAATGCAGGCCAGGGGGGCCGTGGACGACAACTACTATCACAAGCTGCTGAGGCGCAGGCTTGGCTCCCTCAGGTACGACCTGTGCCTCAAGTACTTTCTGTTCAGGGACATGGAGAGCCCCGAGCTGCATGCGGCGCTGCAGCAGCGGGAAAGCATCCTCAACCGCTAACAGACAGGGCCGCAGGCCCGGACGGTGGCGGATAAAGCAAGGTCCTCTTTCAGAGCCAGTGCCCCTTTTGCAGGACATCCTGCAAAAAGGGGGCTTTTGCTTTTTAGCGGCACGTTCAGGGAGACGAGAGGCAAAAGGGGCTAGTGCAGGGGCATCTGCAGGCTCAGCGTGGTCTTCTTGTCATCATGCGTGCGCCAGGCGCTGATGGAGCTTGTGCACTGCATGCCCACTTCGGCCACAGGCACATGGTCCTGTTCCGTCAGATCGAACAGGGCGCAGTCGCAGAGTTCCGTGCCTGCGCAGACAACGCGCTCGTTGTCCCGGTCCGGTTCATAGGTGCGCACCGAGAGCACCCCGCAGGGCTCGTAGCCGCAGGGCCTGGCCGTGTCCGTGTTCAGGATGCGGTAGAGCAGATTGTGACCGTTGTACCAGGCCAGAGGATCGAAGCGCAGGGCATACCTGGGTTTGGCAGGTGTTCTGGCCTTTCTGGCCTTGCGCTTTTTGCCCTGTTCCGCTTCCTTTTTCGCCTCTTCCTCTGCGGCCTGGAGCTGGGCGCGGCGCTCAAGCTCCCTGTTCTGGGCGCCAATGAGCACGCCCTCGGGCACATAGTAGCGCAGCCTGATGTCCAGGGAGGCCAGATCCGGCCAGCGGTAGAGGAGCAGATTGTGGTTGACAGGACCGCCCATGTCCACGGCCAGCAGGGTCCGGTCCGGGGAGAGGTAGGCGGCAATGCAGGGATTGACCGTGGCCAGGTGGATGTAGCCTGTCTGGGTGCCGTCCTTTCTGAAAAGGTAGACGCCCCTGGGAATCATGAATTCGCTGTCGCCGTGGCCGGCACTGAGAAAGAACATGTCCGAGCCGAGCACGGGGTGCACCGCATAGACCTCGGGCGGCAGGGGGTGCTCATGCCCGTCCTCGTGAATGGCCCAGGGCTGTCCGTCTCTGAGCACAAGCTCGTTGAGCAGATGGTTTTCCACCACCCCGCGCACCGTGGCTGCACCCTGTCCGCTCCCGTGACCGGCTGCCAGGCCTGTCATCTGCTCAGCCGTCTGCTCAGCCATCCGATCATCGGGGCCGGCCTGTCCCTCCTCTCCGGCCTCTCCGGGCATGTCACTTGAGAAGACTTCCAGGGTGTGCTGGTCGCTCAGGGGGCGCAGACGCTCCTGCAGGCTGTCGTAGCGCTGGCGCATGGTCTGCCGGACCACATCCTCTATTTCTCCGGGAGGCGAGGTCAGCGCAGGGATCTGTCCCTGCAGGCCGGCTGTCTGTGCCGGTCCTGCTTCTGCGTCCCGGGCCTGTACCTGTCCGGGCAGCACAGGGGCAAGGGAGAGGGCGACGACCAGGACAAGTGTCGGCAGCAGCGGGCGATACGGACGGGCAGAAGGTGCGGCTTGGCAGGACATGAAACTCTCCGGCAGGACAGAGGAGATAGTGAGAAAATCCGTTCCGTCACACAGTGCCACAAAATGCCTTTCAAGGCAATTTGCCTTGTGAATTCTTTCTCAAAAATTTTTTGCTGCTCTCTGCCAGGGGCAGTCCTCATGGCAGAGCCTCCTGGCAGCGGCCGTGACGGCGCACAGAAACAAGAGGAGGGCCCTTCAGGCTTGTGTGCCTGAAGGGCCCTCGCCTGATCGGCAGTGCGCCTGTCATCAGCTGTCCGGCACGAAATCTTGCCTGCAGCATCAGGCCCTGTCCCGTCGTGCCGAATCAGGACGGGCCCAGGCGGTCCTGTGCCGCAGCAGCAGCGGTATTGCCTCGTAAAAACTGTTCATTGACAGCCTTGCGCCTGTTTCGCGGGGCAGCAGCCCGTCAGGCAGGCCGTTTGGGCAGGCCTGGGGTGCGGTCTACTTCGCCTGTCCGGCGAGGTCGGCGAGGGCTGCGGGGTCGGTGCGATCCGTGTCGCGGATCTCCCTGATGACCCGTGCCGGCACGCCGCCCGCAATGGTGCGCTCGGGCACATCGTGGCTCACCACGGCGCCGGCAGCGATGATGGCGCCGTCGCCTATGTGCACACCGGGCAGGATGGTGGCTGCGGCGCCGATCCAGACATTGCTGCCGATGATGACCGGCGCCACCTTGTGGATGTGGCGCTCCGCAGGGTCAAAACCGTGGTTGATGGTGGCCAGGGTCACGCGGTGGCCGATGAGCACGTTGTCGCCGATGCGGATGCCGCCCTGGTCCTGGAAGCAGCAGCAGAAGTTCACAAAGACATTCCTGCCAAAGCGGATGTTCTTGCCGAAATCCGTGTAGAAGGGCGGAAAGAGCCGGAAGGACTCGTGCACGGGCCGGCCCGTTATCCGGGTCATGCAGTCGCGGATTTCCTCCGGCGTGTGAAAGCCCGCATTGAGCTCGCAGCACAGGCGTATGGCGTCCTGCGAGATTGTGGTCATGGCGCGATAGGCGTCCGTGCCCGCAATGAGGGGCAGGCCGCGGTCAAGGCAGGAGAGAAGATCGTCGAGTTCCATCATGGGGAGAGGTCTCTGGGTAGGGTCTGGTTGTGATCTGCCTGCCAGACGGACCTGAAAGGGGAGACGCCCCGGGCATAAGGCCGCATGGCAGGGAGGAGAGCGTTGCGAAGACATGGCGGCAGGCTGGCCTTGGCGCCCCTGCCGCACGCACAGACCCTGCATACTGAGCGGGCAGCAAAAAGGCAATTACTTATATTTCATGACAAGATATGCCTTTAAGGTATGTCTCTCTGATTCTGTCCGGGTCCTGAGCAGTCCTCTCTCTGTGCGCATGCTCCGGTTTTCTGTCCCCTTGTTCCGATTGGGCACAAGCGCAAAGTGCCCGCAACTGCCTGCAGGTCCCCTGTTTCCCTCTGCATCTCCTTCATGCTGTGCAATGTTTCACAAGAAGGCAATGGTGCTGGATTGCAGGGCAATTGACAAAAAAAAGGACATGGGAGAGTATCCCTGCACACTCTTTTTCTGCAAATAAAGGCTTCCTGTGCCATGCCCATATACGAACTCAGTTACCATAAACTCGCTCAGAAGAGCTTCTTTTTCAGCTCCGAGCCCCTGCGCGTCAACGACAGGGTCGTGGTTGCCCTGGAGCAGGGGCAGGTGCTTGCCCGCGTGGTGTCCGGTCCCCATGAGGACAGGGGCACGTCCGGAGAGGAACCTGTTCCTTCCGTGCTGCGCCAGGCCGGCCCCGAGGAGCTGGCCCAGGAGGAGAGCAACAGGGAATTTGCCGGGCAGGCCGCCCGCTTCTGGAAGCAGTGCGTGCAGAACAGGGGGCTGGAGATGAAGCTTGTGGACGTGGAGGTCTTTCTTGACCGCAGCAAGCTCATCTTCTACTTCACGGCCCTCTCGCGCATCGATTTCCGGGAGCTTGTCAAGGATCTGGTGCACGAGTACAGGGTGCGCATCGAGTTTCGGCAGATAGGCGTGCGCCACGAGACGCAGATGATAGGCGCCGTGGGCAACTGCGGCATGGTCTGCTGCTGCCGCCGCTATCTGCATCAGTTTGCGCCCGTGACCATACGCATGGCCAAGGAGCAGGATCTCTTTCTCAATCCGGCCAAGGTCTCCGGCATCTGTGGGCGCCTTCTGTGCTGCCTTGCCTACGAGCAGGAAAGCTACGAGAAGTTCCACAACGAGTCGCCACGGCCGGGCAAGCGCTATCAGACACGCAACGGCCCCCTCAAGGTCATTCGCACCAACATGTTCCACAATTCCGTGACCTGTCTGAGCGAGACCAGCGAGGAGCTGCGCTTCTCCATGGAGGAGTGGAATGCCCTGGAGCCCAGGCGCATGGAAGGCCAGGCCAGGGACGCCGAGCAGGGCAACTGCCCTGCCGACGAGGGAGCGGAGAGCATGGGCGACGAGGCTCCGGGCCAGCAGCGGCCCCACGGCAGGCAGCGCTCCCGCGCAGCCGGTCCGCAGTCCCGCCAGGGCCAGGGGGGGCGGGGCGACAAGCCCGCACGCCAGACCTTCGTGACCGGCAGGGTGAGCTTTCGTCAGCAGGGGCACGCGCCCCAGGAGACGTGGAAGAAGGCCGCAGGCCTTGCCATGGCGCAGGGCAGCCGCAGTGCCCAGCAGGCCCAGCAAAGGCATGTGGATCGGTATGACCAGCCACGGCATCCCGACCAGCCCGTGATGCGCACCAGGGTGCGCGATCTCGGAGCAGAAGGGGGCCCCGGTTTTCAGGGCAGTCCCCAGGGCAGCTCTCAGGGACCGCAGTCCCAGAAGCCTGGCCGTTCCGGCAAGGCCCAGCGTCCGCGGCACCGTTCCCAGGGCGGCTCCGACCCCCAGGGCAGTACACAGGATCCGGGGGCCGGCCAGCGCCCCGGTCGCCCAGACCTTCGTACTGACCTTCGTTCGGACGCCCTGGAGACGTCCCGGGACATGTCCCGGGATGCTCCGAAAGACGAGGGCAGCTGAGTGCCTGAGACAAATTTCTTTTCGATATCCTAATAAGGTTCTGGCAACCTGAATTTGCAGCCTGCCTTGCCCTGTCTGCCCGTCAAGGGGTTTGTTTTTTTGCGGGGGATGAGGAGCAAAGGCATCATACACCGGGAGGCAACACCGTGCAGACTGGCACCTACTATGTCACGACGCCCATTTATTACGTCAATGACAATCCCCACCTGGGGCATGCCTATACCACCATCGTGGCCGATGCCCTGGCCCGCTTTCACAAGCTGCTGGGCGAAAAGACGCTCTTTTCCACGGGCACGGACGAACACGGGGACAAGATAGTCAAGGCCGCCGCCAAGCACGGCCAGTCCCCCCAGGAATTTGTGGACACCATTTCCGGGCGCTTCCGCGATCTGTGGCCCAGACTGCAGATTGCCAACGACCGCTTTGTCCGCACCACGGATCCCCATCACATCAAGGTTGTGCAGGCCATCATGCAGAAGGTCTACGACCGTGGGGACATCTACTTTGGCGAGTTCGGCGGCCACTACTGCACGGGCTGCGAGCGCTTCTACACGGAAAAGGAGCTCGTGGACGGCCTGTGCCCCCAGCATCTGACCAAGCCCGAGTTCATCAAGGAAAAGAACTACTTTTTCAAGATGTCCAGGTACCTGCCCTGGCTCAAGCAGTACGTGGAGGAGCACCCGGACTTCATCCGTCCCGAGCGCTACAGAAAGGAACTGCTGGGCATGCTGGAATCCGGCGCCCTGGAGGATCTGTGCATCTCCAGGCCCAAGAGCCGCCTCACCTGGGGCATAGAGCTGCCCTTTGACTCCAACTACGTGACCTACGTGTGGTTTGACGCCCTGGTCAACTACATAAGCCTTCTGGGCTACCCGGACGGCGAGGACTACAAGACCTTCTGGCCCGGCGAGCACATCGTGGCCAAGGACATCCTCAAGCCCCACGGCATCTTCTGGCCCACCATGCTGCGCTCGGCAGGCCTCCCCCTGTACAACCACCTCAACGTGCACGGCTACTGGCTCATGCGCGACACCAAGATGTCCAAGAGCCTGGGCAACGTGGTGGATCCCGTGCGCATGACCGAGCTCTTCGGATCCGATGCCTTCCGCTACTTCCTGCTCAGGGAAATGCAGTTCGGCTCGGACGCCAACTTCAACTACGAGGCCTTCATCGGCCGCCTGAACACGGACCTGGCCAATGATCTCGGCAACCTCTTCAGCCGCGTGCTCTCCATGACGGCCAAGTACGAGAACAGCATCGTGCCCCAGCCCAGGGACAAGACGGACGATGACCGGGCCATCATGAACGACTGCGCCGACAGCATGCGCAACTACATCAAGCTCTTCGAGAGCATGCAGATTGCCCGCGCCCTGGAGGCCATCTGGGAGCTTGTGCGCGGCCTCAACAAGTACGTGGACACCCAGGCGCCCTGGGCCCTTGCCAAGGAGGGCAAGACAGAGCGTCTCAAGACCGTGCTCTACGTGCTCCTTGCCTGCATGCGCAAGGTGGCCCTGGTCCTGTGGCCTGTCATGCCCCATGCGGCCATTACCATGCTCAGGCAGCTTGGCCAGGACATTGACTACGGCCAGAACCCCGAGCTCATCATCGACGACGAGATCAACTGCTTTGGCGGCCTCTACCCGGGCATCAGCATAGCGTCCTCCTCCAATGTCTTCCCCCGCATCGATGCCAAGGTCATGCTGGCCCAGCTGGAGGAAGAAAGCCGCGCCATGCAGGAAAAGGCCAGAAAGCTGCAGGCCGAGAAGGAGGCAAGCGCGCCCCGTCCGCAGGTGACCTTTGACGTCTTCAAGTCCTGTGAGCTCAGGGTGGGCACGGTGCTTTCCTGCGAAAAGCTCAAGGGCGCCGACCGCATCCTGAAGTTCAGCATCGACTTTGGCGAGGGCGAACCGCGCCAGATCCTCTCCGGCATTGCCCAGCACTACGAGCCCGAGAGCCTTCCGGGCACCCAGGTCTGTGCCATCCTCAACCTGCCGCCGCGCACCATACGCGGCGCCCAGAGCAACGGCATGATCCTGACCGCCGAAAAGGACGGCAGGGTCGTGCTCATCCGGCCCGAGCAGCCCATGCCCAACGGAAGCCTTCTGGGTTAACCTTCCCTTCTGGGCTAACCTTCCGGACTGACGCAAACCAGGGTCTGGCACAGGCGAGCAGACCATAAGGAACATACTGGCAAGGGGTCCCCTGACGAGGCAGCATATCTGCCCGAAAAGGGGGCCCCTTTTCGATTTTTCCAGGAAAAGTACTTTGTTGCAAACAGGTTACAGGCCCCTTGACTTGTGCTTTGTCGAAAATATATAATTCATATTTCAAGAACTTATGAGCTTTCGGGTTTCCTGGCGCCCACATCCGGCGCACGAATCCTGGGCCCTGCCCAAATCCCCCTTGCGGGAAGGAGTTCTCCCTCGTGAACGCGCCTCTGCCCCTCAGGGTTGCCCTGACCTGTCTGTGGCGTACCGCAGCCATCAATGCAGGCATGACGGCACGTGGCATGCAGCAGCTCGGACTCCTCTATGTTCTTGCGCCGGCCCTGCGCCACCTCTACCCCGAGCCCGAGGCCCGCAGGAGGGCCTTTGCCCGCTATGCCGAGCACACCAACACGCATGCCTTCATGCTGCCGGGCTACGCCGGTCTGCTCATCTCCATGGAGAGCCAGATTGCCGCAGGCAGCGTGCCCGAGGCGATCATAGCCTCCCTGAGGCAGACCCTGGCCACGACCCTCTCTGCCCTTGGGGACAGCTTCTTTTCCGGCGCCGTGCGCACCTCCTGGGCCCTCATTTCCATCTGCCTCGTGCTCTGCGGGTATCCCCTGGCAGCGGCCCTGTTCACTGGGCTGCTCATTCTCCTGCTCATGGCCTTCCGCGTCACCTGCTTTTTCTACTGCCTGCGCAACGGCATCGTTTCCCTGCAGTGGCTCAGGCGCCTGAACATTGTGAGCTGGACCGAGCGCATCAAGATTTTCAATGCCCTGCTCATCGGCCTCACCCTGTGGTGCATGCTGGTGGAGGACATGCAGGACTGGGCCTGGCAGGCCAGGACAGGCGTCTTCCTCTTCATTCCCGTGGCCGCCTGGCTCATTGGCAAGGTGCATGTGCCGCGCACGCTTCTGTGGCTCGCGGCCCTGGGCGTCTTCATCTTCCTGGAGTCCGGCGCCATCCGCTTCTAGCGGCTGATCGGGCCTGGGGCTGCCCGCATCGCCCCAGTCGACAAATTTTTTTCAAGGACCCTTCGGAGGGCGCCCGCAGCGCCTTCCCTGCTGAACACTCTGACAACTTCTGGAGGAATGGCATGGCGTTGGAGGATATAGAGATAACTCCCGACGGGGCCAGGCTGACACTGAGGCTGCTGCTTCGCAATGGTCTGCACGCCCGGCCCGCTGCACGCATATCCAAGGAAGCGCAGCGGTACCGCTCGACCATACGCATTGTGACCGAAACAGGCGCGGCTGATGCCAAGAGTATCCTGGATGTCCTGTCCCTTGCCATCCCCTTCGAGTCCCTCTGCACCGTGGAGGCCACGGGTCCCGATGCCCGGGAGGCCGTGGCTGCCGTCAGCACTCTGTTCCTGCACGAGCAGGCCTGAGAGGTCGGCCATGGCACGGGCACATCTGTACGGGACACCGGTTTCTCCGGGCATAGCCCTGGGCACCATCCATTTTCTGCACACCGAGCCTGTGCCGGACAAGAGGCGCATTGTGCCCTCCGAGGTCGAGGCCGAGCAGCAGGCCCTCAGGCAGGCCCTTGAGGCCGTGCGCGAGGATCTGCGCCAGGCCATGAACAAGGTGCCCGAGGATCTGCAGGAGTACAGGGAGATCATCTCGGCCCAGGTGGAGATGACCCAGGATCCCAAGCTCGTGGACTCCACCTGCCAGCTTATAGCGCGGGAGCAGGTGGGCGCTGCCTGGGCCCTGAACTGCGTGGTGACGCAGCTGTGCGAGGTCTTCCGCAACATGGACGACCCCTACCTCAGGGACAGGGCGCAGGACATCCGCGTGGTGGGCATGCGCATTCTGAACAGGCTCTCCGGCGCGACCGATGCCGTCCAGGCTGGCGACAACCTCATCCTGGCATCCGAGGACATCTCGCCTGCGGACATCATGGATCTTGATGTGCACAGCATCCGCGGCATCGTGACCCGCGAGGGCGGCCTGACCTCCCACACGGCCATCCTGGCACGGGGCATGCACATCCCGGCCCTGGTCTGCGTCACCAATCTGCTGGTGGCCGCCCGGGACGGCGACAAGGTCATCATTGACGGCCTGGGCGGCAATGTCCTCATTTCGCCGAGCGAGGAGGACACGCTTCACTACTCGCGCCGGGCCACGGCCTACTCGGCCTGGCAGGTGGCAGCCCGCAACACGGCCCACTGGCCTGCGGACACGACGGACGCCCTGCGCGTGGGCGTGCTCGCCAACATAGAGCGGCCCCATGAGGCCCGGGAGCTTTCCCAGGTCGGCGCAGACGGCATAGGCCTGTACCGCACGGAATTTGCCTTTTTGCGCGAGACCCTGCCCACGGAGGAGGAACTCTATGCCGAGTACGCCACGGTGGTGCAGGATGCACCGGGCCGGGCCATCATCCGCACCCTGGACTGCGGGGCGGACAAGCTCACCCGCGCCCAGCAGGCCTTTAAGGAACCCAATCCGGCCTTAGGATTGCGGGGCATACGCTTTACCCTCCACCACCAGGATCTTTTCCGGGCCCAGCTGCGCGCCCTGCTGCGGGCAGGCAGGCTTGGCAAGCTCTCCATCCTGCTGCCCATGATCTCCACGGTGGAGGAGGTGCGCAGCGTGCGCAGGCTCATTCAGGAAGTGGATCAGGAGCTGACCATGCGCAACGTGCCCCATGCGAGCAGGGTGCCGCTGGGGGTGATGATAGAGACGCCGGCAGCCGTGCTCATCACCGATGTGCTGGCCAGGGAGTGCGATTTCTTCAGCATAGGCTCCAACGACCTCATCCACTACCTCATGGCCATAGACCGCAACAACAGGCATGTGGCCTATCTGGGCGACGCCATGCATCCGGCCGTGATCCGCTCCCTCAAGCGCATCATCGACTCTGGCCACAGGGAGGGCTTAAGCGTCAGTGCCTGCGGCGAGCTCTCCTCGGATCCCTTCGGGGTGGTGCTCATGCTGGGCATGGGCATAGACTCCCTGTCCGTGTCCCCATCCTTCCTGCCGGGCATCAAGCACCTTATCCGCAAGCTGGACGCCCAGGCCTGCACGGAGCTTGCCACGCAGGTGCTCCTGAGCATGGACATTCCCGCCTGCAAGCACATGGTCAACGAGATGCTGCAGAAGGTCCTTGGGCACGAGCTCTCCTTCATGACCTCCGCGGTCATGGGCGGCCATGCCTGAGCTTCCTGACGGGCACGCCCGAAGCTGCGAACCGGGCCTGTGCCTGTGTGGGGCAAGCCTGAAGCTTTTTCGGGCCTGTGCCCTGAGGCTTTGGGGCAGGCCTGGTCCCTGGAGCTCCTGGGCAGGCAGCAGGCGTCAGCAGGCAGCAGGCGTTCGTGAGCAGGCAGGCGCAGAACCGGCAGGTCCGCACGGACAGGTGCTGACGGAGTATTATAAGGCCTGGCACTGGCAGCGAGAGCGGCCTGCAGGCCGCTCTGGGCACGAGAGCCGGGCACGACAATTTCCGAGTACGACAACTTCTTCGAGTACGACAACGAGGTCGAACGATATATGAGCAAGGCAAAGACAGCGCCAGGCACAGTGGCCGTGAACAAGAAGGCCAGACATCTGTACGAGCTCTCGGAGTTTCTGGAGGCAGGCATTTCCCTGACCGGCCCGGAGCTCAAGAGCATACGCCTGGGCCGGGTGAACTTTCAGGATTCCTATGTGGAATTTCGCAAGGGCGAGGCCTGGCTTGTGTCCATGCACATTGCGCCCTATGACAACGCGGGCTACGTGGAGCAGAACCCGGACAGGGACCGCAGGCTGCTCATGCACGCCCGCGAGATCAACAAGTACGCGGCCGCAGTCGCCCAGAAGGGCCTCACCGTGGTGCCGGTCAAGATGTACTTCCACCACGGCAAGGTGAAGGTGGAAATAGCCCTGGGCCGCGGCAAGAAGCTCTTTGACAAGCGCGAGAGCCTCAAGCAGCGCGCCCTGCAGCGCGATGCCGAGCGCGGGGAATAGTCTTTCCACATGCACGGCCCCGCAAGGGGCAGGGGCCCCTCTCAGGAGCCCCGAAAGCCTGCAGCTTCTGTCACAGGAACCTGCGGCTTTTTTTTTGCCCTCTGGGGCTTTTTGAGGCTTGCCCTGGGTGGCAATGTTTCCCGGGGCACGCTCCAGGGCAGGACAGCTCGCCGGGACGTCTCGCGCTGCTCGCGTTCCCTGCTCACGGAGCTTCCTTCCGGCCGTCCTTCCGGCCGACTCCTGGGGCAGCTTTCCGGGCCTCCTTCAGACCATCTTTCAGGCCATCTTTCAGGCCCGCACAGACCCTCTCTCTGACAGCGCTTTCGGCCGTCTCCCTGAACAGGTCCTAAACAGGCAAGGGGGCAGGTTCGGATCGGGTCCGGATCAGGTCTGGATCAGATCAGGGACCGGGCCTGAAAGCGCAGCCGAAGAGCCCTGAAGAGGCCCGTGAGGAGGTTTAGTGAAGAGGTTCGTGAAGAGGTTCGTGAAGAGTCCCGAAGAAGATCGAACGTCCCAGAGGCAGGTCCTGACCTGTCCCCGGGCCACGGAACGCTCCAGGGGCAGGGCCCCTGTTTGGGCAGGTCAGGCAGAAAGACGGGCGATCGCGACAGGCTCCGGGGCCGGAAGCAGAAAGAGGGCAGAACAACCGGAATCTGTCGGCAGAAAACTTAAAGCATAACTTGAAGTTTTGTGCAGAACGATTTGAAAACAGAGATGTTTTCTGCTCGCAACTTCAAGTGGAAGCACTTGAAGTTCTTCTTGAAACTTTCCCGAAAGAGGCCTCCTGTGTACCCCCAAAGGGGCCTCACAGAAGCAGAATGAGGAATCCCAGAGTGATGACAAGACCGCCCAGGATGGTCTTGAGGCTGGCCGGCTCGCCCAGAAAGACAATGGAGAGGAAGATGGTGATGGCAACGCTCAGCTTGTCTATGGGCGCCACTTTGGAGACGTCGCCAATCTGCAAAGCCTTGAAGCAGAAGAGCCAGGAGAGCCCTGTGGCCATGGCCGAGAGAAACAGAAAGAGCAGGGAGTGGGAGCTGATGCTGCGCAGGCTGCGAGCCGTGCCGCTGGCAAGGACAATGCCCCAGGTCAGGAGCAGGATGAAGCGCACCCGCACGGCAGTGGCCAGGCTGGCATCGATGTCCCGGACGCCTGTCCTGGAGAAGATGGCTGTCAGGGCAGCAAAGAAGGCCGCAAGCAGGGCAGAGACTTTTCACATGGCACAAATACCTCCCGAACCGTCCTGCAGGTCATGCCACCTTGCGGGACCCGTGACAAGTGTGATGCCAGGGCAGGAGACAAGGCTGGTGATGCGTCTGCTGACAGGCCTCGGGGGAAAACGGCAGGGATTGAATCGGAACGCATCGCTCTGACTGCCAGCTGCAGGCCATGCCCATGCCTGTGTCGTCGGTGTCTGTGAGTGTGATCCTTTGTCCGGCACAGCCTGAGGCTTTGTGCCAGCGGGCAGCTTTTTCTGGCAGGGCCGCCAATCGTGCCGGCCCTTGTCGTGCACGTCGTGCACCTGGACGGCAGCATGCCAGGGCATCTGGCTCCGTGTGAAGACAAGAGCGCAGTACGGCAAGTACGACCAACCTCGCAGCCAGCAGGAACCCGAGCTCCCTGAAAGCGTCGAGCCTGGGTCTGCAATGCGGGCACTTGTGCCCCGGACATGTTGCGCAGGAGACAAAAAAGTCCGGCAAACGAGCCAGACCGTGCAGCAAGGGACAGCGTGTGGATGTGCTGTTCCTGTTTTTCATACGCATAGTATTTATTACAGTATATCTATTAATTAAGCAACGGGGTCTGCGAAGCACACGAGCAATTTTGTAACTATTTGAAATTTTTGATTCTTTTTTAGCTCCGTACAATGAGGTGGTTCATGAAATAATTCCAGTTAGTTACATAGTATTCTTCGGTTATCTTTTGCTTTTTGTCTGAAAATGTGGCCCGTTGCCGCCACCCTGTTAATTTTCACCTTCCAAGTCGTTGACATGTATTGGCTTTCTGAGCATACTCCTGCAATGACCTTTCAGCTGAAGGGTGTTACGACATGCGGGATCAGGTCTTGCTTCAGAGCTTACCTGCAATGACCTTTCAGCTGAAGGGTGTTACGACAAATCAGGATGTTGATCAAACCAGGTATTGGCCTGCAATGACCTTTCAGCTGAAGGGTGTTACGACATGTGTAGACGAAGTTATGGGTGTCTGCGAACCGCCTGCAATGACCTTTCAGCTGAAGGGTGTTACGACGAACGCTGGGTTCCCCTCGTTCAGCATTTTCTCCTGCAGTGACCTTTCAGCTGAAGGGTGTTACGACCGAAAGCCTGTTTCCTGAAATCCATGTTTTCCCTGCAATGACCCTTCAGCTGAAGGGTTTTCTCTGCTTGTCCTGAGAACAGCGAAACAGTCCCATTGTCAGATGCTGTCTCCAGGCAGGGCCTGGGCAGCGTCTGCATCCTGTCCTTCTGCCCCTGAAGCCAGGTCTGAAGAAGCAGTGGGCAAGAATCTGGCCCGCCAGGAGCCGCTTCCTCTGTGGGCTCCTGGTATCGTCTCTGTGGAACGAGCCTGCTCATGTGCCCTGGATCTTCGAGGCGGGTTGAGGGGCAAGCTGGGTGGTTGTCCCCTGTGCAGTCCCCTTCGGCCGTCATGGTGACCGGTCCTGTGAGGCACGACACGGTACTGCCTTTTTCTTCGCTCAGGCCATCTCCCGCAGCTCATGCAGGAAGGCACGTTACGACATACGCAAGACACTGAAATACCTCCTCCTGGCCGCAATCGGCTGGCTTTTTCTCAACGCGTCACATATCTGCGCGGACCTGATCCTGGCTATAGAAGCGCTTCAGAAATGGGCGAGGCTTTGGCTTGTGCATGAACCAGGGCCTGTTTTCCAGGGGCTTCCCCTTCACAGGGTGGACTGGATAGCCTGAACTTTTTCCGATCTCCCGAAGGACGTCCACTCCTGTGCCGTCCATGAATGCGGTACACGGCACGCGCCAGGGGCCTGTCAGTGACAGGAGAAGACAGGAGGACGGCCTCGGGGCAGCAGGAGGGTTTGCTGCCTGCCTTTTGGCCCCGTGTTCAGCAGCCATCTGTCTGCCGTTCATCTGGTCCCATTACCTGGCCTTTTTCTGCCGGAACACAGGCCTTTCGCGTGCAAGATTAGGCAAGTTTTTTCCAGTATCCGTTCTTGTACGGGCAAGCCTGCTGCACGTAGAGAAGACAAAGAGGACGTGTACGGCCTTGAGGCAGCATCCTGCCGTCCGTTTCGGAAACGTCCCTGTTTGCAGGAGGCTGCAGACCATGCGGTCCCTGTTTCCCTTGTCCTTTCGTTCCCGACAGCCGTCTCTCTCTTGAGGTGGTACAGGAGTTTTCGATATGAGCATTGAGCGTCGCACTTTCATCAAGGCCGGCCTCGCTTCCATGGGTGCTGCTGCCGCAGGCATGCCTCCGCTGGGCACCCGGGAAGTCAGGGCTGCCGAAAAGCCCAAAGTCTATTTCACGAAGGATCTGAGTGCCGAGAGCCTCATCAAAATGTACAGGCTGGTCAGCGGCAACATTACCGGCAAGGCCGCCATCAAGCTGCACACGGGCGAGCCCAATGGCCCGAACATCCTGCCTAGGGAGTGGGTCAGGGCCTTTCTGAAGGAAGTGCCCGGAACCGTTGTCGAGTGCAATGTGCTCTATGCAAGCCCGAGGCAGACCACAGAGGGCCATCGCAAGACCCTTGAGACCAACGGTTGGACGGCCTTCACCACCGTGGACATCATGGACGAGGACGG
The DNA here is from genome assembly GCA_019113165.1 of Candidatus Desulfovibrio intestinipullorum. GTDB lineage: Bacteria > Desulfobacterota > Desulfovibrionia > Desulfovibrionales > Desulfovibrionaceae > Desulfovibrio > Desulfovibrio intestinipullorum. The sequence continues at coordinate 24,769 of DXHV01000017.1, forward strand.
CGATGTGCGCCTGCCCGTGAAGGGCGGCAAGTGGCTCAAGGATCTGGCCGTGGGCAAGCATCTGCTCAATTACGACTCCCTCATTGTGCTGACCCACTTCAAGGGACACACCATGGGCGGCTTTGGCGGCTCCCTGAAGAACATCTCCATCGGCTGCGCCTCCGGCAAGGTCGGCAAGGAACAGCTGCACAGGGAAGGGGAGAAGCTCTGGTCCGGCGGCCCCAGCTTCATGGAGCGCATGGTGGAAGGCGGCAAGGCCATTACCGACCACTTTGGCAAGCGCATCACCTATGTGAACGTCCTGCGCAACATGTCCGTGAGCTGCGACTGCGAGGGCACGGCAGCCGAGCCCGTGCGCCTGCCCGACCTGGGCATTCTGGCGTCCACGGACATCCTGGCCATAGACAAGGCCTCGGTGGACATGATCTATGCCCTGCCCGAGGACGTCCGCGCCCACATGGTCGAGCGCATAGAATCCCGCTCCGGTCTGCGTCAGCTCAGCTACATGAAGGAGCTCGGCATGGGCAGCGACGATTACGAGCTTGTGCAGGTGTAGCCGGCAGCGTTCATCTTGTTCGAGGCAGCCTGTGTGTCGCATGCAGGATTTCCCCAGCGCCGTGCAGGCTGTCCGTTTTTGCCGCGGATGCGCCCCGTGTTGTCTGACACCGGGCGCATCGCTCTTTTTGGGCGTCATTCGAGACTATCTCTCGGGAACAGCATTCGGGAACGTCTTCATCCAGAACCATCTTCAGTCCCTGGGGACGTCGTTCTCCAGAGAGCGTCTGTCAGGCGTCTGGCGGGCTCTCCGGCTCGAGTGGTCCGGGGACACAGGGACGCAAAAAAAGGCAGGCAGGGGTGCCTGTCTGCCTGTCGGATGTCTGTCGGATGCCGGTCCAGAAAAAGACCGGTTTCAAGGCTTGATTGCAAAGACCATCCGCAAGGATGGCAGGGACGATCGCGCTACTTCGGCTCATCCTCATTCTGATCCAGGCAGGTCTTCCTGTCGTCGGCCAGAATGCGGGTCAGGGCTTCGGAATCAAGGGGCGTCAGATTGAAGCGCATGCCGGCCTCGTCAAGGAGCTCATGCAGGGAACGGGAGGGCTTTTCTGCCCGCTCTTCCAGAATGAATTTGGCCGCGTCGCGAACCTTGGTGGAAGGGGTAGTAACCATAGGACATCTCCTTGCGGGGAGTGCACAGGGACGTGACCCCGCAGATTCAGCCCCGATTTTCTAGCACGCTGCTGTGCGGACAGGCAAGCGAAAAGCGCGTGACAAAAGGCCAGGCGCACGCCTTTCCCGGGGCAGGAAGAAGGAGACGGTGTTCAGGCCGAAATACAGGGCCGGGCAGCACGGGGAAGCGTGCTGCAAGCCCTGCCACTTCTGGCCGGGGTACACGCCTCAATGGTTATGCCCTGGTCCCTGCCGGCCAGCCGCTGGCCGGTTCCTGGCCTTTTTGCCGGAGGCTTCGCGGCCAATCTTGCAGTTTTTGCCGCAAAAGTTTAGTTGAGTGCCTCGGGTGCCGTCTCCCCGCAAGGCCCTGCATGGGCCTGTCCGACCCAAAAGGTCTGACCAGGCGTGCTGTTCGAGCCTGCCTGTCACGCATTCTTCACCTTTTCTTCACATCATCCGGGATACAGGCACAACCGTCTTTTTTCGCACATGCCCTGTGCACGGCCCCCTGGGGCAGCCTTCTGCCCGGCAGCGCTCCGGCCTGTTCCGGTGTGCCCCTTTTTGTGCACAAGGGCAGGCTGCCCTTGTCCGTTCACCCTAAGCCCGTCTGGGACGCAAAGGACCTCTCTTCGTGGATAGTATCTGGAATGCTGTTCTGCTCAGCATAGTTGAAGGCCTGACCGAATTTCTGCCCGTGTCGTCCACGGGCCATCTGATCATTACGGGCGATCTGCTCGACTTCACAGGCGAAAAGGCTTCAGTCTTCTCGGTGTTCATTCAGCTGGGCGCCATCCTGGCTGTGGTGGTGCTTTACTGGGAGCGCTTCTGGGGCCTGCTCAGGCCCAGGGCAGACAGGCCCTTTTCCGGGCTCAGGGGCATATGGCTCCTGATCCTCACCTGCATTCCTGCCTGCATCATGGGCCTTTTGCTGCACGACTTCATCAAGGCCCACCTCTTTACCCCGGCCACGGTGGCCGTAGCCCTCATCGTGGGCGCCATCATGATGATTGTGGTGGAGCGCAGGGATTTTCATCCCACCAGCACAAGCCTCGACGAGCTCACGCCCAGGCTGGCCTTTGGCATAGGCTGCTTTCAGTGCCTGTCCCTGTGGCCCGGCTTCTCCCGTTCGGCCTCGACCATTATGGGCGGCATGATCTTGGGCGCCACCAGGCCTCTGGCTGCAGAATATTCCTTTGTGGCCGCAGTGCCCATCATGGTGGCTGCCACAGGCTATGACATGCTCAAGAGCATCCACCTTTTCACGGCAGGCGACATTCCCATGCTGGCCGTGGGCTTTGTGGGCTCCTTCATCGCCGCCATCATCGCCGTCAAGGCCTTCATTGCCCTGGTGGGCCATGTGTCCCTGGTGCCCTTTGCCATCTACCGCCTTATTCTGGCTCCCCTGGTCTTCTATTTCATGGTCTACTGATGCCCTGTTCCCCCACAGGGCCCTGCGTAACAGCAGGCACGACTGCTCGACTGCTCAATACAAAAAAAGGCTGCTTCCCTTCCCCCCCGACTCCCGGGGCCGAAGAGGGAAGCAGCCTTTTTTCAGGCCGTTTTTGCCGGCCGTCTGTCTTAGTCGATGTGGAAGAGGCGTCCTTCCTTTCTCGGAGCTGCAGCGGGCACATCGCCGTCCGCGTAGCCCAGGATGCAGTGGCCTATGCCCTCGTAGTCGCCCTCTATGCCCAGGCTGGCGAGCAGGGCCTTTCCTTCCTCGCCCTCGAACTCTTCCTTTGCCCTGTGGATCCAGCAGCTGCCAAGGCCCAGGGCATGGGCTGCGAGCATGAGGTTGCCCATGACAAGGCTGCCGTCATAGAGGGCCGTGGGGCGGCTCTTGTCGGCCAGCACAATAAGCACCACCGGCGCGCCGTAGAAGGGATCAAAGTCGTCCTTCCAGCCGCCTATGCGGCAGTTCAGGGCAGAGAGGCGGTCACGCAGGACCTTGTCCGTCACGGCAAGGATGATGGTGCCCTGGCTGCCCCGGCCGCTTGCGGCATAGAGGCCGGCCTCCATGACCGTGTTCACAAGGTCGGCCGGCACCATGTCGGGCTTGTAGCGGCGGATGCTGCGCCGCGTGGCCATGGCCTCAAGAACGGGATTTTTTTCGAGCTTTTCGAGCGTCATAGTTGTATCCTCCATAGTTGGGCATATTGGCAGAATTGGCAGATTGGACAATCGGGGAGGCCCCATGGCGGGCAGGGGCACAGGGAGAAGCGCTTGTCAGGCAGATTTTGTTCAAGCCGTCCTTACAAGCCGCCTTCGAGCCGTCCCTCGTAGGCCAGACGGGGATAGTTGTCCTCTTCCACGTGGATGATGCCGCGCTGCACAAAGCCCAGCTTGTGCAGGAGCGCCTGCATGATTTTGTTGTCCGGGTGGGTATCTATCCTGAGGTACCCGCACTGCTCAAGGGCCCAGGCAAGGCAGAAGGATCCGATCCCCTTGTGCGAGCCGTCCGTGGCCAGCCTGTGCACAACACCGTACTCTTCGTCCGGGCTCCAGCTGCCCTCGTGGATGATGCGGTAGGCCGGCTCGATGTCGCGACCCTGGTCATAGAAGAAGGTGCCCACCACCTCCTCCTTGTCCACGCAGACGTGGCCCTTGCCGCAGGCTGTGTCCTGGCGGATGAGCGCCTCCGGCGGCCAGCCGGTCGGCCCCCACTGGTTCGGGTTGCCGTGGGCTGCCATGAAGCGTCGTGCCTCGGCGTAGATGGCAAGGACCCTTGGCAGGTCCTCTTCTCTGGTTTTGCGGATGTACATAAGGCTTTCCTCCGGGTGTGTGCGCAGACACGCAGGTCAGGGGCTGTTCCCCGACTGTGCCGAAAACAGTCTGTCCGTCAGGGTATGTCCTCCAGGCCCGCAAGACAAGAGGCCCGCAAGGCAGGAGATCCCGTGGGCGCGCCAGGCCGAGGCCCAGGAGGCCCAGAAGGCCCGGGGCCCGGGGGCGTGGGCGCGCTTCTTGTGCGTCAGCCGGCAGCCCGTGTCAGCCCGTGTCAGCCCGTGTCCGTCAGAGCCCGTCAGTGTCCGGGGGCCTCCGTGCCCATACTGCTCAGACCATGGCCAGAAAGAGAAAGACCGCGTGCAGGGCCGAGACCAGGCTCACGAACGCGCCGTCCACAGCCTTCGTCCGGGCCCCGGTCTTCCCCTGCCTTCCTGCCAGGGTGAGGGCAATGGCCTGATGGGGGCAGGCCTGCAGGCAGTCCCGGCACAGGACGCAGGAGAGTCCAGGAGCGCCCTGGCGCACCGTCTGCCCGGTCAGGGCGGCGTAGCGGCACACCCGCGTGCAGGTGCCGCACTGTGTGCAGGCCTTCCTGTCTATGGCAAGGCGCCAGGGCGAGAGCCGGCCTGCCAGGCAGGCCAGGAGGCCCAGGGGGCAGACAAGGGTGCAGTAGCCGGCCTGGCCGTAGCGGCGGGAGAACAGGAGGGCTGCAGGGAGCAGGAGCAGCCCTAAGGCAACCCCCAGCCCCAGGACCAGGGGCAGCGGAGCGCCAAGAGCCTTGAGCAGCAGGGCACAGAGGACGGTGAGGCCCAGCATGATCAGCCGGAAGAACAGGGGGTGCAGGGCCAGCGGATGGCGCTCCCGCAGGTGCTGCAGCCTGTGCCTGTGCCTGTGCCTGTGTGCCTTTTGGCTGTCTGCCGCGGCCGCATCCCAGGAGCCAAGGTAGCAGAGGTGGCTGCACCAGGCAGGGCCTGCGAGCACGACGGTTGCCAGAAAGAGCAGGAGCATGAAGCCTGGCTCGTCCCTGTACAGAGCCCCGCCCACAATGACGCCAGGCACAGGAATGTGCAGGGAGCCTGTCAGCGAGAAGAGGGTGTATCCTGCGGCAGAGAGCAGAAACTGGCCGAAGAAGACCACGGAAAAGAGCCGCCAGACCAGGAGGCGCCGTGCATGGGCACGCTTCCGGTCGCTGAGCCAGCCGCAGACCAGGGCCGCCCACAGGGCGGCCAGCAGGACCTGCAGTGCTCCTGTGCCCGGCACAAGGCGCTCAAAGAGGAGCAGATGGGATGCCCGGACAAGGACAGGGAGCAGGAGCAGCAGGGCCAGCCCGAAGGCGGCCAGCTGCCTGTGGCGAAGGGCGTATCGTTTGTTGAACCAGCCAGGGCCCGCACGCAGGACAAGCAGGGCGGCCAGCTGGTTCAGGCCTGCCACGGCGCACAATATGATCACCAGCCGCAGCCAGGGCTCGTCCATGAGCAGGCGGATCTGCAGGATCCGGCCGCAGGTTACAAACCATTCGGCAGACAGCCCCAGCAGCACAAGGACGGACACAGGCTGCATCCATGCGGACCTGGACAGGATGGCACAGCCCCAGAGGAGGGATGCGGCCGCAAGGCCCGTGTACCCGGCCCGGTAGCAGTGGGCGGCAAAGAGCACAAGGCACAGGTTCAGCAGGATGGGAACAGCACGGGCCGCACGCCCGGCCTGCGGTCCGGGGGCTGTCTGGCCATCGGAGGCATTCTGGGCACTGTTCCCTGCGCCTGGCACAGGGGGCAGGGGATCGGAGGCATTGAGCTGGGGAGGCTGAGGCGGCTGGGACATGGACATGGGAGCCTTTTTTTCAAAAATGTTGCCTGAATGAAACATGGTGGCGCTGCCCGCAGGCTGCGCCTGTCACGCGCCTTTCACGTCTACACGTCAGGGGCGTCAGGGGCGTCAGGGGCGCCTTTCGCGTCCGGCAGGCGGGCACTGCCTGGTCGCACAACGGGCAGACAGGGGAAGACGTGCGGACAAAAAGAGGGTATATCTTGTCCGTGCGGAAAGAAATGATCGCTGCCACAAGCTACTTCATATGACCCATGGAGCCGGGAGAATGGACGAGACCAGCAGGAAGGAAATCACGTGCGACGGAAGGAAGTGGCGGCCCGAACGAGCCGAGGGTGCCAAAGGAGCCAATAGGGACGGACGGGCTGGAACGGTCGGGCAAGACAGGCAGGCCGGGAAGGGCTGGCGCGCCCTGCTGATGCTGCCGGTCTGTGCCCTGCTTTTTGGGGGCTGTGCGCCGGCCGGCCTGCACTCGTCCTCTGCCGGGCACTACGAGGGCAAGAGCCTTGAGGACGTGCGCAGGGAGCCAGGCTATCTGGGCGAGCGCACCGTGCTCGTGGAAGGGCTCGACAAGGAAGCGCAGGGGCAGGCCTATGAGCGGCTGTTTGCCCGGGGCTATTGCCCGGTGGGCACCCTGACCTGGTCCGGGCCGGGCATGGCCGGCGAGGCCGCAGAGGCTATGGAAGACGGGCTGAAGGCCCGGGCCCGCAAGGTGGGCGCGTCCCGTGTCCTGTGGCGTGCCCTGCCCCTGGAGCCCGAGGATCCGACCAGGCCCGGCGAGACGGCCACGGCCGAGCCGGGCCCTGAACAGGACAGGGAACAGGGCCCTGCGGAACAGAAGGCTGCGGAGCAGGAGGAGGCCGGGCAGCAGACGGAGCCTGCCCGGGGCCTGTACAGCTATCATGCCGTCTTCTTTGCCCGCTTTGATACCAGGGAGCTGGGCGGGCCCCTTGGCGTGTACACGGCTGCGCCGGATGCCGCCTGGCTGCGGCAGTCCGAAACGGGCAAGGGCGTGCGCCTGGTGACGGTCCTCAAGGGGAGCAAGGCCGAGGAGGCCGGGCTGAAGCCAGGGGATGTGATTGTGACCATCAATGGCAATGCCGCCGACGCCATCACGCCCCTGGTGCACATGGGCGAGGAAAATCTGCTCACGGTCTGGCGGGACGGAGAACTGCTGGAGAAGGCTGTCGTGCTGGACTAGAAACGGCACCAGCCGCGAGCAGCGCATGGTGCTCCATGGCGCCATGATGGCATGGTGCGCTGCTCCCTGCCGGCCTGCTGGAAAGCTCCCTGCGTCTGCGGGGAAAGGAATGGGACCGTCCCCGGAGACCGTCCATGGAAACCGTCCCCGGAGCGCGGAGCCAGGCCCAGGCTAGTGTCTAATTACAAAAATCCATCATGCTACATGCGTCTGAAAATACAGTGATTTTCAATCGATAGCAGTATGTGGACTAATAAAATTAAACACTAGTCCTTGTGCAACCTGGACAGGATGTGGAGGCGCCGCCTCAGGCGGGGCCGGAGCAGGACTGTCCTGTCGCGGACGGCACAGGCCCCTGCCAGCCGGCACGTGCGGTCGCATGTCTTGATGAAGGCCGAGACAGCCACAAGGAGCAGGGAGCCTGTCAGGCAGGGCATAAGGACATAGAGATAGCCCAGCTGGGCTATGGCCGGGCCTCCGGTGACGGCAATCAGGGCTGTGGCGCCGCCCGGCGGGTGCAGTGTGCCGGTGATCAGCATGAGGACGATGGCCGTCCCCACGGCGCATCCTGCGGCGAGGACAAGGGAGGTACTGAAGCAGTTCGCACAGAAGACACCAGCCAGAGCCGAGAGGACGTGGCCGCCCAGGATGGAACGGGGCCGCGCAAAGGGACTCTGCGGCGTGGCAAAGCACAGGACGGCCGAGGCCCCGAATGGCCCCATGATGAGCGGCAGTCCTGTGGAGCTGCCGAGATACTTGTCGAGCAGGGCGATGGCACCCACGGTCAGGGTACTGCCCACCCAGATCCGAAGCAGGATGCCGATGTCTGCTGCTGCATGAATGCCCGGAAAGACATGCAGCAGCACTGTCCGCACAAAAGCCCTCATGCTGCCTCCTTGCCATAAGAGGTACGAAACCGGTTTCGTTCGGAGGTACACCGGAACAGAATCTCTGGCGATGATGCAGATCACGACTTTTGAGGATGAGCCAGGGGATGAGCTTGGGGACGGTCTTTTGTGTCATGCTTCTCCCTCTTTCTGGCAAGAAATTCTTCGCTTTGAAGCTCCCCCGTCTTACGACGGGGGATTCTCTCCCAGAACGAGAAAATGGCTTTCTGCAGAACCTTTCGGCCAGCAGCTGTCACCATCTCGGATCCTTGTACTTTCTG
>DXHV01000018.1 GCA_019113165.1 Candidatus Desulfovibrio intestinipullorum
TGCTCCACCTCAAGCCCACAGAAAGTACAAGGATCCGAGATGGTGACAGCTGCTGGCCGAAAGGTTCTGCAGAAAGCCATTTTCTCGTTCTGGGAGAGAATCCCCCGTCGTAAGACGGGGGAGCTTCAACACATCAGCTCATTGTCGCAAGACACTTGTCTTCGGGGACAGGCCGCCGGACTGGCGTTCCTGCTGCTCTGCACCCGCTGGCAGGGACTATGCGCCGGGCACATTCTGGTGCAAAGCTTCCCTCGGCATATCCTGCTTTTGCATATCCTGATTGTCGATCTGCATCTCTTGGTTGTCGAGCCTGTTGTTTTCGCCCAGAAGAAGGTTGCCAAAAAATTTATTCAAGTATTCAATTGTATTAGGAATATTATTTGTATAATTTTGATAATTGGCACGAACCAGAGCATTGCGAAAATACTTTGCATGCTTTTCAAACAGGTCGTTGTTAACTCTAAAGCCAAGAGTGTTCAGATACCTGATCGCAAAGACGGCTACCGTCCTGGTATTCCCTTCGGCAAAGGGATGAATTTGCCAGATCCCGGAAATGAACCTGGCAATTTGCTCCGCCTTGCCCTGTTGTGACAGACGAGCATAGTTGCAGCGCTTTTCCTGTTCAAAGTCATACTCCAGGGTAGCCATGATACTGTCGGCACGCCCATAGATGACGCTTTCGCCATTGAGGACAGGCTCGCTTTTTTTGATGTCATAGGTGCGAACCTTGCCTGTCAGGCTCCCGTCGAGCAAACCGGCAAACAGGAATCCATGAATCGCCAGCAACTCGACCGGGCGAAATGAAAAGGCTTCCGTACTGAGCAGTTTGGCAATACGGGCAGAGACTATGTCGGCTTCCTTTTCGGAACACTCCCGACGGCTACGAATGGGCCTTTCCTGGTAATACTTTGTTATTTTTTCGTTTGCTTCGTCTATGGACAGTGTGTTTTCAATGTTTTCCCTGGCGATATCCAGCAAATATCTGGATGGAGTCAGATCATCCACCTGCTGCAGGCCAATGGCCACGCCCCAATTCTCAGCTTTTTTTGCCTGATCAGGTTCACTCTGTTTCTTGTACTCGCCAAATATTTCCATGGGGTCTCCCTTGGCTTTACCCTAATAGTAAAAAAATAACCAATTAGAAGTATTGTATATTTCAAAAAATGTTTAGGCTTGCTTCACCATATAGAACGAATTTCTTTGGCTCTTCGGGGATATTTGTGGGTAAGGACTGACTACCTGCAGCGTGCCCCGGTCGTATAGTAGAAAAGCCATTGTGTTTCCTTTATAGTCTTCGAATTCTTCAGACGGGAGTGTAAGATTCTATGTGTAAATTGAAGTTGAAGAGGTAGGAGTGCCCCTCTCCTGAGGGAATGGGGCGGGGCACTGACCACAGGTAGGAGTTTGAATGAAACACAGCCTGTGATAGTTCACACCGCAAGCTAGTTATCCTCAAAGAACAGAATGCACAAGGAGCCTTACATGACTACAAGCAGGAAGACTACTCGGAGCAAGACTGCCTCCCGTGATGAAGACGCATTGTTACTCAGGTGCATGCAAAGCCTCTTCGACATGCAGGGTACCGGCCTCAAGGTTCCCGAAAGGTATCTGCTCACCATGCATCAGCCCGCCAACTCTGGTCCCATCATCGAAATGACGCAGGAAGATCTTGCCGACATCCTTGGCATGAGCCGGGTACAGATCACAAGGGAACTGACCTGGCTGCGCGGGCAGGGCATTCTTTCGACCACACGGGCCCGAATCACGATCAGCGATGTGCCCGCCCTGGCGCAGCTGTGCACGGACGAGGAACGAAGCTCCTGAGGCATGCCCCTCGCCGTCTCCTTACGCTGCGCCAGGAACAGGCACAGATTCGGACTGCGCGAGACGCCTGACGCCCCTTTTGCCTGCCTTCGCAGTGCCGGAAGCCGGGCCTCTCCGGAATCGTCTTTTCCGGACCTGTCTTGAGATGTCTTTCCCTGACTATTCTTCCTCGTCGATGCGCTCGATTTTGAAGATCACGGGCCGTGTGCCGTCGTTGCAGCAGGTGATCATCTCGTTTTCCTTCTTCATCCAGCCGCGCATGATGGACCCGCCCTGCAGGCCGGCATAGATGTAGCGGGAGACAGCGTCCCAGGCTTCGGAGCAGAAGGGCTGGGCCGGGCCTCCGGCAACGGTCTTTGGATCGGCCGTTGTCTTCGTGAGGGTGTTCAGGCCCATGTGCCAGTAATCGTCCCTGCCATTGCCGCGTTCAAAAACAAAGGTATCGCCCACATTGTAGCAGGGACAGGGACCGGCATCGGGATCGGCGCAGTACTGCCTTTGCAGTTCGGGAAAGACCTTCTTGTCGAGAACCGTGACGACAACCTTGTGCTTCATGACTTTTTCTCCTCTGAGTGCCTGTGCGGCAGCGGCAGCTTTTGATGAGGCTGCTGGTTCGCCGGCGCAGATCGTCTCTCTGCCAGCAAGGGCAGCGCCGAGTCCGGCTGCTCCGGCCCTGATGATGAAATCCCGTCCGTGCATGGGACACCTCCACCACGAGGCCTTCCCGATCCTTGGGACAGTTGCCCTGGGCTCGTCCTCGTGCATGGCTCAATCCTGCCTTTTTTTCCAGGGCCTTCTGCTTCAGGTGAAGCAGAAGGCCGGCACAGGGCGAAATTCAGGCATTTTCAGCGGCAATGGGGCTGATCCCCGCAAGGCAGGACGTGACAGAAAGGCCCGGCTGCCGGTACCGGCCCGTTTCCCCAAAACATCCCTGGAGACGTCTGCTGATGAATCTGCAGATGCGTTCTCAGGGACATAGGGACATAAGAATGTGCTGCAATGGGCAGACACGTTTCAGACTATCATGAAGAGCAGATGCAAAACGATCCTGAATACCGCGCAACCTGGGAAGCCCAGGAGCAGGAATTTCGCATTGCCCAGGCCCTGATTGGCGCTCGCGCCAAGGCCGGCATGACACAGGAAGATGTGGCGAAGACAATGGGAGTCTCCCTGTCTGCCGTTGCCAGGATGTAGTCCGGGCACGTTTCCCTGCGCTCGCTCGTGCGCTACGCCACGGCCACAGGACAGATCATCACCCTGTCCATCCTGCCCGGGCGCGAGGCTTCATGAACCGGGTACGGGCACGGGCACAGCAGACCCGAGCAGAAGCCGTGCACTTGCGTCCTGCGGATGGCCCGCTTCCGCCATTTGCATACAGCGCTGCCTGGGCCTGGCCGCAGCAAGCGGTGATCCGGTACACCAGGGATCCCCCGGGCAGCAGAACACGGAAGCCCGGTGACGCAACCGCTCAGACGATTGCGCACCGGGCTTCACCTGCCTTCAGATCCAGAAACCGTCTACTTCTTCAGGGCTTCCTTCAGAGCCTCGCCGTAAGACACAAATTCCTTTGCATAGAAGGCCTGGGCCTCGTCCGGTTCCATCCACCAGACATTCATGGAGAGCCGCTGAATGGCTTCGGCGTATTCGGGGCTGTTCACCACTTCACGCATGGTGTCCACAAGAACCTTCAGCACATCGGCGGGAATGCCCCTGGGCGCAATGCAGGCCTGCCACATGATGAAGTTCTTGTTGAGGCCAATGTCAGCGGAGTTGGGCATGTTCAGATTGGCCACCTTCCTGTCCGAGAACTGCACAAGGCCATAGACCTCGTACTGGGCCAGGGCAACGGGCATGTCGGCATGGAAGTGCAGACGGCCTGCCGCAATTTCCTTCATGACCTCGGGCGTGGAGCGGTAGGGCACGTAGCGGAACTTGAGGTTGTAGTGCTTTGCCAGGGCAATGACCGGCACATGGCTCATGTTGCCCTGCCCGGTAATGCCGACAATGTACTTGCCGGGATTCTTGCGCACCATGGCCACCATTCCCTCGATGTTCTTCCAGGGCGCGTTCTTGCCGGTCATGAGCACCACAGGCTGCTGGGTGGCCATGCCAATGAACTGGAAGCTGTCCACGCCATAGGGCAGCTTCTTCATGTGCGGCTGCAGACAGAGGGCTCCGGTGGGATCAAAGCCTATGGTGTAGCCGTCGGGCCTGGCCTGGGCAATCTGGGTTGTGCCCTGGGTGCCGCCGGCACCAACCACGTTCTGCACAATGACGGGCTGGCCAAGCTTTTTTTCCATCATGCCGGCCAGCACGCGGGCCGGAAGGTCATTAGACCCGCCGGCGCCAAAGGGAACGATCATGGTAATAGGCCGTTCCGGAAAGGCCGCCTGCGCTGTGCCCGCACAGGCGACAAGGACAGCCAGGGCCAGAATGAACAATGTGCCAAGACGCAGCATAAGGTGCACCTCCGTGCCAGGCTCAGGAATCCTGCTGCCCCTGGCGGGCAGCCGCTCCTGTTCTGGCTGCAAGTAGTCTTCGAATCATCGGAACACAGACAATGAATGCCGTGACAATGAGCAGGCAGGTGGCAATGGGCGAGTTCAGGATGTAGTCCAGCCAGGGCATGTCGCCCTTGTAGAGGATCATCTGGCCTATGCTCATCTCGAACTGCTGCCCGAGCACAAGGCCTATGACGATGGGCGGCATGGGGAAGCCGCAGCGGCGCAGCATGTAGGCAAAGACGCCGGCGCCCACGGTCACCGCCACATCGTTCACATTGCCGCGTGCGCCGTAGGATCCGAGCACGCACAAGACGGCAATGAGCCCCATGAGAATGGGTTCGGGTGTCTTCAGAAGGTAGTTGAAGATCTTTGTTGTCGCATGGCAGCAGGGCCACATGAGGACGTTGGCCACGGCCAGGGCCACAAAGATGCCGTAGACCACACCGGGGTTGTCGACCATGAGCCGCACGCCCGGGGTGATGCCGTGCAGAATGAAGGTGGCCAGCATAATGGCTGTCACCGGATCCCCGGGTATGCCCAGGGCCAGGGAGGGCACGAGGGCGCCGCCGGTCACGGCATTGTTGGCCGACTCGGCGGCTATGATGCTGTCCGGTTCGCCTGTGCCGAACTTGTCGCGCCTGGGACTTGAGCGCTGCGCTTCGCCATAGGCCACAAAGGCCGCCGTGGTGGCTCCGGTTCCGGGCAGGATGCCCACGATGGTGCCAATGATGGAGGATTTCACGAGGTTCCACATGCGTATCCTGTACATGCCAAGGGAAGGCATGCGCAGGCTCCTGATGCTCAGGACGCTGCCGGTCTTTTCGTGAAAGATGCGCTCCGATCGATCAATGACCTCCGAGATGGCAAAGACGCCCACAATGATGGCCACGGTGTCCATGCCGCCGTCCAGGGCATAGAGCCCGAAGGTCAGGCGTGCGTCCGGGGTAAAGGGCGACATGCCCACGCAGGCAAGCAGCAGGCCCAGGATGCCGGCAATAAGGCCCTTGAGCTGGTTCTTTCCGGATACGCTGGATATGCAGGTCAGTCCCATGAGGATGAGCCCGAAGGTCTCCAGGGGGCCGAAATGCAGGGCAAAGGAAGCCACCGTGGGCGCGGCAAAGACCAGGATCACGCAGGAGAACAGGCCGCCAAAGATGGACGAGGCCAGGGCCCAGCCGATGGCTTCGCCCCCCTTGCCCATGCGGGCCATGGGATAGCCGTCTATGGATGTGGCTGCCGCCTGGGGCGTGCCCGGCGTATTGATGAGCACGGCGGCTATGCTGCCGCCGCAGTTGGAGCCGCAGTAGACGCCAAGCAGCAGGGCCATGGCCTGCAGGGGCTGCATGCCGAAGGTAAAGGGCAGACAGATGGAGATGGCGACAACAGAGCCAAGGCCCGGCAGGGCGCCAATAATCATGCCGATCATGACGCCCATCAGGTTCATGCACAGGGCCACGGGACTCAGGACTTCGACAAAGGCAGCAATGATCATGTCCATGAAAGGTCTCCTTGCCTCTTAGAAGAGCGAGCCCGAAGGCAGGGGGATGCGCAGAATGTAGACGTACATGAGCCAGATGAGCACGACCGAGAGCACGGAGGCTCCGGTCAGGAGCGGCAGCCTGCGGTAGCCCATGATGAGGGCAATGCCAAGGCAGGCCAGCACGCTGGTGATGAAGAAGCCCAGGGTGATGAAGAAGGCGGCATAGAGGATCAGGACGGCCATGACGCCCAGGGTGTGCCGCGTGAAGATGGGCATGTCCGTTCGTTCGGCCCTGGCAAAAAGGCCCTTGCCGGCCAGCAGGGCTCCCATGACGCCCAGCAGAATGATGAGGGCCCTGGGATACTGCATGGGATCGATGTCGTCGGCAAAGACCGGTCCGGTCGATCCCGTGGTCTGCGCAAAGAGCACGACACTGAGGCCCACAAGCAGACCTCCGCAGAGAACATCCTGTGTTTTCATGATTTTTCCTGCCTTGTCCTGCCCAGGGGAACCATGGAGCCCCTGCAGATCTCCTCAAGGGTCCTCAGCAGGATGTAGAGTCTTGGTGCAACCGTGGGGATGGGGAGGTACTCGTCCACCGTGTGCATGGCCACGCAGCCCGGTCCGAAGCCGTCCAGGGACGGGCAGACCTGGGCGCTGAAGCTTGTGTCGTTGCTGCCGATGGCGTGGCGGTAGCCGAGCTCCATGCCAAGCTCCTCGCGGGCAATGCGGCGCACCTTTTCCGCAAGGTCCAGCGTGACGGGATTGTTGCCGTAGGGGAGCACGGCAATCTGCATGGTGAAGTGCACCTCGCTCTCGGGAAAGAGCCTGTTGGCAATGATGCGGCGTATCTCGGCCTCGATCCGGGCAAATTCGCTCACATCGGCCACGCGTATGTTCAGATTGGCTTCGGCCGTGTCGGGGATGACATTGGTCTTGCTGCCAAAGGAGCCTACGGTGGCATTGACGGCCGTGCGCCGCACGGGATCCGAGAGCCCCCGCAGCTGCAGAAGCTGATGGGCAAGCTCCAGGCCTGCGTTCACACCGGCCGGAGGCTCGGCAGCCGAATGAGCGGCCCTGCCCCGGACGCGCAACTTCCCGTTGGCATTGCCCCTGCCGCTCACCGTGATGAGGTTGCCGTCCGCGCCGCTCAGTTCCATGTTCAGGGTGATGTCGTGTTCTCTGGCCAGAGCCGTGATCTGATCCCTGCTGCCAAAGGAACCGGTCTCCTCGTCCGCATTGCAGAACACGGTGATCCGTTCGTAGTTGCGGCAGTCCATGACCGTGTGCAGCACGGGCAGGCCGGCCAGCAGCATGGCTATGGACGTCTGCATGTCGGCCACTCCGGGCCCCAGGGCCCGGTCGCCCTCTGTGCGAAAGGGGCGCCTTGCGGCCTCGCCGGCCGGAAAGACCGTGTCATAGTGGGTCAGGATGAGGATGCGTGCCGTCCCTGTGCCCCTGAAGGTCGCGGCAAGGTTCCAGGTGCCTTCCCGCGGAGGCGCTGCTTCAAGCCACTCTACCCGGGCCCCTATGCCGGTCAGGGCATCAGTCAGAAAGGCCGCCTTGCGGCGCAGTCCTTCCACGTCCCCGGTCCCTGAATCCATGTTCACAAGCTGCCTGGAAAAGGCCAGCACTTCAGGAACAGTGGCCGTGCAGCGTTCCATGAGTTTCCTGCAGTCCATACGCACTCCTTTTTTTCAAGGCCCTGACGGTCACGATGGGGTGCAGCCAGGAACAGGCCTGTCTGCGTGTCAGAAAAGCGTTTCGGGAAAATAGATGTGCATCATGCTGGAGAAGAAAAATTCAATGGCGCCAAGGAAGAGTCCGACAAAGAGGAGGTTGCACACTATGCTTCTGGCCGTCCTCTGCGGTGAAAGCAGGATGAGCAGTGTTGTCATGCCAAGGGCCATGCCCACCAGGAAGGAAACATACATGGCAATGATGCACTGAATGGCAAAGACAATGACTGCCGTGAACCACTGGCGCACAGGCGTTTCGCCAAAGAAATGGACCACAGCCCCCTTGCCCTGCAGGAAGGCCCTCAGAATGAGCGCCAGGCTGCAGACCGCGAGAAAGCAGATCAGGGCAGCAGGAAAGAGTGTCCCCTCGATGGGCAGTCCTTCCAGCTGCGTCCACAAAAGAGCTCCTAGCCCGAGCAGTCCGGCGCCCAGGCCGTAATCCAGGGTTTGTTCATGCATTGCTTTTCTCCTTTGGCGTTGCATTGCGAGAAATGGTCTTGCGCCCCTGCCTGTCCCGCATCACTCCTTTGCGGACTTTCTTGCGGAGATCTCCTTCCAGACAGAATAGCCCGTGGAGAGCAGGGTCAGGCCGATCAGGACAAGGCTTGCCGGACGGGAGAAGAAGTAGCCGACCACATCCCCTTCCGCCTGTCCGAGGTGCAGGGAAAGCTTGAAGCCTTCTTCAAGGGTTGAGCCCAGAATCAGACCCAGGGCCATGGGGGCCACGCCGAACTTGCCCTTGATGAGGACGTAGCCAATGATGCCGCAGCCCAGCATGGACAGGACATCCATGGCCGAGGAATTGATGGAATAGGCGCCCACAACACCCATGGTCATGATGGAGACCAGCAGATAGTGGGCTGGGATCTTCAGCGCCTGCACAAAGACGCGCACAAAGAACAGGCCCAGGAACAGGATCATGATGTTGGAGAGGATGAGACCTATGGAATAGGTGTAGACAATGTTGGCCTGTTCGGTAAAAAGATTGAAGCCTGGCTTGAGTCCGTGGGTCATCAGGGCGCCCAGCATGACCGCAGCCGGCGCGCTGCCGGGAATGCCCAGGGTCAGCATGGGGATCTGGGCTCCGCCCACGACGGCATTGTTGCAGACCTCGGGCGCCATGATGCCTTCCATGATGCCTGTGCCGAACTTTTCGGGATGCTTCGAGAATCTCTTGGCCTCGTTGTAGGCCACAAAGGTGGCAATGTTTCCGCCGGCACCGGGCATGATGCCCACGATGACGCCGACCACACCACCGACACCGGCAACCCAGATGCGCTTGCAAAAATCGCGCAGGGTGTTCCAGACAACATTGGGCATCTTCACATAGGGCGCCATGGCCGAAGTGGCACCGGCAGCCCGCAGGAGCATCAGGGCCTGGGGAATGGCAAAGAGGCCTATGAGCGCCGGAACAACGTTGATGCCGCCCATGAGCTCCATGGTATTGAAGGTGAAGCGCGGCATGCCTGTGACAGGATCCATGCCGACACAGGAGAGGAGCAGGCCAAGCAGCGCGCCCAGAAGGCCCTTGAGAATATTGCCCGAGGACAGGGAGGCAATGATGGTCAGGGCAAAGACGCAGAGCCAGAACTGTTCGGCTGCGCCAAAGCTCATGGACACGTCGGCAAGGGGGCCGGACAGAAAGAGCAGCGCCGCAACGCCGAAGAGTCCGCCGAAGATGGAGGCAATCAGCGCAGTCAGCAGCGCCTTCTGGGCCTCGCCACGCAGAGCCATGGGGTGTCCGTCAAAGGTGGTGCACAGGGCCGCCGCCGTGCCGGGCGTGTTGATCAGAATGGCCGGAATGGAGCCCCCGTATTCGGAACCGCAATACACGGACCCCAGCATCAGCAGCGCCTGATGGGGTTCCACACTGAAGGTGAAGGGCAAAAGCAGGGCAATGCCCAGTGTTCCGGAAAGTCCGGGAATGGCTCCCATGATGATGCCAAAGCTTGCACTGCCCATCATCAGCAGGAGCGTGAGCGGATCTGACAGGTTGGAAAGGATGACACCAAAATCAAGCATAGCCACCTCGTCTTTTCAGTCGCAGGTCTCTTCCGTCTGCCCGGTCTTCCGAAAACGCCTGCTTTCAGAAGACCGGGGTGGCACTCTTTCACATATTTAGTTGATAATATTGAATTCCTTCAGAAGCTGCTCGGCCTGACTCTTTTCCCTGGCAATGATGTCGGCAAACTCCTTGCCCGTACTGAAGGCAGGCATGAGGCCGCTGTTCTTCACGGCATCCATGTATTCCCTGTTGCCGCACACGGTGGCAAAGTGGCTTTCCAGATAGTTCAGAACATTGGCAGGCACCTTCCTTGGCACTGCCAGACCGCGGAACTTCATGGAAATGATATTGTATCCCTGTTCCTTGAAGGTGGGGACATCGGGGCACAGTTCGTAGCGCTCTTCCGTTGCCACGGCGAGGCCCCTTGTGTTCTCCATGCGCAGGAAGCTTGAGCCGGAGCCGAAGTAGGCATCCACTTCACCGGTCACCAGGGCGGGAATGGCCTTGCCGCTGCCGGCATAGGGCACCTGGGCAAACTTTGCGCCCGTGGCCTTCTCTATCTGCATGAGGAAGAGATGGTCCCCGGAGAACTTGCCCACTGAGGCCACGCGGACCTTGCCGGGATTGGCCTTGGCGTAGGCGACGAGATCGGCCAGGGTCTTCCACTGGCTGTCTGCACGGACCATGGCCACGTTGGCGTCATAGACAAGGCCGCACAGCGGCAGCAGATCCTCTGTCTTGTAGCCGGGCTGGCCCTTTCTGCGCAGCATGGGCTGCAGCACAATGTGCGGCAGATCCACGCCGCCCACGGTGTAGCCGTCCGGCTTGCTCAGGGCGAGGGTTGTCCAGCCGATTTCACCACCGGCACCAGGCTTGTAGGTGATGACCAGGGGTTCGTCGAAAATGCCCCTGGCATACTTTTCCAGCAGACGGTGGCTCACGTCACTGCCACCACCGGGGTTGAAGGCGGTCATGATGGTAATGGGCTTGGTGGGATAGTCAGCGGCCAGTGCGCTTGCCGCCATGGTAACCATGCAGAGTACGGCAACCATCAGGATACGAAAGCTCTTCATAAGCCCCCCTGTACAATCTGTAGTTTTGCAAATCTGCCAGCTGAAAGACTGCTCCTTATTCACCTGAGGCCAGGAAGGCCTCCACGGCATCGGCGCTGGCTTCTGTCACTGGCGGAATGTTCCTGCTGTCTGCGGCTATGTGCGGGGCATTGAGACCATGGCCGGTGATGTTGCACACCGTGATGCCCGGGTCCGCAAAGCCCGGCACATCCAGCAGCTTTTTCAGGGCTGCCGTGGTCACGGCGCCCGCAGGCTCGGCGAAGAGCCCTTCCCTGCTGCCAAGACGCCGTATGGCCTGCACAAATTCCTCGTCCGTCACGGAAATCATGGTACCCTTTGTGGCACGTGCCGCCTCGACGCACACGCGGCCCCAGTAGGGATTGTTGTTCATGATGGCATCGGAGAGCGAGGGCGACTTCTTCACGGGCACAACCTCGTCCCTGCCGGCATGGAAGGCCTGGGCCGTGGGATCGCAGGCTGTGAGCTGCACGCCCACAAGACGCGGCATGTGATCGATGACGCCTGCCTCCAGCAGTTCCCTGAAGGCATCATAGGCTGCCACCATGCCAGCTCCGCCGCCGCAGGGGATGAGTACCGTGTCGGGCGCGCAGCCAAGCTGCTGCACAAGGCCGTAGGCAAAGGTTCTCTTGCCCGCAATGCGGTAGGGGTTGGGGCCGCCGCACTGGAACCAGTTGTGGCGCCGCACCATCTCGTTGCACACGGCACTGGCAGCGGCCATGTCGCCGTCCAGGCGCACGACACGTCCGCCATGCAGCAGGCTCTTGAAGATCTTGGCCTCGGAAACCTGCTTTTGCACAAAGACCACGGCCCTGAGCCCGGCTCTGGAGCCGTAGGCCGAAACGCTGGCCGCGTTGTTGCCGGACGAGGCCACGCAGACCGTCGAGCAGCCCGCTTCCAGGGCCTTGAGCACGCACAGGGCCGTGCCCCGGTCCTTGAGAGAAAGGGTCGGTCCTTCCTCTATCTTGAAGTAGAGCTTTTGGATGCCAAGTTCGGCGCCACAGCGGTTGGAGGGCAGAAGCGGCGTTTCCCGCTCGCCCAGACTCACCCTGGCAATCAGGCTCTGATCCGTCACCGGCAGGATGGCGTGCCACTGCTCCATCAGCGTCCAGGCATCGGCCATGAGCCTCGGACCGGACAGGACCTTTTTCAGATCGTCCGCGTCGAAGAGCACGCGGAGCGGTCCCCCGCACTGCTCGCACGCGAGGGCATTGAGGTTGTGTTCTTCCAGTCTGCCGCAAGAGCGGCACTGCAGTCCAATTTGTCGTGCCTGCATAGGTGCACTCCTTCCTGTTTGTCGGGTTGTCTTTGTCAGTGCCGAACCATGTACTCCTCTGTGGTTGGGGGATCTGCCCAGGGCATACCTTATGCAATATCTGTTCCTGGTATATTTCATGCATTGGGGACTTATTCCCAATGTCATGAACAACCCTGTCCCTGAAGTGCAGATCAAAAAGGAAACAAGGGGACTTGCTTTTCCGGTTTCAGTATGCGAAGAAAGCACTACCTTGTCAATCTTTGTCGACAGATTTCTGTCAACAAAAATGCCAGAAAATACGACAACTCCTTGAAATCAAAAAAATAAATGCGGCACCAGGCTGTTCCCCTGTCCGGCAGGAAAGCACCTCGGTGACACGAAGGAGAGGAACGCCCCATGACGCCCGTGTCCAGTACCTGTCCTGACCAAGCCCCGGCCCTGGAAATTCTGCGCCGTGCCGGCTTTGATGTGCCCTTTTTTTCCTACGACTACCTCCTGCACGGCGGCACCAGGGATGCGGCCGCAAAGCTCGGCATTGACGAGCACTGCATCGTGAAGAGCCTGGTCTTTGACAACGGTAAACAGGGGGCAGAGCTTCAGGCTGTCATGGTGCTCATGCACGGGGACAAACGCGTCTCCATGCACAAGCTGCAGCGGGCTGCAGGGATAAAACGGCTCATGCCCTCCTCTCCCGAGACCGCCCTTGCCCTCACAGGCTACAGGCCTGGCGGCATCTGTCCCTTCGGCCTGAAGACAAACCTGCCCGTCTTCATGCAGGAGACCCTGACAACCCTGCCCATCCTCTATATCAATGCCGGCCAGCGGGGCGTTGTGGCCGCCATCCCTCAGGAAAGCCTGCAGCTTGTCCGACCCGTTGCTGCCGACCTGGTCAGCGAGGGAGCATAAGGGAAACAGGGCACTTTTTGACAGTTTTCCGGCACTGGGATAGATTTGCGACCGCTCTTCTTTTGTTTTTTTCCAGGTCCCGGACACAGGGTCCTGAACTTTTCAAGGCTCGGGACGCACATGCGACCTGGCCGCCCTTTTGTCAATCCTTTTGGGACTGTGCCCCTGATCCGCCGTTCCGGCACGGGCATGGAGGCCCTGTGGAACCCTTCAGTAAAGAAAAATACAGCTCAAAGGTCGCGCAGCTCCTCATGCAGCGCATACGCAACGGCAGGCTCAGACCCGGAGACCCCATTGGCGAGGCACAGCTGGCCGAGGAATGCGGCATCAGCCGTGCTCCGGTGCGCGAGGCCCTGCACCATCTTGAGGCCGAGGGACTGCTCATGTCCCACCCGAGACGCGGCAAGTGCGTCACCCTCCTCACGCCCGAGACCATCCGCAACAACTACGAGCTCAGCGCCCTGCTCGAAGGCGAAGCGGCCGTCCAGGCCGTGCACGGCCTGCCAAAGGAGGTGCACAAGCGCCTGGAAGCCATCATCGGCCAGATGCGAGCGGCTATTCAGGCAGGCGGCGCCTACGAGGAACATGCCGACCTTGGCACGCAGTTTCACAAGACCATCCTGAGCCTTTCGGAAAATCCCCTGCTGCGATCCCTGGCCTCGCGCTTCAGCCGGGTCATCTCCAAGTATCTGCTCTACCAGGAGTGGCGTACCATCTATACCCCGGAAGAGCTCCTTGACCGGCACAACCGCCTCTTCCTGGCCCTGCAGACCAGGGACGAGGCCACCATCCGCGCCGCCTTCCGCGAGCACTATGCAGAATCCGCAGAGCGTCTTGCCCAGTTCTGCCAGCCTGCGACCTCGGGCAAGTCCGGCAAGAAGAAGACCCATTTCCCCACCGAATAGAACCTGTGCCGGATACTGGCTCGGAATCCGATTTGTCGACCGTAGACAGTTGACCCCGGCTGGCTCTGCAGATAGAGTTTTCCCGGAGTTCCCGGAAATTCTTCCTTGTGTTTCCTGTTGTTCCAGACCCTGCCGGCAGGATGTGCGCCCTGGGGGTGTGCCCGGCCTGCCGCATACGCGTTTTTTCAAGGAGATTGATCATGGCGAACATGAAAGCCACATATCTTGGCGGCCTGCGTGTCGAATGCACCCACATTGCCAGCGGCACGACCATCATCACCGACGCTCCCGTGGACAACCACGGCAAGGGCGAGGCCTTTTCGCCCACGGATCTCTGCTGCACGGCCCTGGCCACCTGCTGCATGACCATCATGGGCATCTATGCCCAGCAGCATGATGTGGACATTACCGGCACCGAAATCACCATCACCAAGAAAATGAGCGCCAATCCCCGCCGCATCGGCAAGATCGAGATCATCTTCGACATGCCCGATCGCGAGTACACGGACAAGCAGAAGGCCTCCCTTGAGCGCTGCGCCCATACCTGCCCCGTGCACCTGAGCCTGCATCCCGAAACCGAGCAGGTCTTCACCTTCAACTGGAAGAAATAGTTCCCAAACGCACAAACGCGCCTGACCGTTTGCAACTGCACGTGCTCTTCAGGAAACAGGGTTTGTTCCTGAAGGAGCCATCACGTTTCATTCCATTCCTGTCGCTGTTCCGTCCACCTGATCACGGCAGGCAGGAGACTGGCTGAGCTTTTCCGGGATCACCCCCTGGGGGAGAATGGCTGGCGCAGTCGTGCTGCCCGCAAGCTGCGCACCAGCTCTTGAGGAGTCCTTGTTGTGAGCATTGGGATCGTTTTCACCTTTGCGGTGTTTGGCGTCATGGGAGTCGGCGTCCTCGCTGGCGTCCTCGCTGGCCTCCTCCTGAACAGATTGTCCTGATTGCTTCGGCCCCTCTTCGGAGGGGCTTTTTTGCAGCAGGCCCAGTTCATGCAAACGGGCTTGCCTGCAGGAAAACGGGGTTTGGTGGAAACAAGGCCTGCCCCCCGGCCAGAACTCCTCCCAGAACCTGGCTCCAGGGCCGGCCCTTGACGATCTCTCGCCAATGGGGAAAAAAGACTGCGGCGCAGGGGCCGTCCAGACCCCGCTGCCCCGGAGGAATGCTCATGCAAAGTCATCACGTCTATGGTCCTGTCCCGTCCCGCAGGCTGGGTCGATCCTTAGGGATAGATGTCATTCCCTTCAAGACCTGTACCTATGACTGTACCTACTGCCAGCTTGGCCACACCACCTGTCACACCTGCGAGCGCCGGGAATACGTGCCCGTGGACCTGGTGCTCTCCGAGCTGAAGGAGCATCTGCAAAGGGACACCCCGGACATCATCAGCTTTGCCGGATCCGGCGAGCCCACCCTGAACAGCGGCCTTGGCCGCTGCATTGCCGGCATTAAGGAGATGACCTCCGTGCCCGTGGCCGTGTTCACCAATGCCTCCCTCCTGTGGATGCCCGAGGTGCGTGCGGATCTTGCCCTGGCCGACATTGTGAGTCCGTCCCTGGACGCCGCCCTGCCCCGCACGGCCGAACAGGTGAACCGCCTGGCCGCAGGCCTGGACCTGCAGCAGATTCTGGAAGGCCTTGCCACCTTCTGTGCGGAGTACACAGGCCAAATCTGGCTCGAGATCCTCCTGTGCAGGGGCGTCAACGACAGCCGGGACGATCTGGAAGCCCTCAAGGGCGTGCTGCGCAGGCTTGCCCGGGTGGACAGGGTGCAGCTCAATACCGCGACCAGGCCCCCGGCAGACAGGGATATCGCCCCCCTGGACAGGGAGGCCCTGCAGCGCGTGGCCGACGAGATTCAGAGGGACACGCCCTGGCCCTGCGAAATCATTGCCTCCTTCCCCAAAACGTCCGCTCACGAGGCAAGCAGCCGCGTGCCCGGCAGGGACGAGGTGCTCGAGCTTGTGCGCTGCCATCCGAGCACGGTGCAGGGCATAGCCGCAGGCCTGGACGTGGAACAGGCTGGCGTGGCCCCCGTGGTGGACGCCCTGCTGGCGGACGGTCTGTTCGAGTGCGAGGAACGCGAGGGCGAGACCTACTACTTTGTCCGCGAGGACGAGACGAAGGGCGCGCACTAGCCCTGCCTGCCTGCCGGTCTGCCCGGGCGTTCGCCGGACTGCCGGACTGCAGGGCTGTCGGCCTGCCTTCCTGTCCTGCCTGTTCCCGGGGCCGGCCTCGCGCCCTTTTTTGTGCCAGAGTTCCGCTTCTTGCCAGACTGCCGGACAGAGGGTATAGAGGGGCCCGCGCCCGAGGGGCGCATCCCCGGGTGTTTCCCTGGCCAAGCGCTTTTCCTGCCTGTCTTTTTTCCTGTTTTTCTTCTGCAATCCTTTCCCTGCACGCCCGCCCGGACGCGGAGCGTGTACTGGAGGCATACATGGCTCTGAGTATCGGTATTGTCGGCCTGCCCAATGTAGGCAAGTCCACTCTCTTCAATGCCCTGACCAAGGCACAAAATGCCCAGGCAGCCAACTATCCGTTCTGCACCATTGAACCCAACAAGGCCACCGTTGCAGTGCCGGACAGCCGGGTCGATGCTCTCACAGCCAAGGCGCATCCGAAAAAGACCATCTATGCCAGCGTGGACTTCATCGACATTGCCGGTCTTGTGAAGGGCGCGAGCAAGGGCGAGGGCCTGGGCAACCAGTTCCTGGGCAACATCCGCGAGTGCGCGGCCATTGTGGAAGTCGTGCGCTGCTTCGAGGACGAGAACATCACCCATGTGGACGGCAGCATCGATCCCCTGCGCGACATCAGCACCATAGAGACCGAGCTCCTGCTGGCAGACCTGGAGACAGCCGGCCGGCGTCTGGAAAAGCTGCAGAAACTGGCACGCACGAGCAAGGACATGCGCGCCCTGGCCGAGCTCTGCGAAAAGCTCGTGGCCCATCTCAACGATGGCCAGCCTGCCTCTGCCTTCAGCCTTCCCGAGGACGACGATCAGGCAGCCCAGCTGTGGCGGGAAATGGGCCTGCTCACGGCCAAGCCCGTGATCTACTGCGCCAACGTGGAAGAGGACGGCCTGGGCGGCAATGCCATGACCGAGGCCGTGGCCGCCTACGCAAAGGAGCATGCCTCCGGCTTTGCCATCATCTGCGCCAAGCTCGAGGAAGAGCTGCAGGGCCTGGACGAGGCCGAGCAGAAGGAGATGCTCGCCTCCTACGGCATCGAGGTGAGCGGCCTTGAAAACGTGATCCGTGCGGGCTACGCCACCCTGGGCCTTATCAGCTACTTTACGGCCGGCCCCGACGAAGTGCGTGCCTGGACCATTCACAAGGGCTGGAAGGCGCCCAAGGCGGCAGGCGTCATTCATACGGACTTTGAAAAGGGCTTCATCCGGGCCGAAGTCATCTCCTATGACGACTACATGGGCCACGAGAGCGAGGCCGCCTGCAGGGCTGCCGGTGTGCTGCGCGTGGAAGGCAAGGAATACGTGGTGCAGGACGGCGATGTCATGCACTTCCTCTTCAATGTCTAGCCCGAAGCGGGCATAAGGTCAGGGGCCTGGCGTAAAGCCCCCCTTGCCCTGACGGTCGGCTGCCCAGCAAAACAAGGCAGCGTGCCACAGGCCGGCTTGCCCGCACATTCGCTTCATGCAAATCAGGAGGGCCCTGTCCTCATCGTGTTTCGGCACGAAGGACAGGGCCCTTTTTTGCTGCGCGTTTTCTCTGCTGCAGGAAGCGGTCTGGCAGGACTGCACCATATATTAAGGAAGGGAGGAGAGGGGCTGATGCCCTGGTCTCAAGCAGGCCAGGCAGGCCGGCATAGAGGCAGACCGGCGGGCAGAAAAAAAGGAAGCAGGAGGAAGAATCCAAGGGGCATGCGGGCTCTTCCTTCCTGCTTCGCAAGAGGGACAATGGCTGCAGGGAAGTCAGGCTGCATGGGGAACCCCTGCCTGCTCTTCCCGAAGCCTGGAGCCTGCCTTGTGCAGAGGCAGTCACAGGCAGCTCCATCAAGGGGCAGGCTTCGGGAATGGCTGGCATGCAGGGTGCAGCCTTTTTGGAAAAAAATGTGACGCTTTGGCCGGCAGACGGCCGACGGCTTTCTCGTGCGCGGCCTAGCTGTCCCTGAAACACCTGCACAGGGAGGACACGCTGCAGGAATGGAGCATGTGCACCTGTATGTTCTGCGACCTGGCGTGCTCAAGGGCCTTGCGCCTGGCCTCATGGGAAATCTGCTTGGTGAAGATGACCACGGCATCCGGGGAACCGATACGGGCCTTGAAATCAGGGGTGTCGTGCAGGATGCACTTCAGATCCACGCCGCGCTTCTTCGCTGTCTTGATATAGTCCTGCTTGAGACGGTCGATGCCGCCGATAAGGGTGATGCTCATATCTCCTCCCGAAGGGGTGCTCTGGCCTGCTTCCTGCAAAGTGCTTGAGAAACGGGCTGACTGGGAATGGGGTGAAGGAAGCAGGGACACGTCAGCTTTGAAACAAAGGTATTGAAAACGGATTTCAAAGTCAACAGATTTTTGAAATAAACTTTCAAATTTCTTGCAAAGTGGCTCTTGTCCTTGCACAATTGCCCCTGCCGGCATGAAAAAGGCGAAAAAATACAGGAAACACCACCTGCAACTGAAGTCGTCATGTTGCTGTATTGCCCTGCCCAGAGCGGATCACAAGGAAGAGCTGCGAAAGAAGTGCTGTTCTGACGCGACCGGAAAGAGTGAGAAGCGGAGCAAGGGGCGAATCAGGGGCGGTACAGAAGACGGCCCGGGGACGATCCGGGGACTGTCTGGGGACGATCCGGGGATGATCAAGGGACGGCCCGGGGAGATGAAGATTTTGTACAAGCCAGACGGCGGGCCTTGTGCTAGAAGAGCAGCCGGAGGTTCACGATGCACAGCGCCAGAACAACGCTTGTCCCTGACCGGGAACTGGGGGTGGAGGCCTACCTGTTCCAGAGCTTTGTCCGTCCCTTTGCCAGGCATTTTCATGCCCACTATGTCTTCAGCCTCGTTGAGGAGGGCTCGCGCACGCTGCGCTGCGCGGGCAGGGTCTGGCATCTGTGCAGGGACCATGTGCTGCTCATCAATCCCGGCGAAAACCACGGCTGCGAGGCCAGCAGGGAGGAAGCCATCACCTACCTGAGCCTGAGCGTTCCCGTTCCGGTCATGGAGCACTGGGCCGGAGCCGCCGGTCTGGACGCCCTGCCCTCCTTTGCGCCCAGCGCCGTGAACGACGCGGATCTGGCCGGCTGCCTGCGCCTGCTGCACGCCTCCATCCTCCAGGCCGAGCCGCCCCTGCGCCGCAAGGAGCTGCTGGGCTACCTGCTCTTCACGGCCATGGAGCGCTACGCCAGGCCTGCCTCGGACGGCGCGCCTGCAGGCCGGGAGGAAATAGAACGAGCCTGCCGCTATCTGGAGCAGAACTTCAGGGAGCACATCCTGCTCGACGAGCTCTGCGCCCACTTCAACCTGAGCAAGTCCACCCTGCTGCGAGGCTTTCTGAATGCCAGGGGCGTCACGCCCCATCAGTACCTCACCAATATCCGCATTGCCGCCGCACGAAAGCTGCTGGAAGAGGGCGTTGCCCCGGGCGATGTGGCCGCACAGACAGGCTTTGTCGATCAGAGCCATTTTTCCCGGGCCTTCACGGGCTTCATCGGCATTCCCCCGGGGCTCTACCGGGAGATGTTCGCTCACGGACAAACTGCCCTCTCCAAACACGCCTGATCCCCTTTGCCTGCTGTCTGCCCTTCCAAGGATCCCGATGTCATGAACACTGCCTGCGCTGCCGGCTCAGCCGACTCTTCCCTGCGGGGCCACTGCACGGCCCTGCTCACCATTCTCTTCTGGGGCACCACCTTCATTGCCACCAAGGTGCTGCTCGAACACATGCAGCCCCTGGAAATCCTCTTCTCGCGCTTTGTCCTGGGGTACGTGGCCCTGTGGATCATCATGCCACGGCCCCTTCTCCATGTGCCGGCACGGCAGGAGCTCGTCCTTGCCGGTGCGGGCTTCTTTGGCATCTTTCTCTACTATCTTCTGGAAAACGTGGCCCTGACTTATACCTTTGCCTCCAATGTGGGCGTCATGGTGGTCGTGGCCCCACTCTTCACGGCCCTGCTGGCCCGCTTCTTCCTGCCCGGAGAAAACCGCCTGCGCCTCAACTTCCTGCTGGGCTTTCTCCTGGCCATGGCCGGCATCTGCCTCATCAGCTTCAACGGCACGCGCTTTGCGCTCTCCCCAAAGGGCGACATTCTGGCCGTCCTGGCCGCCCTGGCCTGGGCCTGCTACTCCATCCTCATCCGCAAGGCCGCCGAATTCGGCTATTCCTCCATACAGGTCACACGGCGCACCTTCTTCTACGGCCTCCTCTTCATGCTGCCGGCCCTGTACGTCACGGACGGATCATTCCTGCCCCAGGCCCTGTCCGAGCCCGTCTGCCTTGCCAACATTGCCTTTCTGGGCCTTGGCGCCTCGGCCGCCTGCTTTGTTTCCTGGAACTATTCCATCCGCGTGCTGGGCGCCCTCAGGACCTCGGTCTACATCTACCTGACGCCCGTGGTCACCGTGCTCTTCTCCCATTTCCTGCTCGATGAGCCCTTCACGCTCATGATCTGCCTTGGCACCATCCTGACCCTGGCAGGCCTCATCCTCTCCAGTGCCGAGGATCTGCGCGAACTGCGCAGGCTTGCGCCTCGGCGGCGGCACTAAGGAAACAGAAAGGCGTCAGGACACAGGCCCTGCACAGACACAGGCAGCTGCCGGGAACCGGGGAGGACCGGAAACGGAATGCAGGGGCAGGCACAGGGCGTGCCGGCCCTGACTGGATATGGTGCGGCTGCGCCCTGCCTGTGCCAGCTTAGTGCAGCTCTGTGCGTCTACTTGTTCAGGGACCAGTGGCTGCCGGCCAGGAGATCCACTTCCTTCCTGAGTTCTTCCATGCGGGCACAGAGGGCCAGTTCCTTCTCGAAGTCGGCGAGCATGGCCTGCGCCTCTTCAGGGGACGGCACGGGCACGGGCATCTTTTTCAGGTCGCTCAGCTGCACAAGGGGTGTCGAGGCGCCGCAGTCCAGGGACTGCAGGGCAGCCTGGCCTATGGCCGAGCGCAGGTAGAGGTATACAAGGCGCGCATCCACGTCCCTGCGGGCCGGCCGCAGCACGAGGCAGGACTGGTTGGCCACCCAGAGCTCTTCGTCCTGCCAATCCGGGGGCAGCATGCCCACCTTGCCGAGCGTTCCGCGAATGGCCAGCACAATGTCGCCA
>DXHV01000019.1 GCA_019113165.1 Candidatus Desulfovibrio intestinipullorum
TGCTCCACCTCAAGCCCACAGAAAGTACAAGGATCCGAGATGGTGACAGCTGCTGGCCGAAAGGTTCTGCAGAAAGCCATTTTCTCGTTCTGGGAGAGAATCCCCCGTCGTAAGACGGGGGAGCTTCAAATGAAGAACACAAGCCCGCAGCCCCTTTCTGAAAGCCGTGATTTTTGGAACAAGGTTTGGGTGCCCGTTCACTGTTCAGTTCGCTCCAGTGCATGGTCATTGCATGAAATATCATGCATATCAGCAGGATACACACCCCCATGCCAAGTCGTTTCTGACGCAGAACGACCGTGCCGGCTGGTGGCTGCTCCCATGCTCTCCTGCCTGGCCGGCTGCTTTTTGCCCATTCAGCTTCCGCAGCCGGTACATGTCCAGGGGTGCTCCGGGCCAGCCTGATCGCTGTTTTTCCTCTGCTTTTTTGCTCCTCATCGCTTTTGATCCTCGTCGCACACGTCTCAAAGCCTCCGGGTGTTCGGCAGCCCTGCCCAGTCTCCTGCTCTGACAAGGCTGCGAAGGCTCGTTTCCGGGGCTGCTTGATAAAGGAGGAACAAGATATAACTTATTGAAACATTTTACAAATATTTTTTCAAAAAACTGTTGACATTGGGAGTGAAGAGGTTCATAGAAGGCGGCCGCAAGAGGAGCGGGACGCAAGAGCCCGGCGCCTCATAAGCCTGCATCCTGCAGGCTGCACACACAATCAAGCTTCCAAGAGGAAAAATATATGGCCTTCATCGAATTTGCCCTTGTTGTCCTGTTCTGGGCTGCTCTCGTCCTTGCCCTGACCAGCATCCTGACCCCCAATGCCGCCTTCCTGTGCCGCACGAAGGACCGCATCCACGGTCTGGCTTCCTGGCTGGGTGTTGCCGTGCTCGCCGGCGGCCTCAACATGGCCTTTGCCACCAGCAACACCCTCTTCTAGGGCAAAGGGAGCACAAGAGGACTGTTTCCCGACAGGGGCCCCCGGAGAGCCTCTGCCAGGCCAGTCTCTTCTGTCTGTATCAACTAGGACAAGAGCACACAACCCGATGTGTCTCCTGTCCTTTTTCATTGCCCTCGACGAGCCCTGGCTCGTTCCCGTACAGGTCCTGTGCTGGTTGCGCAGGGCCTTTGTGCAGAGCACAAGGCCAGCCGTCTCGCCGCCCCCTCCCTGTCCTTCCCCATCTTCCCTGTCCTTCCTCATCCTCCCTGTCTCTGCCTTTTCCGCCCCGCTCCTTTCTCCCGCCTCTGCCGCCCTGTGTCCCTGTCCCGGCAGCTCCTGTCCCCAGCGCCCGAAACCATCCTTGCAGCCTCTGGCCCTTGCGGCAGGCTCTCCCTTCTCTGTCTTCTGTCTGTCCTCTGCCGTTTTGCACAAATGGACAAAAGGCACAGAGGACTTATCTTGTGCTGAGCCTGTCGTCTTTTTGCCGGCGCTGCGCACAGGCCGGCAGAAAAGCGATTGCCCAAGCCTGTCAAAAAGGATAGCGTGAGCCCTGCGGGTTTCACGCCCGAAGGCTTTGTCCTGTTCCTGCAATGCTAAGGACAGGACAAAAAATCCCGGGTCTCTTGTACCCGCCCTGGAGCCTCGCGCCCCTTTTGTAATGAGACAGGAAACTGTTCAGCATCGTCCCTCCTGAAAAATTCCCCCTCTCCCGGGACATCATCAAGAGGGAACACTCAGGAACCTGTCCCTGTCAAAGGGGCTTTCAGGCACAGACCCGAGCCGCACCCGGCAAACACTCAACCTCAAGGCTTTTGCCCTGCAAGAGGAGGAAGGCCGCTTCCCCTGCCCTTTGGGGCGGAAAAAAGCCAGGCTTTTTTACATAATGAATCGATCCATGCGAAATATGGTGCTGTGGGGGTTCATCATTCTCGGACTCTTCATGCTCTATGACTCACAGCAGCAGACAACCACCAATACCATTTCCTACAGTGCCCTGCTCGACCAGGTGGACAGGGGCCAGATAGCCTCCGTGACCATACAGGGACAGGAGCTCACGGCCCTGACCAGTGACGGCCAGAGGGTGACCGCCTTTGCGCCCAGGGATGCCGGCATGCTCTCCCATCTTCTGGAGAAGAAGGTGGAGATCAAGGCCCAGCCCCTGGACGGCCAGCCCTGGTACATGACCATCCTGCTTTCGGCCCTGCCCATGGTGCTGCTCATCTTTGTCTGGCTCTATCTCATGCGCCAGATGCAGGGCGGCGGCATGGGCGGCAGCGGCCGCATCTTCAGCTTTGGACGCTCCAAGGCCAAGCTTTTGAAGCAGGAAGACGCCCAGCACCGCGTGACCTTTGCCGATGTGGCCGGCGTGGACGAGGCCAAGGACGAGCTCAGGGAAGTGGTGGAATTTCTCTCCAACCCGAAAAAATTCACCCGCCTTGGCGCCCGCATTCCCAAGGGCGTCCTCCTGGTGGGCCCGCCAGGCACAGGCAAGACCCTGCTCTCCCGGGCCGTGGCCGGAGAAGCAGGCGTGCCCTTCTTCTCCATCTCGGGCTCGGACTTTGTGGAAATGTTCGTGGGCGTGGGCGCCTCCCGCGTGCGCGACCTCTTTGAACAGGGCAAGAAGAACGCCCCCTGCATCATCTTCATCGACGAAATCGATGCCGTGGGCCGCAGGCGTGGCGCTGGCCTTGGCGGCGGTCACGACGAGCGCGAGCAGACCCTGAACCAGCTGCTCGTGGAAATGGACGGCTTCGAATCCAACGAGGGCGTCATCCTCATTGCGGCCACCAACCGCCCCGACGTCCTGGATCCGGCCCTGCTGCGTCCGGGCCGCTTTGACAGGCAGGTGGTGGTCTCCACCCCAGACAGGGCCGGCAGAAGCAAAATCCTGCTTGTGCACACCAGGAAGACCCCCCTGGACAAGGACGTGGATCTGGAAAAGCTGGCCGCCGGCACACCGGGCTTTTCCGGGGCAGACCTGGAAAACCTGGTCAACGAGGCCGCCCTGCAGGCAGCCCGCAAGAACAAGGATCTGGTCAACATGCAGGATTTCGAGTTCGCCAAGGACAAGATCCTCATGGGACGGGAACGCAGAAGCCTGGTGCTCTCCGAAGAGGAAAAGCGCATCACGGCCTACCACGAGGGCGGCCATGCCCTGACGGCCAAGCTCCTCCCTGGCCAGGATCCCGTGCACAAGGTGAGCATCATTCCCAGAGGCAGGGCCCTTGGCGTGACCATGCAGCTGCCCGAAGAGGACAGGCACGGCTATGCAAGATCCTTCCTGCGCAACATGCTGGTCATGCTCCTGGGCGGCCGCGTGGCCGAGGAAATCATCTTCAAAAACGTGACCACCGGCGCCTCCAATGACATCGAGCGCGTCACCAACATAGCCCGCAAGATGGTCTGCGAATGGGGCATGAGCGATGCCATTGGCACCGTGACCATCGGCGAGACCGGCCAGGAAGTCTTCATTGGCCGCGAATGGGTGCAGAACAAGAACTACAGCGAAAAGACCGCCAAACTGGTGGACGAGGAAGTCAAGCGCATCGTGGAGGAAGCCCACAGCCGCTGCCACGCCCTGCTCACCTCAAACCTGCCCATTCTGCACCGCATAGCCGCAGCCCTCATGGAAAAGGAAACCATTACGGGCGAAGACATAGACAAGCTCATGCAGGATCCGGCCGAAAACGAAACGAACGCCGGCTCCGACAACGGATCCGATACAGGCTCCGGGACAGGATCCGGCACCGAACCCGGTACGGCTTCCGGTCCCGCACCCCAGCCTGCCGGCTAGGCCACGCCAATCTCTCAAAAGCACAGAACTCCCGAAAGAAGAAAAGGGGACGGCTGTCCTTCCTGCCCGCCATGGACAGGAAGGACAGCCGCCCCCTTTTTTCATGGGCTCCTGGTTCTGATGCAGCTGCAGGTCCGAAGCCAGTCCATTCCGAAGCAGGTCCGAAGCAGGCCCGGGTCCGGTTCACGTCCGGCTCGCGTCCGGTTCGCACAGGGCCGTGCCTCAGTTCCTGCCCCTCTTCCCTGACGTCCGCCCTGTCCCTGTCTCCTCCTGTCGCTCCTCCTGTCGCTCTTTTCCTGACTCTGTCCCGATTCCTGCTTCTGCCCTTCGCCCTTCTCCCCCTGGTAATCAGGCGCAAAAAGCCTTCCACTGCCGGAGGCGGCTTGCGCGGGACAAGCACACCACAGGAAATGCGCACCTCCACAGCCAGAAGGCCGGGGCACAAGATACGGGTGTACGCCCTTCCAGGCATCCGTCGGGCAGCAGAAAGGCCCTGGCACAGGCATACTGTCCCGACAAGCGGACGCCCTCCCGGAGACAAGAACCACACTGAGCCTTCAAGCACCGGGCCGAGCTGAAAGGACAAGGCGGCAATGCCGGAGCCGCAGCCCTGCAGCAGAGCATCATCGTTCCCTGTCAGGGACTGCGAAAACCCTTGTGCGCGTTCCAGTCCTGCTCATCGGCAACGCTGGTTCCTGGCCCGTCTGCCTCTCCGGGACATCATTTTTCACAGAACATGCCCTTCATCCGGGACACGGGAGCATTCCGCTCTTCTGTCCCCTTTCTGCCCCCTTTTTCGCCGGTCTCACGGTTCCGGGCGTCATGCCCTGGCCTACTTCTTCTTGCCCCGCACATGCATCCAGGCATTGTCCTCGTTGACGGAAAACTGCGGCCTGTACTGGCCAAGCTTGTCGTGGGAGAGGATGGCATTGGAGACATTGTCCAGGATATAGACCGTGCCGCCCATGTTGACGCCAAGCACGGCGTGAGCCAGGCCTCTGAAGGTATCGTTCACGACCAGGATGCGCATGTCACTGGCAGGGACTCCGAGCTGGCGCAGCGTCAGATACTTGACAATGGCATAGTCCTCGCAGTCGCCCGACTTCTTCAAAAACTCGTACGGGGCTGCCCAGTAGTCCTGCCTCTTCCAGTTGCGGATGTCTTCAATGTAGGGAAAGGCATTCCAGAAGCGGTTCACGGCACGGGCCAGCTCCAGGCCCTCCTTGCCCGCCACTTCGCTTTTCAGATCCTTCCAGGTTTTCCTGCCGCGCAGGATTTTGTCTTCCAGAAAGACAGGATTCTGTTTGTCCCTGGCCAGCACACTGGTCCAGAAGGGAAAGAGCTTCATGGGCCGGCGCAGGGAGACGGTGCGAAAGACCCTGGCAAAGCCGTCGCCAGCCTTTCCCTGTGCGGCCTTTTCCTGTCTGGCCGCAGCCTGAGCGGCACAAACCTGGAGCCCCGGCACAGGCGGGATGCCGAGCACAAGTGCCAGCACAATGATGCTCAGCAGGCGCAGGAGCCCTGGCCCTGCCGTCCGACCAGATGCGCCCCCCTGGGCCCCGCAGACCAGATGGCGCACAGCGCCTGTCTGGTGTCTGGACACCTGCTCTTGAGACCATGACACAACTGGCATGAAGACTGCTCCGGGCAAAAGGACAACAGAAGGAAGACGGACAGGCCAAAGTCCATGCCTGAGCATCAGGGACAGGGATTCGGGCTTTTGCGAGGGCAATATCCCTGTTTTTTTGCCCCTTGGCAAGTCCTGCTGCATCATTCATCAGGGCCACAGGCACAACAGGGAAGACCACCCAAAAAAGAGTCCGGCAGGCGCAACTGTGTGCGACAGACGGACTCTTTGTGTGATGCCTTTCAGCGCTCAGGGGCGCTCGCGTCGTCCCTGGCCTGTACGAAAAAGCAGGGGCCCCAGGGCCCTCTGGGCGAGGCCCTGGGGAGGTCTGCCTCAATCAGGCATTGTGAATGCGGCGGCTTTTGGCGCCTTCCCAGCGCTGCATGAATTCCTCGGCGGAATGGCCGTCGCGAAGGAAGTGCACCAGGGCGCTGCCAAAGACCACGGCATCGGGCTGACCGCTTTCTGGCAGCACGCCCAGCTGATCCGGGGAGGAGAAGCCAAAGCCCATGGCAAGCGGCAGATCAAAGCACTTTCTGGCCCGCTCCACGATTTCGGCCACCCTGGGCGCCACGGCCGAGCGCTCGCCTGTCGTGCCCAGCACGGAGATGACATAGACATAGCCTTCGCTCACGCCGGCGTAGAGCTTCATGCGCTCTTCGCTTGTATTGGGACCCACCAGGGAGATGAGGGCAATTCCTTCAGCCTTCAGGGCCTCGCGGTAGGGAGCGGCCTCCTCGTAGGGCAGATCCGGGATGATGACGCCGCTCACGCCGGCCTCTCTGGCGTCCTTCGCCAGCTTCTCAAAGCCGTACTGCAAAAAGGGATTGAGGTAGCCCATGAGGACCATGCCTGCCCTGAAGTAGTCCTTGCGCAGGCGCAGGCCTTCCAGGATGCTTGCCAGGGTAATGCCGTCGGAGAGCACCTGGCGGCTGGCCGATTCCACCACGGGTCCGTCGGCCACGGGATCGGAAAAGGGCACGCCTATTTCAATGATGTCGGCGCCGTGGCTGTCCAGCTCCCCCAGGGCACGCCAGAAGGCATCCTTGTCGGGAAAGCCCGCAGTCAGGAAGGGAATGACGGCATAGCGGTCCTCGGCCATGGCCTGACGGATCTTCTCTTCAAGAATGTGCATGACTTAGGCCTCCTGCTTCTCTGCGTCTGCGAATCCGTAGACGGCACCAAGATACTTTTTGACAATGTCCATGTCCTTGTCGCCGCGGCCGGAGAGGTTGACCACGACATTGCCCCCCTTGGGCAGCTCATCCGGGTGATCAAAGACCCAGGCCAGGGCATGGGAGGATTCCATGGCAGGCAGGATGCCTTCGCTGCGGGAGAGGCGCTGGAAGGCTTCCAGGGCCCTGGCATCGCGGACCATGCCGTAGGTGGCACGGTGCACGTCGCGCAGATAGGCGTGCTCGGGGCCCACGCCGGGGTAGTCCAGACCGGCCGCAATGGAGTGCGAGGGCTCGATCTGGCCGTCCTGGGTCTGCAAAAGCACGGTGCGGTTGCCGTGCAGGACGCCGGGCGTGCCAAGGTTCAGAGGAGCCGAGTTGAAGGATCCGGGCTCGCCCGTGCCGGCTGCTTCCACGCCGATGAGGCGCACGCTCGCATCGTCCAGGAAGCCGCGGAAGATGCCGATGGCATTGGACCCGCCGCCCACGCAGGCCACCACGGCATCGGGCAGGCTGCCAAAGCGCTCCAGGCACTGCTTGCGGGCTTCTGTGCCGATGACGCTCTGAAAGCGGGCCACCAGTTCCGGGAAGGGATGGGGGCCTGCGGCCGTGCCAAAGCAGTAGAGGGTGGAGTCCTGATTGCTGATCCAGTAGCGCAGGGCCTCGTTGATGGCATCCTTGAGGGTGCGGGTGCCGCTGTCCACGGCGTGCACGTCCGCGCCAAAGACGCGCATGCGCATGACGTTCATGGACTGGCGCTCCACGTCCTCGGCGCCCATGAAGATGGTGCACCTGAGGCCCAGCCTGGCGGCGGCAGCTGCCGTGGCCACGCCGTGCTGACCGGCACCGGTTTCGGCCAGCAGGGCTTTCTTGCCCATGCGCTTGGCAAGGAGCGCCTGGCCCAGGGTATTGTTCATCTTGTGGGCACCGGTGTGCACAAGATCCTCGCGCTTGAGCCAGAGGTTGAAGCCCAGTTCCCTGGAGAGGGTGGGACAGAAGGTCAGGGGCGTTTCGCGGCCCGCGTAATTGGCGAGCAGATCTTTGAGCTCGTTCTGGAAGTCGTCGCTGGGCATGATTTCGTCCATGGCCTTTTCC
This sequence comes from Candidatus Desulfovibrio intestinipullorum, assembly GCA_019113165.1. Taxonomy (GTDB): domain Bacteria; phylum Desulfobacterota; class Desulfovibrionia; order Desulfovibrionales; family Desulfovibrionaceae; genus Desulfovibrio; species Desulfovibrio intestinipullorum. The sequence continues at coordinate 7,623 of DXHV01000019.1, forward strand.
ACTTCCAGCAGCGGCGGCATGAGGATTTCCGGCACAAAGCAGCCGCCGTATTCACCGTAATATTTGATATTCATACCTATTTTTCGTGCAGAACACCCGAGGTTGCCGGATGGGGAGCCACCGGGGGATTTGGGCGTGCACGTCCTCCTTCAAGACTTGAGTGGTTCAGGACCGGATGGTCCGGCATATGTTCCCGTGAACTCTCCGGGATACATGTGGCAGGACGGATCCTGAAAAAAATGCGGTTTCAGGTTGATGGGGGGAGGGAACAGCGCCCAGGAGGGGCTTGTTCCAGTGACGGACAAGAGCGTGTGAAGCTGACAGACCCTTGTGAGGCGGTCCATACTACTGCCTTTGCGCCTGAAAGAACAGTCCTTGTCCTCTAAAAAAGGCTCACAGGCTGGCAGGCAAATAGTGTTTTGCCTGGGAACTGCGGTCCCGAGGCCTCACCTTCAGGAAGACTCCGCGAAGGGATCGGGGCCAAGGCCCAGAACCTGGGCCCTGTCGCACACGGCCTGCATGCGATCGGCCTCCTTGCAGCCCGGGGCCGATTCCAGCCTGGAATTGAAGTCCAGGCCTGCGGGGCGCACCTGTTCCGGCAGCTCCGCCACCCGGGCAAGGGAGGCAGCATCAAGGCCCCCTGCCAGAATCCAGGGCCTGGGAAAATGGAGCCTGGTCAGGGCCTGCACGTCAAGGCAGGTCCCGTGACCGCCAGAGCTTGTCCCTGCATCCACAAGGATGTGGCCGCAACAGGGGGCAGCCTGGTCCATCTCTTCCTGCAAAACGTCAGGGCTTGCCGAGCGCTGGGGCCAGAACACCCTGATAAGGCGCTCAGAACCCAGTCGGGAGGAAAGTTCCTTTAAAGAGCTTATGTCCGGTTCCCCGTGCAGCTGCAGCAGGTCCAGGCGGGCCACCCGGGCCGCCTCGACCATGTCGCCCACCCTGTTGTGCACAAAAACACCCACCCGCACAAGGGTGTGCGAGTCCAGTCTCCCGGCCGCTTCCGGGGCAATGAAGCGCGGACTTTTTTCGGCCAGGATGAAGCCGCACAGGCCAAAGCCCATGTGCCAGGCTGCATCGAGGTCTGCCTGCCTGCGCAGGCCGCAGAGCTTGAAAAACATGGAGCCCTCCTACTCCCTGCCCTTGCCGCAGGTTGCAGCCTGTGCTTCAGCCCCTTGCAAGAGCGCTGCCAGACTGGCGCCTGGTGTCCCGTTGCGCATGAGGGCCGTGCCCACCAGGGCGGCCGCATAGCCGGCGTTTCTTGCTGCACACAAGTGCTCGTGGCGATCCATGCCGGAAGCCGCAATCCAGACTTCGTCCTGTGCCTGGCCTGCTGCAGTCTTCAGGATCAGGCAGGCCTGCCGGTCCACGGCAAAGGTCTCCAGATCCCTGGCATTGACCTGGATGATGCGTGCCCCGCTCAGGCGGGCCAGCTCCAGATCCTCGGCGTCAAAGACTTCCACGACCGCCTCCAGGCCATGGCGCTCGCCAAGCTCCCGCAAGGCTCTCAGATCCTGCACATCGGGCGTCTGGCGCACGATGAGCAGAAAGGCCGAGGCAGGGGTTGCGGCCGTGGCCTCGATTTGCAGGGGATCAAAGAGAAAGTCCTTGCGCAACAAAGGCATGGAGGCAAAGCCTGCCGCATCCAGGGCCCGGCGGGCCCTGGCAAGGTAGTCGATATGGCCTGCAAAGTACTGTTCCTCGGTGAGGATGGAGAGGGCCGAGGCGCCGTTTTTTGCATAGGCGCACACCACGTCCTCGACCGTCAGGGACGTGCAGATGGGGCCCTGCGAGGGCGAGGCCTGCTTGAACTCGGCAATGACCGCCAGGGGCGTCCGGCCTTCCCTTGTCAGGGCTCTGGCAAAGCCGGGCCTTGTTCCCTTGTAGGGCACAAGGGGCGTCTTGCGCTCTTTCAGGGCCGCCAGTTCGGGGGCCTTGGCCACCCGGAAGCGCTCCAGGCGGCCCCGGCCCTGTCCTGTCTGCCGGGCCGGCCTGGCCTGGGCTCCTGTTGTGTTCCCGGCACTCATGAGGCGGCTCCTTCTCGAACACCCTCCCGAACACCCTTGTTGTGTTCGATATGCTCTGCGGGCACAAATCCCCTGCCTGCGCCGCCTTCCACGGCCTCCTGCGCCTTCTTCATGCACTGGGCAAGGGTGAGGTCCGGTTCCACCAGGTGCAGGGCCAGGCCCGTATTGAGGGCCACCATGTCCTTCATGGGTTGCGGCCCCCGTCCCTGCAAAAGTTCCTCCAGCACAAAGAGGGCCTCTTCCCTGGAATGCACGGCCAGATCGTCCTCGCTGCAGGGTTTGATGCCGTACTCTGCGGGATCCAGGGGCAGGAAGGAAAGCCTGCCCCGTTCCATGAGGATGACCGTGGCAGGACCCATGGGTGTCACTTCGTCATAGCCCCCTGCGCCATAGGCCACGGCAGCCCTGCGCAGGTGACCGGACTGGCACAAGGTGTCGGCCATGAGGCGCACAAGCTCGGGCCGTGCCACACCCATGAGCAGATAGGGCGGTTTGGCCGGATTGATCATGGGGCCCAGGATATTGAAGAGGGTGCGGATGGCCATGTCCTTGCGCGTGGCCCCTACGTATTTGAAAGAGGGGTGGAAATAGGGCGCAAAGAAGAAGCCAAAGTTGGTCTGCCTGATATGCTCTATGACCTTCTCAGGGTCTTCCTCCATGGGGATGCCCAGAAGCTGGAGCACGTCGGAGGAACCGCTGGTGGAGGAGGCCGCCCTGTTGCCGTGCTTGGCCACAGGATAGCCCATGCCGGCCAGGGTCAGGCAGGTGGCTGTGGAGCAGTTGAAGGAATTGCGGCCGTCGCCGCCTGTGCCCACCACGTCAATGCAGTTGTCGGGCAGGGGCGGCACGGGCACGGCCCGGGCCAGGGCTGCCCGCACGGCATAGCCGAGCTCCAGCGGCGTCTCGCCCTTGGCACGCAGGCCCATGAGAAAGGCCCCTGCCTGGGCTGCCGTCATCTCGCCGTCCATAAGCCTGTCAAAGCCTTCCTGGGCCATGTTGGCCTCAAGATCCTGATGGCAGGCCAGGCGCTCCATGAGCACCTTGAGGGACACGGATTCGGTTGCGCTCTCTGGCAGTTCCTCCACGCTCGCACCACCATGTGCCAGAAGGCGCCTGGGGAAGTTGGCCAGCAGGCGCATGCCGTCCTGGGTGAGCACGGATTCCGGGTGAAACTGCACGCCTGCCCAGGGCCGGTCCCTGTACTCCAGGGCCATGACTTCGCCCGCAGGCGCCCTGGCCGTCACCCTGAAGGGGAATGTCTCGTCGCTTTCGGCCACGACCACCAGGCTGTGGTAGCGGCCCACGCGCATGGGATTGGGCACATGGTCAAAGAGTCCCGTGCCCTCATGGGTAATGTCGCTCTGCATGCCGTGCATGATGACAGGCCCAACCGCAATCTCCGCGCCGCCGTACAGGCCCAGAATCTCGTGCCCAAGGCACACCCCAAGCACAGGCACTGTGCGGGGCAGGCGTTTCAGGAACTCAAGGCAGAGACCGGCCTTTTCCGGGCGCCCCGGACCTGGGGAGAGGACCACCTTGTCGATGGTGCCCGAGACGGCCAGGTCCAGCAGGCGGGGGGCGTCATTGCTGTACACGACGGGTTCTTCGCCAAGGCTCTGGAAGTACTGGACCAGGTTGTAGGTAAAGGAATCGTAATTATCGATGAAGAGAAACATGGGCCCCCTCCTCTGTGTTCAGCAGCGACTGGCGCATGATGGCCGACTTGTTGCACACTTCCTTCCACTCCTTTTCGGGCACGGAATCGTGGACTATGCCGGCCCCTGCCTGCCAGTTGAGGCGGCCGTTGCGGATCCACATGCTGCGTATGGTAATGCCCATATCCAGGCTCACGCTCTCGCGGTCCAGGCCAATCCAGCCGATGCTGCCGGCATAGGGCCCTCTGGGCCGGCCTTCCATCTCGCGCAGGATCTCCATGGCGCGAATCTTGGGGGCACCGGACACGGTGCCTGCCGGAAAGGTGGCGGCCAGCACATCCACGGCATCAAGACCGGCCTTCAATCGGGCCGAAACCTGACTTGTCAGATGCATGACATGGGAGAAGCGCTCAATCTGCATGAGCCGGTCCACATGCACGCTGCCCTTTTCGGCAATGCGGCCAAGGTCGTTGCGGCCGAGATCCACCAGCATCACGTGCTCGGCCCGTTCCTTGGGATCGGAGAGGAGGTCGAGTTCGAGCTGATGGTCCTCGAAATCGTCCCGGCCGCGGGGTCGTGTGCCGGCAATGGGGGCCAGGTGCAAATCCCCCTTTGAACAGCGCACCATGACTTCCGGCGACGAGCCAAAGAGGCTTATGCCTGGCAGATGCATGTAGAACATGTAGGGCGAGGCATTGATTCGGCGCATGCGGCGGTAGAGGCCAAAGCCGTCACCGCGGAAAGGCTGGGAGAAGTGCACGGAGGGCACCACCTGTATGGCCTCGCCCTGCTGCAAGGCCAGGCGGATGCGCCGCACCGTTTCCTGATAGCCCTGAGCGTCGGGCTCGGCCAGGGGCTCAGGGGTCGTGACGTCCCTGTGGCCCGGAAAATGGCTTGCCTCGTGGGCCGAGCGCACATCGCTGAACTCGTCCAGGCTCAGCTGACAGAGCCTGTTGTAGACATGGTCAAAGACCAGGATGGTGCCTGGCAGGGCCAGCTGGCATTCGGCCTCGTCCACGGGCATGCAGGCAGCAAGCCTGGGGTTGAAGAGGCCTGCCATCTCGAAGCCCAGGTAGCCGTAGAGGGCTCTGGTGATGGGCGGAAGATCGGCCATGCCTTCGGGCGCCTGTATGGTGAGAAGGCGCATCAGGGCTCGCAAGCCCTCGGCAAAGGGCAGGCCTTCCAGTTCTTTGAGAGAAGAGAGCCTGTCGTCCTGCACGGACAGCCTGAGCCTGCCCTTGTGGCAGGAGAGGAGGAGCAGCATGTCGCAGGCCAGAATGCTGTAGCGACCCCAGCGTCCGTCCACTGCCGCACTTTCCAGAAGGATGCCGTCACCGGCACCGACCATACCCATGAAAAGACTGATGGGCGTGTCCATATCGGCAGGCAGAAGACGCGCCTTCTGCCGCAGGACAAGGCCCCTGCCGGCCGGTGCGCCCTGGGGTGAAGACACAGTGCCGGACGAACAAATGGACGAACTCATGACAAGCCACCTCGAAGAAAGCCTGAAGAAAAAGGGTTCTGAAAGGAGAGAAAGCACGCTGTGAAAAAAGACCAAAAAAAAACGCCGTCCCTTCCTCAGAGTTTGTTCCAAGGAAGGGACGGCGCGTTAACTATGCGGACCACGGGTGCAGGCTAGAGAGCCTGCCGCACTCCCTTCCCTGCACAACGCCACCACCAGAAGCCAGCCTGGGAGCTGGTCTGGATGAAGAGGGATGTGGTGAGGAAGGAGCGCATGTGGATTTCCTGAAAAGTAATGAATGAGATTGAGTGTCAGGCCGAACAACTCGTTCGGCAGGATTCTTGCTACACGCAATGGGCCTGCCCTGTCAAGAAGGGCGAGCCAACTTTTTTTTGGCCCTCTCCCTGACGGGGTGTGCTGCAGGCGGCTATTTTGTCAGAGCTGCGCGCACGGCACTGATATTGGCCTGCATGACCGTCAGATAGTAATCTGCGGCCGTCCCCTTGAAGGTGACAGGGCCTGTGACCACAGGGTCAAGCTCCACCCGGGCAGCGCTGGTCTCCCTGGCCAGCACATCCAGGGACTTGCCCGCAAACTGCGGCTCGCTCACGAGCAGACAGGGGGCGCCGTCCTTCCTTATGCGGCCGGCCAGGGCCAGGAGCAGGGCCGGAGAGGGACCTTCCTCGCTGCCCTGCTGCAGTACGGCCTCCACGGGCAGATGCATGTCGTGGAAGAACCAGGCAAGCGTGTCATGCTGCAGGACAACCTGCACACGAGCCCCGGAGAGCGCGTCCATCTCCTTTTCCAGGGCCTGGGCCTTCTTCGCAAAGGCCAGGGCATTGGCCTGCAGGGCATCCTTCAGGGCCGGGAATTCTTCGCTCAAATCGAGGGCAATGGTGCTCACCATGTGACTGAAGCGCACAGGGCTTGAAAAATAATGGGGATTGCCGGCACCATCACCATGACCATGATCGTGGCCCGGACCTGCCAGGGGCTCAATTTGGGCAAGCTCTGGCAGACCCTTGCCGGCCTCTATCTTCAGGGCCTTCAGGGAGGCGAGGAGGTTCTCGTCCAGGAAGGGCTCAAAGCCTGCGCCATTGAGCACCAGCACCTGGGCACTCTCGAGCTTCATGCGGTCCTGCGGGCTCATGGCATAGTCGTGGGGACAGCCTCTGCTGGCAGCGACCAGCAGATCGCAGTCCACGTTGTCTATGCCCTGCACGGCAGTCAGGGTGGCCAGATAGGCCGGATAGGTGGCAGCCAGAATGTGCAGGCTGTCGGCAGCGCGGGCCCCTGCGGGCAGGAGCAGGGTGGACAGAAGGAGCACGCAGGCCGCAGCCTGGCAGAACACACGTCTGGTCAGGCGCTTGCTGCGAGCAATGGTCAGGGATTTGGACCCTTTTTCAGTAGTCATGACAAGCCTCGAACTACCTGCGCCCTGGCAGGGGTTGTGTCGTGCGCCGGGGGTGACGCTGGACAGGAGACGCGGCAGTGTCGCACATGGGGACCGTTTCTGGCAAAAGCGAAAGAGCTCCTGGGACAGACGCTGCAGCTGACGGCACAGGCCCTGAAAACGCAGGAAAGGGCATGAGCGCGGAAAGAACCTTTTCCGTCTGCTCATGCCCGGAAATGCATGCTCCCAGGGGGCTTGTGCAGCCCTCTGGTGAAAAAAAATCAGGTCAGCCTACTTCTTCACGGCCAGGATCACGGCTGTGGCCTTCACGGCGGCGGACACGGTCACGCCCTTGGCAAGCTGCATCTTTTCGGCGCTCTCCACGGTAATGGTGGAGGTCAGGGCCAGACCGCTGGCGGTCTCGATGACCACTTCGGTGGCCACCTGGCCCTTGCGCACGTCGGTGACGGTGCCGGTGAAGACATTGCGGGTGGAGAAGACATAGTCTTCGGCATCGCTCAGCAGGACCACAAAGCTCGCCTTGACCAGGGCCAGGACGGACTTGCCTTCGCAGATGCCCAGCTTGGCGGTGCTTTCCTTGGTGATGGTGGCCACCATTTCCTCACCGGAAGCCAGGGTCAGGACGACTTCGTCGTTGATGGCACCGGGAATGAGTTTGGAAACGGTTCCTTCGAAACGGTTGCGGGCGCTTGTCAGCATGATGAAAACCTCTTTACGGTGTATTTCTTTGAGCGTGTTGGCGTCGGGTAAGGAAGCAGGGCTTCCTTGAACAGGCAGCCGGAAGAACGTCGGCAGATAAGGTCTTCCCGACTGCAGGGGTGGCAGATCCCGGGGACAGAACCTCAGGGACTGCACGGGGAAAATTGGGAAACGATCGTCAGCCGCCAATGCTGTCCATGTGGCCCTGGGCCACGGCTATGGCTCTCTTGGCCTTGAGCAGTTCCGCGCCCACGGGCTTGGTGGCCAGGGCCTTGCGGATGACGGCGGCTATGTCCTCGTTGCGCACCGATGCGTCGCGCAGAAGGCCGCGCAGCGGGGTCATGGCATCGGCAAAGAGACAGGTGCGCAGATTGCCGTCGCTGGTAATGCGCAGGCGGTTGCAGGTATCGCAGAAGTGATGGGACAGGGCGGAGATGATGCCTATGCGGCCTCTGCTGCCGGCCACGGTGTACATCTGGGCCGGGCCCTGATCCTGATGGCGCTCGGTCACGGCGTCCAGGCGGGCCAGTTCCTGCATCTTCTGCAAAAGCTCGTCGGCAGACAGGAAAATGGTCTCCTGCCAGAGTGTGCCCGAGCCCATGGGCATGAACTCGATGAAGCGCACATCCACGGGCCAGCGCTCTATAGCTTCCAGGAAGGAAGGCAGCTGCACATCGGTGACTCCCTTCATGGCCACGGCATTGACCTTGACCCTGATGCCGGCAGCAAGAAGGGCCTCCAGGACGTCGAGCACTTCGGAGAGCAGATCCCTGCCCGTAATGCGGGCAAAGGTGGCCCGGTCAAAGCTGTCGATGGAGAGGTTGACCGCATTGATGCGGGCTTCCTGCAGGCTTTTGATATGGGGTTTCAGCAGGGTACCGTTGGAGGTGAGGCGCAGGTTGAGCTCAGGGAACCGCTCGCGCAGGCTCAGAAGCAGGCGTGTGCAGTCCTTGCGCGCAAAGGGCTCGCCGCCGGTCAGCCGCACCTTGCGTATCCCCAGGCCCCAGGCAATGTCCGCAAGGCGGAGGATCTCCTCGTAGGTGAGCAGATGGTCATGGGGCAGAACGTGCTCCTCGCTCAGGCCGCGACAGTAGAGACAGTGCAGATTGCAGCGATCTGTCACCGAAAAGCGCAGGTAGCTCACCATGCGGCTGTGGGAATCCGAAAGGGAAGGCGATGCATTCATGACAGGGAGCAAGATAGTCCTTTTCCGGCTTTTGTCAATATTCGTGACCTCTATTTTTCGCGATACAGAGCAATTTTGCACGATAACATTTCATCATTGTTTATCTTATTTTTTGTCACTAATTCTGATAAAAACGTGACTATATGCCGTTCAGTCCTGCCTCCCGCCCTTTCCTGGACCTGATGCTGCCAGGGGCTTCGGGGCCTTGCGCAGACGGGCTGAAGCAGGCCCGCACAGGCAGCACCACGAAGACGCATCACAAAGACGCATCACAAGGACGCATCACAAGGACCGATCGCAGGAACTGTTTGCGAGGACTGTTTGCGGGGACTGCTGGCGAGGACTGCTGGCAGGGACGGACCGCAGGGAAGAGGAAAAAACCGCCCCTGCAGGACTGCAGGACTGGGGGGAGAACGGGACGGCGGGACTGGCGTGGGTGGGAAGAATGTGCCAACCTGCAGACCTTTTTCGCGTCTCCGTCTTGCCTTAAACGCCTGAGTCTGCCATAGTACCGTAACTCAAAATACGTCAGAAAGAAGTGTCTTCTGCCAGCCTGCGGGGCAAACAAGGGCTGGTCCGACCTCATGCTTCTTACTGGAAGGTAGGTGTTTTTGTGGAAGCGTACTATGCCGGCTGGCTCTCCATCCTTCCTCCTGTCATAGCCATCGTGCTGGCCCTGACGACCAAGGAAGTCTTTTTCTCCCTCATGCTTGGCGTGCTCAGCGGCACCTGTATCTATGCCGTGGGGACGGGCGCCGAAAACATTGTCATGGGCACCGTCGAGACCGCCTTCGAGATCATGGCCAAGAAGGTCGATTTCAACATCCTTGTCTTCTGCTCGCTTCTGGGCTCCCTTGTCTACGTCGTCTACCTGGCCGGCGGTTCCAAGGCCTACGGACGCTGGGCAGCCAGGAAGATCACCAGCAAGCGCTCGGCCCTGCTCTCCACGAGCGGCCTTGGCATGACCATCTTCATTGACGACTACTTCAGCTGCCTTACCGTGGGCACGGTCATGTCCCCGGTCACGGACAGCCTGAAGATCTCCAGGGCCAAGCTGGCCTACATCATCGACGCCACCGCAGCCCCCATCTGCATCATTGCCCCCATCTCCAGCTGGGCCGCAGCCGTGGGCAGCAGCCTGGCCACGACCGGCGCCTTCACAAGCGACTTCTCCGCCTTTGTGTCGACCATCCCCTACAATTTCTATGCCCTGCTCTCCCTGGTCATGGTCTTTGCCGTGGCCTGCTTCAACCTGGACTTTGGCCCCATGGCCAGAGCCGAGGCCAGGGCTGCAAAGGGCGAGCTTGGCGACGTCGGCACACAGCAGGAAAACAGGGTGGAAGCCTCGGACAAGGGCACCATTGCCGAAATGGTCATTCCCATTGTGGCCCTGGTCATCTTTGCCGTGCTGAGCTTCCTCTACAACGGCGGCTACTGGGGCGATGATCCCAAGTACCACAGCTTCACCGCTGCCCTCGGCAACTGCACCGCCGCCAAGGGCCTGGTCTGGGCCTCCTTCGGCGCCCTGAGCGTGGCCTTCCTGCAGTTTGTGCCCAGGGGCCTGCTCTCCATGAAGACCTTCCTGGACGGCTGCATCGAGGGCATGAAGGCCATGCTGCCCGCCAACGTCATCCTGGTCCTGGCCTGGACTATCAGCGGCGTGTGCCGCGATCTGCTCTCCACCCCTGCCTTTGTGCAGCACGTGGTCACGGACGGCGGCTTTGCCGCAAGCTTCCTGCCTGCGGTCATCTTCCTGGTGGCAGCTTTCTTAAGCTTCTCCACAGGTACAGCCTGGGGCACCTTCGGCATCCTCATCCCCATCGTGGTGCCCGTTGCCCAGGCCCTTGATCCCAGCATCATCACCGTGGCCCTGTCCGCCACCCTGGCAGGCAGCGTGTTCGGCGACCACAGCTCGCCCATTTCCGACACCACCATCCTGTCCTCGGCCGGTGCGCGCTGCTCGCACATAGAACACGTGGCAACGCAGCTGCCCTATGCGACGCTTGTCGCCATCTGCTGCTTTGTGGGCTACTGCGTGGCAGGCTTTACCCACGGAAGCTTCCTGCCAAGCTTCCTCTCGGCCTTTGCCTGCCTCATCGTGGCCATGATTGTCCTGCACCGCATCAGCGTGCGCAGGCAGGCGAGGGAAGCCGAAGCCCAGGCGTCCTAAACAGTTCACACGCGCCAGGCCAGGCGCCTGACCTGATCAGCAGAGGATCGGCATATGCCGGCTCATAATCGGGCACAGAACCTGGCACACGCAGACGCAGACTCAGGCACAAGTCGCTTTCCGGGCCGCAACCCACTGGCCCCGGAAAGCGGCTTTTTCATGCGCCCTGCCCTGTCTTTCTCTCCCGGGGTCCCGAGGGAATGCCGAAGAATATCAGAGAATATCAGGGCGCATCCGCATCGGGACGCTTCCCGTCGGAAATCGTCACAATCGTCCATCACACGCACATCATACGCACAGCATACGCAAAAACGCTTGCAGACCATAAGGAGCCTTGCACATGTTCGAACAGCACACCCAGTTTTCCCACATGGATCAGGACGGCAATGTCAAAATGGTGGATGTGGGCCACAAGCCGGCCACACAGCGCATTGCCCTGGCCGAGGGCATTGTGGACCTGAACGAGACCACCATGAACCTGCTTCGGCAGAGCGCCCTGCCCAAGGGCGATGTGCTCACCTGCGCCAAGATTGCCGGCATCATGGCCGCCAAGAAGACGGCCGAGCTCATTCCCATGTGCCATCCCCTCTCGTTAAGTTCCGTGGATGTGCGCTTCCACATCGAGGGCACGAGCATACAGTGCCTGTGCGAGACCAGGACCACTGGCCCCACGGGTGTGGAAATGGAAGCCATTGTGGGCGTGCAGGCCGTCTGTGCCACCATCTACGACATGTGCAAGGCCGTGCAGCGCGACATCGTCATCCGCAGGGTGCGCCTGCTGCGCAAGGAAGGCGGCAAGAGCGGCGTCTTCACGGCCAGGGAACTGCCCATACAGGAATAGGACAAGGCGTGCCTGTTCCTGAAAACCTGGGGACAGAATGCACGCACAGGCATGGAACACGATATCACCGCAGAAGGAGGAGAGGCAGCAGCATGTTCACCTGGACGGAACAGAGCCTTGCCTGGTATGCCCGGGCCGCAGCAAGGAGCTCCTTTCACAGGGATCTGGCCCGGGCCTGCCTGGCCTGTACAGACCTGCAGAAGGTGACAGGCGAAAAAGACGTGACAACCGTGGCCGAGTTTGGCTGCGGACCGGGCTTTCTTGCCCGCGAACTGGCTCTGGCCGCCAGCGTTCGCATCACAGGCCTTGATCAGGACGCCCACTGCACGGCCTTTGCCCAGGCGCATCTGACACCAGGCTGCACAGGCCTCGCCTTTGAGCACAGGGACGTCTTCACCCTGCCCAAAGCGCGGCAGTGGGATGTGGTCTTAGCCTGCAGCTTTGGCTCGGCAGAGGAGCTCTGCACGCACTTTGTGCAGCACGCCAGGAAATGCGTGCTCTTCATCGTGCGCAGCAAACAGGAAGAGCCCCTCATCCCCTCGCAGCGCGCCCGCAAGCGAACCTATGCCGAAGACGTGGCAGCCTTCCTGCGTCAGCAGGGCTGTATTTTCACAAGCGTGCCCCTGGAGCTCGAATTTGGCCAGCCCCTGACGGACCGTGCCGATGCCAGGGCCTTTGTGCGGCACTACTACAGCAGTGCCGGCCTGGACGACGCGGCTGTGGACGCCTTCCTGGACGCCCGCCTCGTGACGGCAGGAGAGAACAGGAACGGCAGAGACGGCAACGGAGCCGGTGACGGCCGTGACGCAGGAGACGCCGGGGAAACCGGGGAATCCGGCGACGGACTCTACCTGCCGCACACCAAGCACATGATGCTCTTCTGCCTGCCCTGCCAAGCCTGACAGACCGGACAGAGAGGACAGGGGGCAACTGCCCAAGGGAGGGACAGATCCTCGTTCCCGGCAGGCGCCAGGACGTCACCAAAAGAGCTGGTCCCGACAATTGACAGGGCCAGCGGGTTGTCGCACAAGACAGAGGTCTTTCGCACAACGCACTGTCCTTGCACGCAGGCACCTGTCTGCAGGGCCCGGCCAAAAGCCCTCTCCTCTCCGAGCTCACAAGCGGGCGCACAAGCCTCCGAAGAGGCTTGAGAACGATTGCCCCAGGGCCGCTTATTTCGAGGTTTTCATGACGACACTGCCCATAGCCCAGACCATACGCGACGCCATGCGCATCATCGGCACCCTGCCTGTTCCTGTCCCGGAGATACACACCTTTCCGCTGGCCAGGGTCGTTGACCGCGTGCTGGCCAAGGATATCCACGCCCCCTTCCCTGTACCGGGCTTTGTCCGCTCCAGGCTGGACGGCTTTGCCGTGCGCAGTGCGGATCTTGAGACGGCAACAGCAGACCACCCCGTGGAGCTCGGCGTCACGGCCACCGTGGCCGCAGGCACCTGGCCTGTTCCTGCCGTGACCGCCGGCTGCTGCGTGCGCATCATGGCCGGCGCTCCGGTTCCAGAAGGAGCCGATGCCGTGGTGGGCTTCGAGGACGCACGCCCGGACGGCGACACAAGGGTGCGCTTTGCTGCGCCGGTGCAGGCAGGAGCGGCCCTGGGCGCTGCCGACATCAACGCTCGCGCAGGCGAGCTCCTGGTCGGCAGGGGCATGCGCCTCACGCCTGTGCACACGGGCATGCTGGCCAGCATAGGCACCGTCAATGTGCCTGTGTACTCGCGCCCCAGGGTGGCGGTCCTGAGCACAGGCAGCGAACTCCTGCTTGCCGGCATGCCTCCGAGCCCCGGCAAGATCTTCAATTCCGGCCAGGCCATGATCTGCGGACTGCTGGAAGATGCCGGCGCCATTCCCCTGCCCTGCGGCATTGCCCGCGACGATGTGGACTCCATAGCCCAGACCATGTACCTGGCCCTGCGCGACAATACCGTGCTCATCACCACCGGCGGTGTGGGCCACGGCGACTACGACTGCATCCGCGAGGCCATGCACAAGGCCGGTGCCGAAATCCTGCTGGCAGGCGGCGCCTTCAGGCCTGGCGGCAACTTCACCCTGGCCCGCTACTGCGACAAGTACATCCTGGCCCTCTCCGGCGCTCCGGGATCGGCCCTCATCATTCTGCACCTGCTGGGCATCCCCCTGGTGCGGCGCCTGACCTGCGACAGCAACTGGGAGGTCAGGGAAGTGGATGTGCTCCTGGCCGAAGTGCCCGCACGCACACCGCAGGGCCTGCTGCCCGGCACCCTGTCCCTGGAAGGCGGCAGGGCCCTCCTGCATCCCATGCCCCAGCTGGCCCTGGAACGCCAGCCCATGGATCTCATCCTGCCCCTGGACGGCACGGAGAATCTGCAGGAACTTGTGGACGAAAAAAGGCCCGTGCGGGCCTTCCTCGTCCGATAAGAGTCCGATAAGAGGTCGCTGACGATTCGCAGCCAGCGAGCGGACAGTCGGCTGACAATACACTGGCAGGACAAAGCATTTCGATTCCGGGCACCGCGGCCCGGAACCGGCAAGGAACACAATGAACAAGGGGAGCGCGAGGAAGGACCCGTCACGGGCTTCCTCGTCGCTCCCCTTTGTTCATCATGGTTCATGGCAGCCAGCAGGCTGCCCCATATGCTTTCCGGCTAGTCGCCCATCCACTTCTTGACAAGTTCGTCGTACTTGCCGGAGGCGCGCACCTTGGCAAGGCCCTCGTTCAGAAGCTTCACGAGATCTTCATTGCCCTTCTGCAGGCAGAAGGCCAGGTATTCCACTTCCTTGGTCTTGAAGGCCACATGGAACTTGTTCTCGAAGCCTTCCTTCTTGTTGGCATAGTAGGTGGCCACGTTGCTGTCGCAGATGACGCCATCAAGACGGCCGTTGCGCAGATCTTCCATGGCAAGACCCACGTCCTCGTATTCCTTCACCACGGCGCCGGTCTTGGCCTTGTCCATGACAAAGATGCCGGTGGTGCCGATCTGGCCGCCAATCTTCTTACCCTTGAGATCCTTCAGGGACGCAATGGACTTGTCCTTGGGCATGACCACGGCCTGAGTCACGTCATAGTAGGAGTCGGAGAACAGGTAGACCTTCTTGCGCTCTTCGGTCACGGTCACGGAAGAGGAGACCATGTCGTACTTGCCGGCAGCCACACCAGAGAAGATGCCATCCCAGGCCACATTTCTGATGTCAAAGGTCACACCCAGTTCCTTGCTCATTTCGCCAAGCAGGTCCACGGAAAAGCCGACAGGTTTCTTGTTGTCGCCAAGAAATTCCATGGGCGGCCAGTTGCAGTCACTGGCAACGGTGATGACTTTTTTGCTCTCGGCAAGGGCTGTACCAGCGCAGAGCACGAAGATGAGAGTTGCGAGAAGAAAGACTCGACGTAGCATAACGCAAGCTCCGGGACAAAAAGTTTTCAGGGGAAGACAAGACTGCCACAAGAGGGCAGATCTTCCATCTCTCCTGCTCCAGGGGCTCAGGACAGAAAGAAGGCAGACAAAAGACAGCAAAACCCTGTGACGGAAAAACCGCAGCCAGGCTTGCGCAGAACAGGCCGGCAATGTCCCCCGGCATTGCCATTCTTAGCCTGTTTTATACGGAAAGGACGCTGAAAACAAGTGTCTGCAAAAGAGTGCGCGCATGGGGAGGGCACACGGACAGGGATCCTGTGCCAAAGCCCCGGGGCAGGGTGTGCAGACGAAGGGATGAGAATACGGCCTCTTCATGACCGAGCTAACTCGCCTGCGCATGCCCCATTCGTAAGAGTGGGGTAAGCAGGCGCCCTGCTGCCTGTTTCTGGTCCCATGGCTGATGAGCTGATGCGATTTTTGCATCCGATCACAGGGGGATAAAGTCAGCCAT
>DXHV01000020.1 GCA_019113165.1 Candidatus Desulfovibrio intestinipullorum
AGGGCTCCAATCCCCTCATTAGCCTTCTCTCCAGGAACTATTTCCATCTCTGAGGGCAGCTGCCACTGTCCGCACTGCAAAGACATATTTAGAAAATTTATCAATAGTATTTAGAAGTTAGTTTTCTGAAGTCGTGGAGACCGTTTCCCTGCCTACCAATGCCAGACGCTCCAAGGGAGAGCGCCTTTGAGGATACCCACAGAAAGCCACGAAGAGCCACAGAAACAGGCAGCAGGGCGCCTGCTTACCCCACTCTTACGAATGGGGCATGCGCAGGCGAGTTAGCTCGGTCAATCTCTTTGCCCACAGCAGCGATCCCTTCATTCTCAACCAGAACCGCCAGGACTACCGCATCGTGCCCCACAAGGATCCGGACAGGACCCTGGAGATCTACACCATACGCCGTGTTACCGGACTCAAGCGCGGCCTGAAGCCCCATGTCTACGAGCCCTACACGCGCTTCAGCTCCTCTCCGCAGACGGGCACCTATGTGGTCCGCAGGGCCCGCTCGCCTGTCAACGGACGCATGGACCACTACATAAGCCTGCTCTATGCCGGCAATCAGGGCCCCCAGGCCGGGGAGACCCTGTCCTCCGAGCTTCTGTGCTTTCAGCACACCCTGCCCCTGCAGCTGCGCGAGGGCGAC
Source organism: Candidatus Desulfovibrio intestinipullorum (assembly GCA_019113165.1). Lineage (GTDB taxonomy): Bacteria > Desulfobacterota > Desulfovibrionia > Desulfovibrionales > Desulfovibrionaceae > Desulfovibrio > Desulfovibrio intestinipullorum. Next base: position 647 of record DXHV01000020.1, read on the forward strand.
ATCAGCCAGGCCACGGACACCTCGCCGGCCATGGCCACCTTCAGCAACATTGTCCCGCCCACACCGCCCTTTCCGGCCCCGGACAGCTCGGAGCAGCAGTGGCGTCTCTTCTCCAGCCTGCACGCCAACATGCTTTCTCTGGCAAACGCAGCAGCCCTGAAGGAATTTCTGGCGCTCTGGCTGCCGGTCAGGGATCCCGATCCCACCCATGCCACGCTGAACAGGCAGCGCATAGAGGCCGTGCAGGACTTCGAGGCCCGTCAGGAAGAACGCCTGTTCAGGGGCCGGCCGCTGCGCGGGCTGCATCTGCTGGTCCGCCTGAACGGAGACTGCTTTGTCAGAACAGGCGATCGCTACCTCTTCGGACTGATCCTCAATGAAGTCCTGTCCAGGTATGCCACCATCAATACCTGCACCCGCCTGGAGGTGCAGGACACACGCACAGGAGAAAGCCTGACATGGACGCCACGCCTGGGCAGCCGCCGGCTGCTGTGATTGACACGCTGCTTGCCCGACCTAAAACCTTTGCCTTCATGCAGGCGGTCCGTCTTCTTGTCCAGGCGAACAGGGACCAGTGGGCAGACGGCGAGGACTTCCTGCGCCACGGCCTGACCATACGCCCCCATCTCTCCCTGGCGCATCCGGGAACGGACATTGTCGACATCCGTGTCCGTGCGCCCGGGGACCAGGAAACGGGAGCGGCACAGGGAGACGGACAGACAAAGACTGACCAGGCAGGAGACGGACTGACAGGAAGGGAGCAGAGCGAGTCAGGGCAGGCCGCAAGCCTCGCACACGGCGCGGCCGACCCTGCCGCGACCAGGCGGCGCTATGCCATGACCGTCACCTTTTTGTCGCTCTACGGCGCCTCCTCCCCCCTGCCCACCTTCTACACGGAAGAGCTCATAGAGGAAGCCAGAGAGGATCACGACGAGAGCCGCACATTTCTGGATATCTTCAACCAGGCCCTCTATGTCCTCTATTACCGGGCCTTCAATGCCTGCAAGATCGGCCAGCGCACCCTGGAGGACGCCGACAGCCGCGTCATCCTGATGCAGGAGGCCCTGCTCGGCATGGGACTCGAAGGCCTGCGGGACAGGGCCGGGCTCTCCATGGCGGACTGGGCCTGCATGAACCTCTACCTCCGCCACACCAGAACGGCTGATGGTCTGGCCCGCATCATACAGATACTGACCGGGGCACGGCACGTGGAGGTGGAGCAGTGTGTCCGGCGCACGATACCCATCGCACCGGATCAGCAGGCACGACTCGGGCAGGCCAGGCTCGGATCCGATGTCATCGGCCGGGAAATCCAGGACTGCGAGGGCGCCTTTCGCCTGCACATCCACGCCCTGGAAGCCCGGGAACTGCCGCGCTTTCTGCCAGGCGGCCCGTCCCTGCACACGATCACGGCTGCCGTGAAGCGCTATCTCACCACGCCCCTGGCCTGGGACCTGGTCCTGCATACGGCCCCGCAGGCTGCACAGCCGGGCCTGCTCGGATCCTGCCGGCTGGGCAGCACGGCCTTCCTGTGCGAAACATCCTCGCAGGAACGCTGCTACCACTTCAGCCAGGCAGCCGTCCTGTAAGGGTGTGCCACAGAGGAGCAGGACGCAGACCACACGCGGCCTTCCGAGAGAAACCGCAATCTCAATCCCCTGTCTGGCCTTGTGCTGCTTTTTTCAACAAAATCGAAAAAAAATTTCAATTTTCACTTCATACAAAAGACACTTTCCCTCCTTCGGCCAGCCTCTGAGCACAGGCCTCGGTGTGTTCGGCGTGTTCGGCATGTTCCGCTGTGAATTCTGGCCGCGCAGGACAGGGTCCCGCCGAACAGCACACAGAAAACGCCGACAAGGACAGGCTCCTTCATGGCAGCAGGCACGGCATTGAACAACAGGCCTGTTCGGCACCCAACCCCGTTGTTCTACAGGCATCATCTGCCCTCCAACAAAAGACTTTTTCACGAAAAAGACAGGAAAACAATGCATTTCTAACAGCTATGCCATTATCCTTGCAAACCTTCAACGTATAACAGAAAAACTACAGTAAAAGATACATACAGTTATTGTGTAACAAGTATTTTTTCGTTGTACTTTTTTCTTCTCAAGGAGTACAATCCAATAATATTCGTACAAAACAAGAATATAAACTTGATACATTTTTATTGTAACATAATTTTTTCTTTTTTCTTGCAAGAACGAAACTTTTCCCGAGCAGAAAATTTCCCTGTCTCTGTCCCTTTTCTTCAGAGCACTCCGGGGAGCCGGGCCTTTCACGACCCTTTCTCCCCCTCCACACGATCGTGTTCAGTTTTGCAACCATTTTCCTGTTCACCCTCAACACTCACAGCACCCCTCACTGTGACCTTCCATGCTGCAAGCATAAGGAGACTGTATGGCACTGACCGCGTATATGTCCATTGAAGGCAAGACCCAGGGCGAAATCAAGGGCGATTGCGCCCAGGGCGGCGACAAGAAGGACAAGATCATTGTCTTCGGCACCAATCACCTTGTGGAAATTCCCAAGGACACGCACACCGGCCTGCCCACGGGCCAGCGCATCCATCATCCCCTGACCGTGACCAAGCATCTGGATCAGGCCAGCCCCAAGCTCTACAAGGCCTGCTGCACCGGCGAACAGTGCACCGTGGTCATTGATCACTACCGCATTACGGCCGACGGCACCGAAGAAAAGTATTTCACCATCAAGCTTGAAGACGCCATCGTGGTCTCCATGCACAAGCAGACCCCGCTGACCTTCCTGCCCGAAAACAAGCCCTATGCCGACATGGAAGAGGTTGCCTTCACCTATTCCAAGATCACCTGGACGTACAACGACGGCAACATCGAATACGTTGACGACTGGAAAAAGTAGCTGATTCCCGGCACTACCCTGTCTTTCCCTTCTGACCACAGGATCCGGATGCCGCTTGCAGTCCCGGTTTTCCTGTGTCAGAAGGGTTTGCTTTGTACGAGCCGGCTCCACCAATACCAGTCCTGTCGTCCCATACAGGCAAGGACTCGTCCGTCCGTATCGCCGTCCCTTCGTGTTTCGCCGCCCCGGAGTGTCCCATGAGCCAGTCTGATTCCGCCCTTGCCAACGAACTCCATGCCAGGGAACGTTTTCTTTTTGCGTCCAGGGCCCTGCAGGACGATGGCGCCCTGCATGTTGTCCGCTTTTCCGGACAGGAAGGGCTCAACATGCTCTATTCCTTCGACATCACGCTTGCGACCAGGGAAAGCAGCCTGCCGGTGGAAGAAATGCTCGCGTCCGGGGCCAGGCTCAGCATCGTGCGCGACAATGGTTCCAGGGCCAGCTTCAGCGGCTTTCCCACAAGGATAGTGCAGACCTCGCGCTACAACGACTGGACCTTCTACGAGCTCACCCTGCAGCCCGGATTCTGGTACTACTCGCAGATCACGCAGAACAACTTCTTCATCAACAAGAATGTCCGGCAGATACTGTCAGGCTGCCTGGACATGATGAACAACTACGGGCTGACCTACGAATTCAACCTGTCCCGGGAGTATCCTGTCCAGGAATTTTCCATGCAGCACAACGAAAGCATGTACGACTACATGGCCTGGAAAATGGAACGGGACGGCATCTATTACTACTTTTCCGAAGGCGATCAGGGGGAACACCTGATCTTCACGGATTCCAGACTGGCCCACGAGCCTCTGGCCGCGACGCCCACCCTGCGCTACTCGCCCGTTTCCGGCATGGAACATGCCCACAGGGAGGAGGTGGTCACCTCCTTCTCCCGCTGCAGCATGCCCCTGCCGCAGTGGATCATCCTCAGGGACTACAACTGGCTCAATCCCAACCAGCCGGTTCAAGGCAGGGCCCTGGTCTCGGAAAAGGGCCTTGGCGAAGTCTATTTCTACGGCGAAGGCTTCAGCACGGCAGCAGAAGGCAATCGTCTGGCCGAAATCAGGGCCGAAAGCCTGCGCTGCCAGGCACGGCACTGCACGGGCACAAGTTCCGTCCCGACCCTGAGGCCGGGATTCAACTTCACCCTGACAGACCACTACGACCCGTCCTGCAATGCCGACTACACCCTGACCTCCATCTGGCATGAAGGCAGCCAGGAAGCCCTGCTCTCCCAGGCGCTGAGCCTGCCCATAGACCACCCGGACAAGCTCTACTACCGCAATTCCTTTGCCTGCATTCCCGCAGACATGCAGTTCCGGCCCCAGCGCGTCACCAGGCGCAGCAAGGTGAGCGGCATGATCACGGCCTTCATCGATGCCTCCAGCGAGACCGGCGTGCCGGAAATCAGCAGCAACGGCTGCTACAAGGTGGTCTACCCCCAGGACACTTCCGGCCGCACCGCCGGCAAGGCCTCCTGCTGGATCCGGCGTATGCAGCCGCAGATAGGCCTGGGCTACGGCACTACCCTTCCCCTTGCTCCAGGCGTGGAAGTCCTCATTGCCTTCATGGACGGCGATCCCGACCGGCCGGTCATTGCCGGCGCCGTCAGCAATCCCGAAAGCGGCTTTTCCGAATCGCCCGACTCGGTGCAGAATACGGGCCTGCGCACGGCAGGCGGCAACGGGCTTGTCTTCAATGACAGCGGCACCAAGCAGGGGCTCCTCCTGAAGAGCGGTGGCCGATCCGGCATCATGATGGCCTCGGGCAGCCTTGATGCCTATATGCAGTACTCGGACTCGACAACGGCCCTCTCCTCCACAGTCAGTGAAAGTTTTGCCGGCCTGGCACAGAATGTGTGCCCGCCTTTGTGCAGGGCCTCTTCGAGCGCATGGCACGGGATCGCGCCCTCTGCGAATCCCTGCAGGTCGACACGCCCTGCGACTGGAAGCGGGTGGCCCTCCTTGGCTGTGCGGGCCTGGCCCTGCTGGGCCTGTGCGCCCTCTTCTCCCTGTCGGCCCTGCATTCCCGCCAGACGCTTGTGCAGGCAGGGCACCTGTGGCAGGAAAGCATGCGGGAGCCTCCCGCGTCCCTGACAAGCCTGCTCGGCCAGGCCAGGACCATAGAATTTCTTGAAGAAAGCGAGGACGAGCGCCTTCTGCCCGGCTTCGGCCTCAATGCCCTGCCAGACGCCCTGGAGCAGGTCTCGGGCCTCTATCTGGACAACATGCAGCCCCTGCTTGACCAGGTGCTGATCCAGTGCACGAGCAGCGGCCAGGTCGCACAGTCTGGAGTGTCCGGCCAGGTTGTCCAGGCAGGGCACCCCGGCCAGGCCAGCCAGAACCGGACCGCGCAGGAAAGGGAGGCCCTGAGCCGGGCCGTTTCCTGGACGACCATGCAGCGCCTGCTCTGGCTCAACGAGGTCACCGCTGCCGCCCTGGCCGGGAAGACAGCACCCACCCCCTTTCCCATAGAGGCCCTGCCCCCGGGACAGGGAACAGCTCCGGCAGGGGAGGATCTCTGGACGCCCGACTTCGGGCACCTCTTCGTGACCTGGTGCGCTGCTGCCCCGCGCACCCGGCTGGCCAATCTGCACGACAGGCTGCAGGTGCTCTCCAGGACCCGCCTTGGCGGCGACAACGAGGCCGTGTTCCGGCATCTGGTCCAGCTTGGCGAGGCCCGCGCTCCCAGGGACGAAGTGCCCCTGTCCCGCTTCTGGCCCATGGCGCCCAGGGGCAGCCAGGGCTTTGCCAGCGTGCCGGCCGTCTACACAAGGGCGAGCTTTGAGCGTATCAGGGAAGGCATGGAGCAGCTCTCCCGGCAGACCGGCACCCCCTTCCGCGAGCAGGCCTTCTGGCAGCGCTATCTGCAGACCTATGCCGATGTCTGGGACAGCTTTGTGCGCAGGACCGACTCGGCCTGGCTTGTCAGCGACCGCGTCGAGCCCCTGCAGCGCCTCAGTGAAACAGGTCCGGGCCTGAACGATCCCCATTTCCGCCTCCTGGCCGCCCTGACCCGGGAACTGGCGCCCCTCTTCGAGGAGGGAGCCGCACCGGCCTGGGCCTCGGAAGTGCGCCTCCTCCACGCGCTCCTGCTTCTTGCCAGGCCCGACGGAGCCGCACCGCGCAGCCTTGCCTCCGTCCTGTGGGAAGCCGGCAGGCTTGACGCAGGCGAGCTGCAGGTCCTGCAGGAGGCCGTGCGCGAACGCCAGTCCCTTGCTTTCCTGACCTCGTCCGTGCAGGCCCTGGAAAGCTATCTGGCCGCCCTGGAGGAGCTGCGGGGCACGCTGGCCAGCCCAGAGGCCAGCCTGGAACTGGCGTCCATCGAGTTTGGCGGCAAGGACTACGGCGACCCGAAAGCCACGGCCCTGGCCAGGGCCAGGGAGGCCCTGGAGCAGCTTGGCCGCGCCCTCGGGCACGACATGAAGCCCAGGCGATCCGGAACGCCCCTGCCGGCGGGCCTTGTGCTTGTGCAGGGACCCCTGCGCTTTCTCGAGCATGCCCTGACCTGCAATGCCGCCCTGACCCTGCAGCATCTGTGGGAAAGCGAGGTCCTGCCCCAGGCCATGCTCCTGCCTTCGGACAACGGCCTTGAGCCCCTGTTCGGCGAAAAGGGCCTGGTCACCCTCTTTGTGGCCCAGCACGCCCGTCCCTTTGTCACCCGCAGCGTGGGCGCCTACAGTCCCAAGGCCCGCAGCGGCGTGCGCTTCCCCCTGTCCGACGACTTTCTCGGCTTCATGCAGGAAGGACAGGCAGCCCAGGCCAATCCCCTGCGCGAATCCTACGATCTGAAGATCCACACGAGCACGCCCAGCATCAATCCCGATGCCGCGGAACGCCTGCAGTACTACCAGCTCTCCCTGCTCTGCAAGAAGGGCACGCAAAGCGTGCGCAATGCCAACTATCCCAATGAGGCCGTCTTTGCCTACGAGCCGCACAACTGCGGCCCGGCCAGGCTGGAACTGAGCTTCCCCTCCCTGAAGCTTGTCCACGAATACGACGACTTCCCGCAGTTTCTGCAGGACTTCAGTCTCGGGGAACGCACCTTTACCCAGGCCGATTTTCCCGGGCAGGCCGATCGCATGGAGCGCCTCAGGATCAGGCAGATGACCCTGCGCATCCTTGCGGACGAGGCCAGTACCGTGCTGACAGCCTTTGGAGGGGAGCTGCTCCTGCCCCAGCGCATTGTCAGCGTCTGGTAGGACGGCTTGCCCGCTTCCGCCTGTGCTCCGGCTTCTTCCTGTCACTGGCCTGTTGTTCCGGCCCTGTCTTCCTCATCCCGTCAGACCTGCACGGAGTTTTCCTTTCATGAACAAACGCCTTCACAGCACCTATTTCCAGCTCTTTGTGGTCTGGCTGGTCCTCTTTTCCGTCATGGCCTACATGACCCTGCACAGCACGGAATGGGCACCGAGCAAGCCTGTGCCAGCAAAGCCCCTACCCGTAGCCGTCAGTGAACCGGCGCCCGTGCCTGTGCCCGTGCCTGTGGTGGAAGAGCCGGCGCCGGCCCCGGAACTGCCCCTGCTCCCCCAGGGCAGAAAGCAGGGCTCGGGCAGCCTCGGCACTCCGGTGCCCCACTGGGACAGTGCGGCGCAGCGCTTCACGCTCACCGTGCCCTATCAGGGCACTCCTGGCGAATACACGGGCTTCCTTTTCGACAGGGTTGCCTCGGCCTGCTTTGACCTGCACGGCACCTGGACAACGCGAGCCCAGACCATACAGGTGCGCGGCAAGCAGGCAGGCTGTCCCGTGCAGCTCATCCAGACAGGCCAGCACGGCACCTTTGTGCGCTTCTCCCTTGTCGGCAAGGCCCTGCCCCGCCGCCTGATCCGTTACTCGCCCACGGAGCTTCTGATCATCATGGAAACGGACACAGCTCAGGCAGCACCGGCAGCCCGAACAGACGGCCTGCCGGCACAGACCGCGCCTGCCGGGGACAGGGCGCCCAACCCGAACATTCCCGCCGCGAGCGGACAGGCGGCCAGTCCGGCTGGCCAAGCCGCCCACTGACAGGCCACGAGGCATCATCATGGAAGGAACCCGTCTGCTTGAACGCATCCGCGCCCTGGCCAGGGATCCCAAGGACAGGAAGGCTGCGGACGTGGAAACCCTGCAGTCCTCCATTCTCAACCATCTTGGCCGCATGCTGAACACCCGCCAGGGGTCCAGCGTCATAGCGAGCGATTACGGCGTACCCGACTTCTCTGCCCTGTGCACGGCGCCCAATGCCGGCAACATTGCCCTTATCGAGAAGGCCATCACCGAAGTGGTGCAGCGCTACGAGCCGCGGCTGCGCAACATTGCCGTGCAGTTCAGCGAGGACAGGGACGAGCCGCTGAAGATGCGCTTTACCCTGTCCGCAGAGCTCTCCGATGTCCAGGGCGAGGACAACGGCATTGTCTTCCAGACCGTGCTCTCGCCCAACGGCCGCATCAGCATACGCAGGCAGCAGACCACTGCCTTCTGATCGCGCCCCTTTCCGCATCCCTTACCGACCCTTTTCTTGTGGAGGTTCCCTTGGAGCTCGTACACTGCACGCAGGATGAGGCCCTTTTTGCCCGCAGGACCCTGGTTTACAAGGTAGAGGGCGCCCTGGACGGCCTCGAGGCCCAGAGCTTTCTCGACAGCCTTCTTGCGGCCCATGAGACGGCCGGCACCGCGGCCATGGTCCTGTGCTGCGAGGACATGCCCTATCTCACCAGCAGCGGCCTGCGATCCATCATGATCATCGGCAAGACCCTGCGCAGAGACGGGGCGCCCCTGGTCGTGTGCGGTCTGAAGGATCTGGCCCTGGAAATCTACACCAGTTCCGGCTTTGCCGCCCTCTTTCCTTCCGTGGCAACCCTGGACGAAGCCAGAGACCTTGTGGAGGGTGCCCGGTGAAGGAATACCAGTGCCCGGCCATTCCGGAAAACCTGCGCCCCGTGCTCACCGTGGTCGGCGAGGAGATGATAGCCTGCGGCACGGACACCGGCCTGCGGCAGCGCATCTTCGTCATTCTGGAAGAGCTCTTCAACAACGTGGCGATCCATGCCTACGAGCACCGCAGCAGTCCTGGCCCGGTGCGCATTACCCTGCTCGCGGACATGGACAGCGTGCAGCTGCAGGTGGCCGATCAGGGCGTGGCCTTCAACCCCCTGGTGGACGACAGGAACCGCATCCTCCACCTGGACAACATGGAAGAGGGCCATGCGAGCATCTTTCTTGTGCGGACTCTGGCAAGCCAGGTGGCTTACGAACGCGACAACGGCTGGAACAGGGTCACCGTGCTGGTCCATTCCTGAGGCAGTGCCCTTCCCGGGCCAAAGCCCCCCCGAAAAACAGCCTGATACGGAGGCTGCCCACTCTTTCCCAAAGGCCTTTTCCCAAAGGCCCCTGCCCTGGCGTTTCCTGCCCTTCCTTCCCTGAGGATTCCTCCTGCCCCGGCAGCCATCACGCATCACGGCGCATCGCGCCTCGCGCATCATGGCCGCATCATGGCCGCATCATGGCCGCATCACGGCCCCTTCCCGATTCCCTGCAAGGAGAATGTCTTGTCCCTGTCTGCCCCAGCCCCGGCTGCCCGGGGTGTTGACGCTGCCCTTGCTGCAGCTTCCGGTTCCCCTGCTGCCTCCTGCAGCCATCAGGCCTGCCCTGCTGCCGGGCCCGCCAGTGCAGCCGCCCGCACAGGCGCTGCGTCCGCTCCCCTGGCCCCCGGCGTCCCTGACGTCCTTGCCGAGGCCCGGCGCTTCTGCCCCTGCCGCCGGCCCGTGCTCGCCCTGGCCCTTACCCGCCTGGCAGAGGCCGCTGCCTGCATGGAGGACGTCTCCCTGGCGGACATCACCGAGGAACTGCTGGCAGAAATCGACGAGCTGCTCTCGGAGCAGGTCAGCGTCCTTCTGCACCATCCCGCCTTCCAGGCCCTGGAAAGCGCCTGGCGCGGCCTGCGCTTTCTTGCGGACCGCATTCCGCCCGGGCACAACATTGTCCTGCAGATCCTGAACATTTCCAAGGACGACCTGCGTGCGGACTTCGAGGACGCCCCGGAAATCATCCGCTCGGGCCTGTACTTTCATGTCTACGTCTCCCAGTACGGCCAGTTCGGCGGCGAGCCTGTGGGCGCCCTCATAGGCAACTACAGCTTTGACAGCAGTCCTGCGGACATCCGCCTGCTCACCAGCATTGCCGCCGTGTCCGCCATGGCCCACGCGCCCTTCATTGCGGCGGTGGACAAGGGCTTCTTCGGCATCGAATCCTGGGAGGAGCTGCCCAATCTGAGTGATCTGCACGCCCTGTTCGAAATGAGCCGGTACGCGTCCTGGCGATCCTTCCGCACCAGTCCCGATGCCCGCTATGTCGGCCTGACCCTGCCCCGGTTCCTGCTCAGGGCGCCCTACGGTCCCGAGGCCCAGGCCGTCTCCTCCTTCCGCTTCACCGAGGACGTGGAGGATCCGGCCTTCTTCTGCTGGGGCAACACGGCCTTTGCCCTGGCCTCACGCCTGGCCGAAAGCTTTGCCCGCTACCACTGGTGCGTGAACATCGTGGGCCAGGAAGACGGCGCCGTGAGCAGCCTGCCCACGTACTGTTACGAGAGCATGGACGTCATCCAGAAGAAGATTCCCACCGAGGTGCTCATTTCCGAGCAGCGGGAATTCGAGCTCTCCGAGGAAGGCTTCATTGCCCTGACCCTGCTCAAGGGGGCCAGAAACTGTGCCTTCTTCTCCGCCTTTTCCTGCCAGGCGCCCCTGCACGACCGCGACAATTCCGACAGCGCCTACGTGCTCAGCTACAACATCTCCAGACAGCTCCCCTACCTCTTTCTCATCACCCGTCTGGCCCACTACATCAAGGTGCTCCAGCGCGAGTACATAGGCAGCTGGAAAGGCGCGCAGGAGCTTGAGCGGGAACTGAACCAGTGGCTCAGCCAGTACGTCACGGCCATGGCCGCTCCGGATCTGGAAACGCGCTGCAAACGCCCCTTCTGCGCGGCACAGATACGGGTCCGGGAAACGGATCACGACATCGGCTGGTACACCGTGGAACTGAAGGTGCAGCCGCACTTCAGGTACATGGGTCTGAGCTTCACCCTGGCCCTGACCGGCAAGCTGGACAAGACGCACTGACAGCGCCCGCCTGTCCCTTGCCGTCCCCCGGCGCTCCTTCGAGTCTTTGCCATGTCCTTCGGCCTTCTCCCCCGGGCTGCAGCCGTCTCCAGGGATCCTCCATGCGTCTCCGTCTTCGCCTGACACTCCTCGTTGTCCTCTCCACCCTCCTGTCCACGGGCCTTGTCCTCTGGCTTGCCTGGGAACACATAGGCAAGGAAATGCTGTCCGGGAAGGTGCGCAGCCTTGCCGACATCATGCAGCTGGAAGAAGAGCGCCTGCTCGACAATGTGGAGAGCTACCTCTCCAGAAAGGTGCAGATTGTCCTGGAACGCAAGGCCTACATGCGCACGGCTGCGGAACGGACCCTGCAGCTTGTTACCGCCCTGCGTCGCAGCCGGAACGGCATGGCCGCAGAAGCTCTTCTCGAGGACATCAGGAGGCATGACCCGCTCTTCCGTGGCAGCGGGGCAGGCCCTGCCGTGCCAGGGAGGCAGCCGCCTCTGGCCATGGAGCTTGTGCGCGTTCGGGATCTGCTGGCGGGCCAGACCACGAGACTCGGCCTGCAGGCTGACTTCCTGGATCTCAAGCAGCAGTCCGTGGCCGACCTTGTGCACAATCTGCCCGACAGCGGCCAGTTTCTGATTCTGAACCTGCCCGGAGACAAGGGGGCAGCCCCAGGCGGCTCGCTCCTGCCAGCCCGGAATCTCGTGATCAGAAACAGCGTGCTCTGCCTCCTCATGCCGGTGGACACGGAGCGCGACGGCCTGCCCGGGGAACTCCTTGTCTCCATGCTGTCCCTTGGGGATCTGGACCAGCAGTCGCGCCAGTTCAGGCAGACACTCCTTCTCGAGACCTACGAGCGCTACCTTGCCTCCAGGGAACGCCTGTTCGGCGCCACCATCCTGGACGGCAGGGGCAGGGTGCTTGTCACCACCCTGCACGACTCCGACCCCGTGCCCGCGGCCCTGCGCGACCGGCTTGCCGCAAGGACACAGCGGCAGGACTTCTTCAGCAGTGTCGTACCGGACACGAAAGCAGGCGACCTGCTCTGCGCGGTCCGCTCCATAGACTGCCTGGACTGGATCGTGGTTCTGCAGATGCCCCTGGACAACGTGACCAAGCCCCTGGACACCCTGTTCATGAAGTTTGCCGGCCTGTCCCTCTTCCTGACCCTGGCGGCCCTGGGCATCAGTCTCGCCTTCCTTGTGAAGACCCTGGCTCCCCTGGAGCAGCTCACCCGCAAGTCCAGACGCATCGCCACCCTGGATTTTCACGCCCCTCAGGCCCTGGAGCGCATCAGGGACATTGCCGCCCGCAGCCTTGACACAGGGCGCAGGGACGAGCTGGGCGAGCTGTCGTGGGCCTATGCGACCATGGGGCACGCCCTGGCCGACAACATACGCGCTCTCATGAAGGAAACAGCGGACAGGGAGCGCCTGAACAGCGAGCTTGCGGCTGCCCGGGAAATACAGATGGGCATGCTGCCCCCTGCCGCCGACCTGGACCGTCTGTGCAGCCGCGAGGCCTGCGCCTACCTGTGTCCGGCCAGGGAAATCGGGGGCGATCTCTACGATGCCTTTGAACTCCTGGACGGCCGCATGGCCTTCATCATCGGCGATGTCTCCGGCAAGGGCATGCCGGCGGCCCTGTTCATGTCCATGACCGTGACCCTGCTGCGCTGCGTGCTGGAAAACGAGGCCGATGCGGCCGTGGCCATGACCAGGGTGAACAACCTGCTGGAAGCGCACAATCAGGGCACCATGTTCGTCTCGCTGCTCATTGTGCTCTATGATCCGCAGACAGGCGACCTCACCTATTTGAAGCTCCCCCGTCTTACGACGGGGGATTCTCTCCCAGAACGAGAAAATGGCTTTCTGCAGAACCTTTCGGCCAGCAGCTGTCACCATCTCGGATCCTTGTACTTTCTGTGGGCTTGAGGTGGAGCA
>DXHV01000021.1 GCA_019113165.1 Candidatus Desulfovibrio intestinipullorum
GAAAGGAGGGTACACCCGATCCCATTCCGAACTCGGCAGTTAAGCTCCTGTTCGCCGATGATACTGCATATCTTCATGTGGGAAAGTAGGTCGTTGCCAAGATTTTTTCTGAAAAGCCCCGTCGAGCTCCAATCAGCTCCGGGGCTTTTTTCGTGCTCTTTGCAAGGCATCATCCCTGCCCTGGGTCTTGCCTTTGTGCCAGGCCCTGTGTCCACGTGCTGCGCCTGAAGAGAACTATTGCCCTGGACCTGTCCCGCGAGCGAGCTCCTGCACAAGCTGTGGTAGCCAGGCTGTCCAAAAAGTATCAGAAAGCGCATCAGAAAGGGCATCGGGCAGCGCAGCCGGACGAACAGTTGCACGAGCGGCAGGGGGGCAGGCTCTCTGGCAGCAACGCGTCGTCACAATCCGATTGACTTATTGTTCGACATCAAACTATATTGCGGGCACAAGGAGCCAGGACTGCATGAGATGCCCCCGTCATGCAGCCTGATCATCGATCTGTCCGGTCTGTACCAGGCCTGTCAGCCATCTCAAAAGCGAGCTAACCGCCATGCACACCACCACAGGCACCGGGCACGAGGCCGTCCTGCACTGTCTTGAGCAGTACCGTCTCTCCATAGTGAACGCCGATAATCCTGCTCTGGCCGAAGCGATCTGGGATACGACACCCGAGGTCACCATGATCCATCCCCTGGGCCACGAGCTTGGCTGGGAAGCCATCCGAAGCAATTTCTACGCAAAGACCATGGCCGGTCTCTTTTCCTGCCGGATGCTCAGGGTAGTGAGCACACCCGTGGTCCACATCCATGCCGACACGGCCATCGTCGAATTCGACTGGGACTTTGTGGCGACCGCCCGCGCCGATGGAGGGCCCAGGCATACGACAGGACGCGAGAGCCAGGTCTGGGTGCGCAGGGCCGAATCCGGCTGGAAGCTTGTGCACGTGCACTACTCCTCCAGGCCGGTCGGGCAGGCATAGTCCCGAGGAAGCCTGAACGAGCCTGCACAAGGCTCCCGGCACATTCAGAAGGCCATCCTGAAGACGTCCCCTGTGCGGGACACGTTCTTCTCCCAGTGAGGGTATGACCCGTGCGGCCATGCCCTCCTTTGTCATGCGTCTTTGGAAAGCGTCGCCTGACACACTTTCGCAAGCATTTCCGGAAGTGTTTCCAGAAGTGTTTCCGGAAGTGTTTCCGGACGCCTCTGCCGGCCTGCCCGACACAGCGTCTGATGAAGTATCTGATCAAGAACAAGGCGAAGAATCTGCCAGGCAATCATTTCGGACAGGCTTTGGTCCTGTCCGCCGGAGAGCCCTTTGGACCGCTTTCCTGCTCCCCAGCTTCTGCAAGCTGCTTGCGGTAGCGGGCTGGGGGCATGCCAAAAGTTTTTCCAAAGACACGAACAAAATGGGGCAGATCACTGAAGCCAGTGGCAAAGCAGATGTCCGAGACCTGTCTGTCGGTGTTTTGCAGAAGATCCCTGGCTGTCTGCAAACGATACGAGGTCAGATACTGCAAAGAGGAAGTCCTTGAAATTCAGACAAATTCAAAGACTTGCCCTGTATTTTCGGTCTTGTTGCTCCGAAATGCCCCTGCACAGGACAACTATGCGGCAGCGTGGACGCAACTTGTTTGTTATCCTTGTGAAACTCTCTGTCGGAGAATAGCTTTGGGGCACTGACAACGACAAGGGGAGACGGAGCTGTTGCTCTGTCTCCCCTTGCAAGGCACTCTTTGCGAGTCGGTTGGAAACGACTTGTGCTGTTGTGCTTTTCGTGCAGCCTTGTCGGGCCTAGACCTTCTGGGCGGCAATCCAGGTGTTGGCTTCCTGCAGGTCCAGGGTCTTTTCGTAGAGTGCCCTGCCGCTGATGGCGCCTTCCAGACCGTACCGGGTGAGAGGATAGAGCTTCTTGATGTCTTCCAGCGTGGTCACGCCGCCTGCGGCAAGGACAGGGACAGAGGAGACCTTGCAGATGGTTTCCATTTCGGCAAGGTTCACCCCCTGCTGCATGCCGTCGCGCTCTATGTCCGTGTACACGATGAAGGCCGTGCCCATGTCAATGAGTTTTTTGATGGCATCGACAGCCCTGATGCCGGAGTCCTCGGTCCAGCCCTTGGTCTTCAGGATGCCCTTTTCGGCATCCAGGGAAACGCCGATTTTGCCGGGGAATGCTTCGCAGAGACGGGCCATGAGCTCAGGGTTCTCTATGGCAATGGTGCCGATGAGCAGACGGGTGACACCGGCCTCCAGATAGGCTCTGGCCGTTTCCATGGAGCGGATGCCGCCGCCCAGTTCCACGGGGATGTTCAAATGCGAGCAGATGTCACGGATGAGGTCCTTGTTGACGGGTGCTCCGTCAAAGGCACCATCCAGATCAATGACGTGCAGGTACTGTGCTCCCTGCGCTTCCCAGGCTCTGGCCGCAGCGACAGGATCGGCCGCAAAGACTGTGGTTTCCTCGGCCTTGCCCTGGCGCAGGCGCACGCAGGCGCCGTCCTTGATATCAACTGCAGGGAGTACAAGCATATATCCGCTCCTTAAAAAAAGTTCCGAAGCTCCAGAGGCGTGTGCCTCTGGAAGTTTCGGAAACCTGGGTAATCGAAAGAGTGTTCAGATGGGGCCTCAGGCCTTGTCCGCTCCCTAGTTGGGGTAGAGCAGGCCCATGTCTTCCAGCATGGTCCGCATGCCTTCGGCCGCGAGATCCTGGGCCGTGACCCAGGCGCCCTTGCGCTTCACGAAGTCGCCCATGTTCAGCAGGTTGCTGGCAAGCCCCTGCTGCTGTTCCTCGTAGACCGTGTGCGAGTGCACCGTGCCTGTGGCCGTGCGGATGAGGTAGAACTCCAGATGCACGCTGGCAGCCCTGGTCACGCCGGCCTTGGAGCCTTCGCGGTCATGCCAGTTCAGAACCTGGGGAACCAGGATGAAGTCCTTGCCGGTCTTTTTGGCAAGCCTGGCCCAGTTGTCCAGGGCCTGGGGCTGGGATGAGGCATGGTAGTTCGTACTGGCCAGCAGGAAGGGCGGCAGGGCCTTCTCGAAGGTGAGGTTGCGACTGTTCTTCTTGCTCAGGAGCAGGTCGCGCAGCTGCTCGTCCAGGAGCAGGAGCTGTTCGGCGGGAATGCAGCCCTGGTTTTCCGGCAGGTGCCCCATGATGAGGTCACAGCTTGCCGTGGGCTGGGAAAAGGGCATGACGGCAATGGAGTAGCGGGCACTTAAGGCCCTTGGAACTTCTGCCGTGGTCTTGGGCTGGCGCTGGCAGGCAGTGGCGAGAAGGACCAGGCACAGCAGGGTCAGGAGGCAGGCGACAGGATGGCGGCGCGGCATGGAATCATCCTCCTTGGGGCCGTACAACGGTTTTTGCGGCGCTCGGGACAGGGGACAGGGGCCCGTGCACGCTTCCGGGGCAAGGGGGCAGACCCTGCCCCGGAACAGTGAAGCACAGTGGGCCTTGCGCCCTGAAAAGGGACAGGCTCAGGCGTTCTCGCCGAAGTCGATGACAATCTGCTCGGTGTTTTCGGCGGCACGCTTGGCAATGGTGCCAATCTGCCAGGCCTTGAGCTTGAAGGCCTGGATGCGGTTGATGGTCTCTTCCACGCGTTCCTGGGGAATGACCAGAATGTAGCCGATGCCCGTGTTGAAGATCTGGCACATTTCGGCCCAGGAGAGGTTGCCTGTGGTCTTGAGCCAGTGGAAGACCGGAGGCACGTCCCAGGAACCGAAGGTGATGTCGGCCTCGACCTGGGCGGGCAGCACCCTGGGAATGTTGTCGTAGAAGCCGCCGCCGGTAATATGGGCCATGCCCTTGATGGGCAGATCGCGCAGCAGGGACTTGATCACTTCCACGTAGATGGCCGTGGGCGTGAGCAGCACCTCGGCCACGGTGCGGTCTTCCTCGCCAGGGAAGGGATCGTCGCCCTTGAGGCCGGACTGGGCCAGCAGCTTGCGCACCAGGGAGTAGCCGTTGGAATGCACGCCCGTGGAGCCTATGCCTATGATGGCGTCGCCGACACGGATGTTGGAGCCGTCGATGAGGCGGTCATTGCTCACGAGGCCCACGCAGAAGCCGGCCAGGTCGTATTCGCCCTCGCCGTACATGTCGGGCATTTCGGCCGTCTCGCCGCCAAGCAAAGTACACGCGGCCTGCTTGCAGCCCTCGGCCACGCCGGCAATGACTGTTTTGGCCACGTCTATGTCCAGCTTGCCCGTGGCAAAGTAGTCCAGGAAGAAGAGCGGTGTTGCGCCCTGCACCAGGATGTCATTGACACTCATGGCCACCAGATCGATGCCGACGGTATCGTGCTTGTTGAACTGGAACGCCAGCTTGAGCTTGGTGCCCACGCCATCCGTGGAGGAGACGAGCACAGGATCGCTCATGCCGCTGATGTCGGGACGGAACAGGCCGCCAAAGCCGCCGATGTCGGAGAGGACGCCCTTGGTGTGCGTCTGGGCAACCAGACCCTTGATGGCGGAAACCAGGTTGTTGCCAGCTTCGATATTGACGCCGGAAGCCGTATATGCTTTAGACCTTTCAAGAGACATAGGGTACTCCTTGTTGGAACAGCAGAGTATCAAAAATTGTATCAGAACCCAAGAAAAAAATCAGATTCAAAGGTATCTTTTAGCATGAAGAAGGTCCAATGGCAATCTGTCGTTTCTTCTGTCATGCTGGTCGGATAGGCGTGATTGCACAGACAGGGTGCACGGACGCTCGGGTCTGGGCGGCCGGAATGGACAGGCAGGCCGACTTGAGCGGGTACAAGACCCTGTACCGGGAGGATGGTATGCGGCAGGCACTTTTCTGGGAAAAGGCGGAATCGGGAGTTCTTCACGGGACTGAGCCCGGAACGGAGGCACAGGCAGGGAGCCCGGCCGTTGTCTGCAGGCTCTGCTTCAGGCACTGCCGCCTGCAGGACGGCGAACGGGGCTTTTGCGGAGTGCGCGAGAACAGGCAGGGTGTGCTCATGACCCTGGTGGACGACAATATCGTGAGTCTCAGCCTGGACCCCGTGGAAAAGAAGCCCCTCTTTCACTTTCTGCCAGGCACGGGCACGCTGTCCCTGGGCACCTGGGGCTGCAACTTTGCCTGTACCTTCTGCCAGAATGCGCACATCTCGCGCAGGGTGAGCGATACAGGGCGCTTTGTTCCCGGAGAACGCGTGCGTGCGGCCGACATTGCCAGCCTTGCGAAGGAGCGGCGCATTGCCAGCATCTCCTGTACCTACAACGAGCCCACGGTCTTCTACGAACTCATGACCGACATTGCCGACAGGGCCTGCGAGCTGGGCATCCGCATGATCATGGTGAGCAACGGCTGCATGGAACGCGAGCCCCTGCTGGCGCTCAAGGGCCGCATTCATGCGGCCAATATCGATCTGAAGGCCTTCAGTGCCGCCACCTACCGCTCCATCTGCAGCGGCTCCCTCTCCAGGGTCCTGGACAATCTCGTGCTCATGAAGGAGCTCGGCCTGTGGCTTGAGGTCACAACCCTGGTCATCCCCGGAGTCAATGACACGGATGAGGAGCTTGCGGCCATAGCCGGCTTTATCAGGGGCCATCTCGGCGCACAGACGCCCTGGCATGTCTCGGCCTTCTTCCCCTGTTACCAGATGAAGGACCGCCCGCCCACGCCGCCCGCCACCATCCACAAGGCCTGCCTCATCGGCAGGGCTGAGGGGCTTTCCTTTGTCTATGGCGGCAATGTGCGCAGCAGCGAGGACGAGTCCACCCTCTGTCCGCAGTGCCACGGTCTGTGCATAGCCCGCCAGGGCTACAGGCTGCCGGGCTTTTCCAGGGACTTTGACGGGTACTGCCCGACCTGCGGCGCCCTTTTGCCCGGCGTGTGGCGCTGAAGACAGGTGACCTGAAGGCAGGCCGGGCTGAAAGCAGTGCTGCAGGGACGGCGCGCCTCTGCAGGTCCTGATGCTGAGGTCTGCCCGAAAAAGGCAAGGGGCATGCACGAACTGCCGGCAAGGCGGTGTTCGTGCATGCCCCGTACTGTTTCTTTTGAGGACGCTATTCCTCGGGCTTGGGCGGCTTCAGGCCGGCATAGGTAATGCCCGTGGGATGGGGATTCTTGCCGGGCTTCATGGGCAGCATGAGGTAGCTTGTGACCGTGGCCACGCCATTGACCTCGCGGGCTGCCTGGACGGCCCGCTTGCGTTCGTCCTGGCTGTTGGCCACGCCCAGGAGGACCACACGGTTGGCATTGACTTCCGTGTCTATGCGGGTGGAATTGATCTTGCCTGTGGTAATGAGGGCCGTGCGCAGCTTGGTGGCCAGCACAAAGTCGCTGTCGCCCTTTCTGCGCGGGAACCAGTGCGGGGTCACGGAACGGACCCGCTTGTCCTTTCTGGCAATTTCAATGGCCTTGGGCCGCAGGGACTTGGGACATTCGCCGACCAGGAACACATGGCCGTAGTAGCAGTACACGCTGATGCTCCAGCCTTCGGCAAACTTTTCGTTCATGAGGTTGGTCTTGATGAGCGTGGCTATGGCTTTGTCCGAGCCCATGGTGTCCAGAAGGCGCTCGTCCGTGGCCGTGCTGTAGACGGCGCAGCCCTGCACAAGGCAGAGCAGCCCGAGAAGCAGACAGAGAGAAAAGAGTTTCTGAGAAAAGAGTTTCTTCATCAAAAACCGGCGCAGGAGACCTCCAGGGCTTGCCTGGAGGGAGGAAGCGCCGCCTCCTTAATCCTTGTGGTCGATCAAATGGGTGCTGCGTCCTGGCAGAAGAGGGCGGTTCCCTGCCAGTCCAGCCTGTCCCGTCCAGCCTGTCCCGTGAGGACAGGCTGGAACAGGGCCCGAGGCAGAGGGCCAGAGACTCAGGAGCGGGACAAGAGCCCTGGGCTACTTCCCTCGGCCTGGCTTGCCCCTGGCAGGAGCCTGTGCCGCATCGTCCTCGTCCCAGTCGTCATCATCGTCCCAGTCCTCCTCGTCATCCCAGTCATCCCAGTCATCCTCGTCGTCGTCATCATCCTCGTCGTCCCATTCGTCCACCATCTCGTCATCAGAGTCCCAGTCGGGGTCCCATTCGTCCTCATCGTCCTCATCGTCCTCGTCGTCCTCGTCGTCATCGTCACTGACTTGGTCGTCGGCCGGGATGAGGCCCGGGATGACGTCCGGTGTGGCATCTGCTGTGACGCCCGGAGTGGCTGGAGCGGACTGCCCCTGCAGCGAAGCGACAAGACTCGTGTAAATCATGTCCAGCAGTTCGAGCGGAACCTTGGGAAAGTCCTCTTCAAGCCGCTCCATGGCTTCGGCCTGGGAAAAGAGATCGGATTCGCCCCGGGCCGCCTTGATGAGTTCGCCCAGCATGGCGATATCCTGCGGATCGGGACGGATGCCGGTGCGCAGTTCGGAGTCGATGGCAGAGGCCAGGAAGGCGGGGTCGGCACCCAGGAGAGCGGCGTTGGCCCCGTCATAACCGTAGCTTTCGCCCAGGCTTGTATAGTGGGAGTCAAAGGACTGTATGTCAAAGTCCTTGCACAGCTGCCGGCCCTTGTTCTGGGCCGTGGCTGCGGACACGCCGAAGGCCGGGCCTATTTCCGTGGCCCGCATGCGCGGACTGGCGTCCGTGTAGAACAGTCCGTTGTTCGATCCTATGGCATAGACAATGCCTGCAGCCCAGGATTCGGGCTTGCCCCTGTCCAGGCGCAGCTCGGCCAGGGCGCAGGCATAGAGCAGGCGGCCGCAGAACTTCTCGTAGTCCGGCGTGAGCTTTTCGTCGCAGAAGGTCCTGATGAGGCCGTAAATGGTTCTGGCAACGTCCTGCAGATGGGGCGGCATCAGGGCATAGGCGATAGTGTCTCCGTTTGCCGCGCCCCGGTAGAGCGGCATGGTTTCCTCCGGTGCGGCAGAGCCCGTGTAGCCGCTTATGCGCGGATAGACGATCTTTGCCGGCGCCTGTTCCTGCAGGCTCACCACCGTAATCTTGTGCCACCAGTCGTGGACAAAGTCGTAGAGGTAGTGGAGGCACTGTCCTTCCCTGAGCTGCATCTGCCCCAGGGTGGTGGTGCGGCTGTCCCTGGCATTCCTGTCGTACTCGGGCGTGCCCGGATCGTCGGGAACGGTATAGTGCTCTCCTGCTTCATGGGGCAGCTCGTCGCTGGTGGTGAAGTAGTAGAGATGCTTCTCGGAACGGTTGAAGGCCCTGTGGATGGTTTCGTGCAGGTCTTCCAGTGTCTGGGTGGGCAGAATGTCGATGTGGCAGCCCGGCCGGTTCACCCTGAAGAGAAAGCCCTTGCCGGAGAGCAGTTCCACATGCAGGCGCAGGCAGGTTCTGGCGGGCTTGGTCGTGTCGGCTGTCGTTGCGGTGTTCTTTGTCCTGGCAGGCATGTTGCGTGCTCCTTGATGGTTGATGGCTTTGTGCCGAGGCTAGTCGTCTTCGTGTTCCCTGCGTATCCTGGCACCCACGGCACTGAGCTTTTCCTCAATGCGTTCATAGCCGCGATCCAGGTGGTAGATGCGGCGTATCTGCGTGGTACCGTGGGCTGCCAGGCCTGCCACAATGAGGGAGGCCGAGGCGCGCAGATCGGAGGCCATGACCGGGGCGCCGTTCAGGTGATCCACGCCGCGGATGAGGGCCGTATGTCCGGTAAGCTGTATGTCCGCGCCCATGCGCACAAGCTCCAGGGCGTGCATGAAGCGGTTTTCGAAAATGCGTTCGTCCACAAGGCTCACCCCGTGGGCCAGGCACATCATGGCCATGACCTGGGCCTGCATGTCCGTGGGGAAGCCGGGATAGGGCTGGGTGCGCAGATCCGTGGCCCGCAAATCGCCGTCCATGGAGGCCACAAGCCCCTCGTCTGTGGTCTCGAAGCGCATGCCCATGTTCTGCAGGGTCCTGAAGACGGCCTCCAGGGCGTCCACCGGGCAGTTCTGCAGCACAAGCCGGCCGCCGGTAATGCCCACGCAGGCAAGGAAGGTGCCGGCCTCTATGCGGTCGGGCATGATGGCATAGCGCGAGCCCTTCAGGGAGGTGACGCCCTCTATTTCGATGGTGGACGTGCCCTGGCCTTTGATTCTGGCGCCGCAGGAATTGAGGAAGTTGGCCAGATCGATGATTTCCGGTTCCCTGGCGGCATTGCAGAGCAGGGTTGTGCCTTCGGCCAGGGCGGCGGCCATGATAAGGTTTTCCGTGCCGCCCACGGTGGGCATGTCCAGACTGATTTCCGCGCCGTGGAGCCTTGAGCAGGAGCCTATGATGTTGCCCTCTTCCAGGGTGAAGGTGGCGCCCATCTTCTCCAGGCCCTTGAGGTGCTGATCGACCGGGCGGGCGCCAATGGCGCAGCCGCCGGGCAGGGCCACCCTGGCGCGGCCAAGCCTGGCCAGCAGGGGACCTAGGCAGAGCACGGAGGCCCGCATGGTGCGGACAAGATCATAGGGCGCCTCGGGAACGAGGGGGCCTGGCTCCACATGCACTGTATGCCCTTCATGCCGGCACTGGCAGCCAAGAAGCTGCAGCAGCTTCAGGGTCGTGCGGATGTCGCGCAGGTTGGGCACATTGTCAAAGTCCTGTGCTCCCTCCAGCAGGATGGAGGCGAGCAGAATGGGCAGGGCCGCATTCTTCGAGCCGTTGACGGTGATGACCCCGTGCAGGGGCTGGCCGCCTTCTATGATCAGTTTGTCCATGAAACGTCCTGAAAAGTCTGTGAATGTCTTCCCGGCGCAACCGGGACGCCGCCAATCCCTGGCAGGAGCAGCGCCAAGGATCCTGTTCGGGGACCGTCTTGTCGCGACCGGGGCCTCTGGTCTCCCTTGCGGGGCAAGGCCGGCTGCCGGGCTGCCGGTCAGGGAGCAGCACCGGGGAGTATAGCCCGAAGGGGACAGAAAAACCAGAGAGCACCTTGCGGGAAAAACAGGGGTTTTCAAGGCCTGGCGGCGGATCTTTGCAAAAAATTCAAAAAAAAGAAAAAAAAGCGCAAAAAAGACTTGCCAAGCGCCGGTCTTTTGCGTAAGGTGCTTTTCTGCATGGCGGAAGTGGCTCAGTTGGCAGAGCATCTGATTGTGGCTCAGAGGGCCGAGAGTTCAAATCTCTCCTTTCGCCCCACCAGAAAATACTCCCCGTAACCGCGGTTGCGGGGTTTTTCTTTATCAATATTTCGGGATGTGGCGCAGCCTGGTAGCGCATCTGGTTTGGGACCAGAGGGCCGCCCGTTCAAATCGGGCCATCCCGACCACTGCACGAAAAGACGCCCCTGATCAATGATCACAGATGATCATATCGGTCAGGGGCGTCTTGCTGTTTTTCCGAGCAGTGGCCAGGAGTTCGTGAGGCTCACACAAGCACTTCTCCATGGGCTTCATGCCCGGCAAAGCCGTGGGGACTCAGGGCTGCGGCATAGGCGCCGGCATTGGGAAAGACCAGGAGGTTGCCTGGCAGGATGCCGGGCAGGAGCACGTCGCGCAGGGCAATGTCCTGGGCTGTGCACAGCGTGCCGCAGAGGGTCACGCGTTGTACCGGAGCCGGGGCGCCCAGCACCAGGGGCAGGGCCAGGCCAGGTCCGCTCCACAGGGGCTCCAGGGGTCCGGCAAAGTTGTCCGGCAGGGGCAGATCGTTCATGAGCCTGGCCAGACAGATGCGCAGGTAGTGGTTCATGAGGCCTGGAGCACAGGCAAAGGTCGTGCCCCGCGAGGTCTTCACATCCGTTATGCGGGTCACGAAGGATCCTGCCCGGCCCACCAGAAAGCGGCCGGATTCCACAAAGAGGCGCAGGGGACCACCTGACTCCTGCCTGCACAAATCCTGCAGGCTGGCCACAAGGCGGCCTGTCTGACAGCCGAGTTCGTCCAGATCCAGGCCTTCTTCTAAAGCGTTGGGGATGCCCAGGCCTCCGCCCAGGTTGAGAAAGGCAAGGGGCCGGTGCAGCTCCTGCACCCAGAAGCGGGCAAGGCGGGCCACATGCGTGAAGATCGCTGTCAGGGCCTGTGCCGAGAGCACCTGGCTGCGTACATGGACGTGCAGGCCTGCCAGGTGCAGGCTGGTCAGGCTTTGGAATTCCCGGGCAAGCTCCGGCAGGCGTTCCTCGTCCACTCCGAACTTGTCGGGCAGGGCCTGGACTATGTCCGGCCGGGCACCTGGCCCGAGGGCAAGGGAAGGGGAGATGCGCAGGCCCACGGTCAGGATTTTTCCTGCTGCAGAGGCCAGGGCGTTGAGCCTGTGCAGCTCGGAGAGCGAGTCGGCAATGAGGGTGCAGCGATCGAAAGTCCTTTGCAGGTCGTCCAGACTCTTGCCAGGAGCCGAGTAGAGGATGTTGTCCGGGGTCTGTCCGCTGGCAAGGGCCTTGTGCACCTCGCCAGGCGAGGCGGCATCAAAGCCGCAAGTCCTGCCTGCCAGCAGCCGGCATACGGGCTCGAAGGGATTGCACTTCAGGGAATAGAGGATGGTCACGCCCGGAAAGGTGCGCTTGAGGCGGGCGAGCTGGGCCAGGATGGCGTCCTTTTCGTAGACATAGAGCGGCGTGCCCAGTTCTTCCGCCAACTGCAGGAAATCGGGGCCCTGCCTGCGCTCGGGGGCTTTGGGTGCGTGTTTGAAGCTCCCCCGTCTTACGACGGGGGATTCTCTCCCAGAACGAGAAAATGGCTTTCTGCAGAACCTTTCGGCCAGCAGCTGTCACCATCTCGGATCCTTGTACTTTCTGTGGGCTTGAGGTGGAGCA
>DXHV01000022.1 GCA_019113165.1 Candidatus Desulfovibrio intestinipullorum
AAGAGGTCTGTCGCGAACTCTGAGAGTGCCGGGATTGAGCGGGATGTCCTGCCCCCGCAGGGCAGGATTTTCCGCAAGATTTGGTACTCTCTTACGGAATGAGTAGGGTCCTTGTGATTTTCGCAGGCCTGGTTCCAAATGGGCATATTGCCTGTTTGCTCCACCTCAAGCCCACATAAAGTACAAGGATCCGAGATGGTGACAGCTGCTGGCCGAAAGGTTCTGCAGAAAGCCATTTTCTCGTTCTGGGAGAGAATCCCCCGTCGTAAGACGGGGGAGCTTCAAGAAAGATGGGTGAGGTGTGAACGGGAGCCGTGCTTGGCCGGGCCTTGTGCGAGACATCTTGCGGCAGATCGCAAGTCTGGCCAAAAGTATAAGGTATGGGGTAACCCAATAGTCAAGCAGGAGGCCGAAAAAGAAGGCTGCCTGGCATGAAAATGTACAGGGAATCGGCCTGTGCGCAAGCCTTGCGCTTTTGATCGCAGAAACTGCCGGGACGTTCCTGACGGCCCCAAACTGCCAGAAAAAAGGGGACAAGGGGAACAAGAGCACGACATTCCTGCAAAAAAGCTGTATTGCACAAAAGTGTTCTTGCAAAATGGACAGGCTTGGGTATGGTGCGTACAGCAGGATCCGGTCCGTCCGTCAGCCCGTCCGTTCGTCTGGGCGCCGCTCCCAAAAAAGAGCGGCACAGGACGTACCGTCCCGCAGACGCCCTGCAAGGGGCCTGTTCCTGCCCAATCCCACATGTTCCGTTTTTTGAGGTGCAGCAGCAATGCGCAATTCCATTCCCCGTGTCGTGGCCATCCACGACATCTCCGGCATAGGCCGCACGTCCCTCACCGTGGCCATTCCCATTCTCTCCTGCATGGGCATACAGCCCATTCCGCTGCCGACAGCCGTGCTGTCCACGCAGACCGTGGGAACCTCGGGCTTTTCCTTTCTGGATCTGAGCGACAACATGAAGGCCATGATCAGCCACTGGGAAGATCGCAGGGACAGCTTTGACGGCGTCTATTCGGGCTTCATGGCCTGCCCGGAACAGATGGAATCCGTGACGCGCTGCGTGGACAACCTGCTCTGCGAGGACGGCCTGGCCGTCATTGACCCGGTGCTCGGCGACGACGGCGTGCTCATTCCCACCATGACCGAAGCCATGGTCACCAAGATGCGCTGGCTCATACAGAAGGCCTCGGTCATTACCCCGAACTTCACGGAAGTGTGCCTGCTGCTTGGCGAACGCTACGAGGGCCACCACCCCCTGGAGGAACTCAAGCAGTATCTGCGCGCCCTGGCAGACTTCGGACCGGACGTGGTGGTGGGCACGAGCATGCCCATCATAGAGGATCCGGAGCCGCAGTATTCCTCGGTGCTGGCCTACGAGCGCTCCATCGACAAGTTCTGGCGCGTGGACTGCGACTATATCCCTGCTCACTATCCGGGCACGGGCGATGTCTTTGCCTCGGTGCTCACGGGCAGCCTCATGCAGGGCGACTCCCTCTCCCTTTCCATAGACAGGGCCATACAGTTTACAACGCTCGGTGTCAGGGCCACCTACGGTCAGGATGTGTCCCCTGTGGAAGGCATTCTGCTTGAACGCAACCTTTCCACCCTGCGCCAGCCCCTCTCCTTCTGCCAGACGCGGCTTGTCCTGTAGGGCCTTGAGTGTCCCGGGACGATCTGCCCTGCCAGGAGATCTCCAGGGACGGCCTGTCTGTCCCCCCTTGTCAGGGAGCGCCGGACGCTTCAGGGCGTCCAGGCTTCCCTGCCGACCAGTTTGTTCCTGCCACAGGAGTGCCCATGCCGGAAGCCTTGCACATCGTCTGCAGCATCAGGGGGAACGTCCGCTACGCTGCCGTCATGCGTTCCATCCGCACCGGCAGGGGCACACGCAAGGAGCTGGTCCTGTATCTCGGGCGGGTCCTTGATGCCGAACGAGGCATCTACAAAAACAGGGAGCGAGGTGTCTTTGCCTTTGATCTCAAGACCATGACCTTCTCTCCTGCTCCGGAGGATCTTGCGGACACGACAAGGCGCGAAACCGCCCGGGAAGGCTCCCTGGAAGCCGCCTGCGAAGACGCCGGGGAAGAAAGGATAGTGGACTTTGGCGATGCCTTCCTGTTCGATCAGCTTGTCCGGCGATACGGACTGGCCCCGGCACTGGAGGCCATGGGCTGCGCAAATCCGGACTCCCTCCGGGCGCTTGTGCTCTGCTCCCTGCTCGCGCCACGCAGCATCCGTCAGGCTCAGGCATGGCTGGAAGGGAGCTTTGCCCGCTTTCTGTACCCCGAAGCCCGGCTGGCGGAAGAGTGTATCGCCGACCTGCTCGCGGACATGGGCAGGGAAGAGGCCATGCAGCGCTTCTTTCAGGCGTACCTGGCGCTCCTCGATTCCGATGTCAGGGAAGGCGCCCATCTTCTGATCGAGATGGCAGGGAGCCCGGGCAGCGTCCATGATCCCCTGCATGCTGCAGGCCGTCGCCATGGCCTCCCTGCCGAAGAGCTCCGTCTTGTCTGCGTCGTGGAGCAGGGGTCGGGTCTGCCGGTCTTCCTGCGTTGTGTCCCCTGCTCGGTCATGGGGACGTCCCCGATCGTCTCGACGGTTCAGGAACTCGGGGCTGCCGGTATAGGGACAATGCTGGCCTTTCCTGATGCCGGTTTTCTCAGCCGGGAAGACATGCAGGAGCTCGCTGGCAGGGACATCCCCTTCATCATGCGCTGTCCGCCCGATCGGCCTCTGTACAGGGATCTGGTTTCTGCCCACGCGGACGAACTGGCCGCAGCGGACCATCTCCTGGACGCAGACGGACGCCCCTTCAACGGGCGGCGTGTCCATGCGATCTGCGTTTCTGTCAAAAATTGCAGTGAGTTGGGATGCATGGACAGGGAGCTCCATGCCTGCATGGTCCGGGACATGACAATGGTTTCCCGGGAAGAGCGGCGCCATGCGCCTCCTGCGCACGACCCGGGACACAGGTCGAACGTCGAAGGGACTGCCTTTTCTGACGAGCAGAAGAGGCAGGACGTGATCGTGCTGCTCTCGACGCACAGACTGGAAGCCCGGAACATTCTTTCGGCCTGCTGCATCAGGCAGGAACTTGAGCACTTCTTTGCCCTTTTGCCAGATCCTGCCCTGTTGCCGTCTGCCGCAGGAGAGGACATGCTCAGGGGCCATCTGCTGCTCGGATTCCTGACGCTGGCGGTGCGAAAAAGAGTGCAGCAGGAGCTTCGCGGCAGCAGATACGCTCCTGATGCCGTCCTCGCCCACATGGCGAACCTGCACGCAAAGGTTGTGCACAACGTGGTCATCCCTTCCGCACCGACCAGGGATCAGAAGGACATCTTTGCCCTCTTCAGGGTACACCCTGCGAAACAATACCCCCTGAAGGGGAAGGCCTGAAGGAACACGAGACCGGGCAGGCAGGACCATTCAGCAGGGCCACCAGGGCCACTAGGGCAGAAGGGCCGACAGGGGCCATGGCTTTGCTTTCCTTAGCTTTTCATCCGCACAGGAAGGATCCGCGTGAACTATCCGCCCTATACCGTCACAAGCACCATCCGCAGGCAGGTGGCAGCCATCTGCGAACAGCTTGCCGAACTGGCTGCCGGCAGGACAGCTGGCGCCGAGTTGTTCTCCGCACGGCAGCGGCAGCAAAACCGCCTTCGTACCATCCATGCCACGCTTGCCATAGAGGGTAACAGGCTCAGTCTGGAGCAGGTGGCCGCCATCATCGAGGGAAAAGGCGTCATGGGGCCGGCCCGCGACGTCCGCGACGTCCGCGACATCAGGGAAGTCCGTGAAGTCCGTGGCGCCGTGGCCGTCTGCGAAAAACTGGAGGCATGGCAGCCGCACAGGCTTGAAGATCTGCTCTCGGCACACGCGCTGCTCATGCGCGATCTGGTGGATCACCCCGGGCATCTGCGCACGGGCGGCGTGGGCATCTACAGGGGAAGCAGGCTTGTGCACCTGGCCCCGCCCGCGCACCTTGTGCATGCCCATCTGCAAAGGCTTCTGGGCTGGCTTGCAGGGACGGACGAGCATCCGCTCGTTGCGGCCAGCGTCTTTCACGCCGAGTTCGAGTTCATCCATCCCTTTGCGGACGGCAATGGCCGCATGGGGCGTCTGTGGCAGATGCTGATCCTGAGCCGGTGGAATCCCCTCCTTGCCCATGTGCCGGTGGACGCCGTTGTGCACAGCCGCAAGGCCGACTATTACGACAGCCTTGCCCAGGCCGATGCGCAGGGCGAAGCCACAGCCTTTGTGGAATTCATGCTCGCGGCCCTGGGAGAAGCCCTGGCCGGGGGGCGGACCGATCAGGCTGGCGATCAGGCTGGCGACCAGGCAAGCGATCAAGCTGGAGCCAGGGCAGGAGAGCAGGCAAGCGAGCGAGTACGTCGCCTCCTGGAGGTCCTCGGGCACGGGGAAAAGAGCACGGAACTGATGGCCGACCCTGGCCTGCGTCACGCCCCTGCGTTTCGCACACTTTCTTGCGCCCGCCCTGAAAGCCGCTCTTGTCGAGAGAACAGGACCGGATGAGCCCCGCAGCCCCAGGCAACGATACAGGCTGACGGATCCGGGAAGACACATCGCGTCTAAAGTGGGCCAATGAGCCCGGGCTGCGCCCTGACTGCCTGTGAGCCGGCCTCCCGGTCCCCTGGAAGAAGAGGTCGCGTCCCGGGCCCCATGCGACCGGTTCTTTGTTCTTTTTTGAGGCAGCGTCCTTGCGTCCTTGTGCACTAATCAGTAGACTTGTCGCGGGCTGTCACGCAATTCCCGGTGCCTGTACGGCACAGGGAGCCCTTTTTGCGGGCAGCACGGGTCAAACCAGGCTGATTTTTCTGCCATGCGGGGACGGTCATGTTGCAACGTTTTGTCAAACCAGTCATCTTTGTTCTCTTTTTCCTTGCCATTGTCACCTGCGCCATTGTGACGGGCCGCGGAGAAAGCTTTACAAACTCCTTTATCCTGGGCCGGTATGCAGACTTTGCCACGCAATCCCCGCTCCTCTCCCTGCTGCTGCTCATCGTGGCCCTGCCGCCGGCACTTCTTGTTGTTCTTGTGCCCGAGCCCGTGGCCATCACCCTGGCCGTGTCGGACGCAGGCTTCTGGCCGGGACTGCTGCTCTCCCTCTGGGGCATGCTGGCAGCCGGTGGCTCGGCCTGCCTGCTGACACGGGCCCTGCTGCACCCGGCCCTGCACCGCTACATGGCCGTGCGCCGGCACGAGGGCCGCACCCTGGCCCGCAAGGCCGTGCTGCCCATCGAATTCTGCCTGGCCCTGACCGCCCTCTGCCTCATTGCCCAGATGCCCGTGGTGGCCGCAGGCTTTCTGCTGGGCCTGTGCGGCATGCGCAGCAAGGCCTTCTGCCTGACGGCCTTTCCCTTTGTCTTTGCCAGGGCTGCCATGCAGGGCCTGGCCACCTGCGAGGCCGGGCTCTTCGATCTCGTTGCCCTGGGCGTGCTGGGCACGCTCCTGGGCGTAGCGTACCTTTACTGGATCTCTCTGCTTCTGCGCAGGCGTCTGGCCAGCGAGGGCAGGCGGCAGGCCCAGGCGCCGGTCATCCAGCCCGTGCAGCGCAGCCGCAACCGCAGCCTGGAAGACATTGACATAGAAGAAATCGAGGCGCCAGCAGCCCCTGCCAGGGAGAGCCTTGCCCTGGACTCCGTGCTCCTGGTCTGCGTGACCGAGCAGGGCGACGAGGACACGGCAAGCCTGGTGGTCAACGAGGCCCGCCGCCTGGGGCTGCGGGTGGTGGTCTGCAGCCTGGTGCCCGAAGTGGCCGGCATGGAGACGCCGGTGAGCGGCGGTTTTGCGGACAGGGATCGCGTGCGCGATCTGGACGAGCTCTTTGTGCGGGCCTTCCAGGAAGGCGCTGCCAGGGTGCTGGCAGTGCGCGCCATAAGCCCCCTCATTCGCAGGGATCTGCTTGAGCAGGCAACGGCCCTTCTGCCGCGCCACGGTCTGGTGCTGGGGGCCTGCCGCAACGGCTTCTACCTGGTGGGCCTGTGCCGCAGCATGGGCGGCAGGCGCTACGAGCACGGCCTGCTCACAGGCCGCACCTTCGAGAGCGAAATTGCTTTCAGCCTGGCGGGCCTGGCGCCCCATCCGGGCCAGCTGCCCCAGCTGCCCACCTCCGCGTCCCTGCGGCCCATGGTGAGCGTCATCGTGGTGGCAGACGCCAATCAGGGCACCCTTTCCCGCACCATTGCCCATGCCAGGCGTGCCCCCTGGACCGAATGCCTGGTGGTTGTGCCGCCCATGGCAGCGGATCTGGCCGAAGAAGCCACAGCTGCCGGCGCCGAGGTGCTCACCCTGGCCGACCTGACGGGCCTGGCCCAGGCCGTGCAGGCAAGCCGCGGCAAGTTTCTGCTCTTTGTGCGCGACGGCGTGCAGCTGCCCGAGAATTTCGACGAGGCCGTCTGGCAGACCATGCAGCAGGAAAAGTGCCGCGTGGGCGGCTTCAGCCTGCCCCGCAGCGTGCCGGCCATGCAGCGCACCCTGCGCTGGCTGGGCACGGCCATCAAGCCCGGCACCCTTTCCAGCCCAGGCCTGGACCAGGGCCTCTTCCTGCGTCGCGAGGACTACGCCCTCTTTGGCGGCTTTGCCAGCAGGGACGAGACAAAGGCTGTCACCCAGCTGGTGGCCAGGGCCGCCCATGTGGGCCGGGTCATTGTGCACAATGCCAGGGTGCAGATCTGCGAGCCCGACCCCGAACGTGTGAAGGCCCAGGCTGCCGGAACCGGCCTCTCTGGCACAATCGGCAGGGCCGGACAGGCCAGGGGCCTTGTGCGCTCGGCCAGAGAACGCATGGAACATTTCTTTGCCAGGGGGCGCCAGAAGCAGGCTTGCGCTGAGGCCCTGGCGGGACAGGCCGCAGCCGGCCAAGGCACGCCCGATGCTGTTTCCGGAGAAGCCGGCCGTCCCTCGGTGGCCGGGGAAGTGGCCCGCCTGCTTGAAGGCTGCGACCACTGCGGCCGCTGCACCCATGTCTCGCCCATGCTGCACAAGTACAGGATGGATCTGGCCGATTTGCCCAGTCATCCGCTGCTTGCCTGGCACTGTTTCCTGTGCAATGCCTGTACCGAGGCCTGCCACAAGGGCATTGATGCCACGGGGCTTGTGCGCCTTTTGCGTGCCGAGCACGTGCGCCGGCACGGCAACCGCGTGGCCCGTCCCGGTCACACCAGGACCGTGACCCTGGCCCGCATCCTGCCCGTGTACACGCGCAGTGCCCTGCCGGGCAAGAACCTGCTGCTTGACGCGGACTTCTGCTGCGCCTACCCGCAGACGGCCATTGCCCTGGCCGATCGCCTCAAAAACGCCCGTGTGGGCGTCATCCTGGCCGACTGTGGCGCCAGGGCGGCGGACCTTGGCATGGAAGACGTGCAGCGCCGCAGGCTTGAGACTCTGAGAAAGGCCATGGAGAAGCAGGGTGTCACCACCCTCTATACCCTGTCTCCGGCCACGCACAGATATCTGGTGGCCATGGGCGTCAGCGTGGAGCCCGTGTACACCCTGCTCAAAAAACTCGAGATGGTCCCTGTGCGCATGGAGGGCAGGCAGATGCTGGTGCCCTGCGCGGACCGCTCCAGACGGGTCTTTGCCAAAGCCCTCGCTCCGCTGCTCTCCGGCGAGGTGCGTGAAATCGGCGTGCCCTGCTGCGGTGGCGGCGGGGAGGCCAGCGTCCTTGAGCCCGGCCTTGCGGCAGCGCTCAAGAGGGCCGTGCGCCAGCAGGTGCGCGATGAGCGCGTGCTCACCACCTGCACCCAGTGCGCCCTGACCCTGACAAAAGCAGGCATTGCCACGGACCATGCCCTGTCCGTGCTCCTGGGCTGCAGGGAACGGGCCAGAACGGGCCTTGGCCAGATGAAGGCCCTGGGCCAGACCATCATGGCCGTGGCGGGCCTGAGCCTTCCGGCTGACGAGGGCGCCGGGAAAAAGGGCCTGGCCGCACGACTGCTGGGCAGGCTTGGCCGCAAGGAGGCCGCAGGAGCCGCGGCAGATGCCAGGGCTGCAGCAGCTCCAGGTCTGGACATCCATCTGGACGATCGCTCCGAGATCGCATCGGCACCGAAGAGCCAGGAGAGCCGGGAGCGTCCGGCACAGGCTGCCGAGGTGTCTGCCAGTGACCGTGTCAGCGTTCAGGACAGCACGCCCCTGAGCTTCGGGGACGGGCAGACAGCCAGGGAAGAGAGCAGCCAGGCTGAAGAGAAGCCCCAGGCTGCCGATCTTCCGGAAGCCGATCTTCCGGAAGCCGATCGCCTGGGGGAGAAGGGCGCCGTGCGCCTTGCCGGCCTGCAGGGGGCTGCCGAAACGCCTGACCGTACAGAAGGGCAAGAAGGACCAGCCGAAGCAGCCGTGGCAGCAGGATCGGACACGTCGGCCGACACGGAAGCTGCCACTGTTTCTGAAACAGTCCAGACCGCTGCGGCCCACACGGTGGCCGAGACGACAGCAGAGCCGGCAACAAACGTCCAGGCCGCTCCTGACGTCCAGGCCGGCGCAGCCCGGGCCGAAGAGGAAGCAGGAGAAGCGGGTCAGGATCCCGGGTCTGAAGCGCCTCAGCCAGAAGCAGTCCAGCCAGAAGCAGTCAGTGTGGACGTCTCCCAGCCTGAAGCCGTGCAGGCAGAAGCAGCCGGCGAGGCCGCCCGGCAGGGCGCAGAGTCTGACGCTGCGGCAGCTGGCGGGCAGGCCGGCACAGCCTCTGCGGACGCCGGCGATCAGAAGGACGCAGCAACGGCAGCTCCTGCTGCGGAAGCGGTCACGACGGAGGCTGCCGGTGCGACTCCTGAAGCCGCCGCAATGGTGGCAGATCCTGAAGCGGCAGCCACTGCGGCCGAAGCAGGCCAGAAGGCAGCTGAACAGAGCGAGCCCGAACAGCCCGGAGCCGGGCAGGGCGAAGCAGGACAGCCCGAAGCTGTGCCGACGGAAACGTTGCCGACGGCAGCTGTTCAGTCCGAAGCAGAACAGAGCCAGACAGAGCGTCTCCTGACAGAGGACAGCCAGCCGCAGGCGCCGCGTCTGCGCTCGGCCGTCTCCCTCAAAGACTACAAAAAGCATTAGGTCCAGGCCGTCTGCCTGACAGTTTGAGAATCAGAATCAGCAGCCCGGGGGAAGCAGATGCCTCCCCCGGGGTTGTCGTCTGCAAGGACCTGGAGCAGGCTGACAAGCCCGTGCCAGGGGCAGGGACCCTGAAAAAAGGGCACAAAAAAAAGAGGACGTGAGAAAGGCGTTTCTTTCCCAGTTCCTCTTTTTTTTCTGTGTTCGGCACAAGTTGTCTGATCTTGTGCATGAGCCTGTAAGGCCTGCAAATATGCTTTGCTTGTATGAGGTGAACGAAGCTCCGTTCAGATGTCTGTCTATTCGCCCTTGAGGCCTCTGCGCTCCCACAGACGCATTTCCTGCATCTTCTTGCGGCGCATGCGGACCAGACCCTTTGCAGCCAGGGAAACTTCCTTCTTCAGGCCCCACTTGGCCTTGTATTCCTTGGCGGTCAGGCCGTGCGTCTTCAGGTGACGGATGGTCATGACTTTGAACTTCTTGCCGCATTCAAGGCAGGTGACGTAGGCTTCGCCAATGGAGCGTTTCGGATCCACGGCCGGAGTAGCAGTACCACACTCGCTGTCCATGGTGCTTTCCAAAGCCTGGGCAACTTCGGCGACATAGGTCGCCACTTCAGCTGCGGTCATGGGACGAACCCCGGCCTGGGCACGCGCAATCTCGAGTGCCTGCTGTATGATTTCTTGATTGGGCATAACTAGGGACTCCTTTAACGGAATTGGAAAGTTGGAAAAATTATGAGTTTGTTGTCTCTCACATTGTAGTTTTTGTCAAGTAACTTTTTGCGCTATTTCTAGTTTTTTAAAATGTTCAAGGTGAGACAAAAACAGATCCTGCACTATTCTGAACGATTTGAAAAAAATTTGTTTGAAGTTAAAAAAAGTGAAACAAATCAAGAGTTGAGATTAAGTAGTCTTGTGCCGGGCTGTCAGTAGTCCATGCCTATTATCATGTATTCCGACCTGTACCGCACGGGAGCATAGCTGTTTTGCAAATGAAATTCTGTGACTTTTTTTTGTTTTCCAGATTTCTGTGAGAGAGAGATAATGCAGGCAGCTCCCACGTTCTCCGCTCCAGGCACAAGGAAAGGAAGCCCGAGGCAAAAGGCAGGCAGGAAGCTGAAATCTTTTCCAAAAAAATATCAGCAACATGCTCTTGTTTCCGCTTTCCGGCACAGGAAGGCTGCCTTAAGGGGCGTCGGAAGGCCTGCTCCGGGACAGATGCATTTTGCCTGCACAAGAAGCAGATCGCGTGTCAATACAGGCACTTTTTGTGTTCTTTCCGTCCTTTTTTCTGTACATTGTTCGCAAAGAACAGTGCCAGGGCAAAAATCAGGGACAGCGAGGATCCCTGCCCGCTTCCTT
Source organism: Candidatus Desulfovibrio intestinipullorum (assembly GCA_019113165.1). GTDB lineage: Bacteria > Desulfobacterota > Desulfovibrionia > Desulfovibrionales > Desulfovibrionaceae > Desulfovibrio > Desulfovibrio intestinipullorum. The sequence continues at coordinate 10,425 of DXHV01000022.1, forward strand.
GCAAAGCCTGTTCCCTGTTCCGGGCGTGGCGTTCCTGCCCCTGCTGCACGTGCTTTCGGAACTCGAGGCATGCTGTTCCCTGCCTCCCTCTCCCAAACGCAGACTGCCTGCCAGAGGATCTCCTTTTGGGAAAGTGATGGAGGTTCTCTGACAGGCAGAACGGGCCCTGTGGGGTACAGGGCAGGGGCTTGCTGTCTGTTGGGAAAGGGGGGTGTCAGCGTGTGGCGGGCAGTCCCCGGGCAAAGGCCTGGGCAGCAAAGATGCCGGAGCCCCAGACCGTGCCAGGCTGAGAGTTGCCTGAGACAATGTAGAGGTCTCTTGCCCCGGGTCGTATGGCCAGGGAAGTGGTGCGGATGTTGCGCTCTTCCTCGCGGCCCGGGATGAGCACCTGTCCTGTGGGAATGCCGTACCTGTTGAAGACCAGCACCCGGCCCTGGCGGCACAGGGCCACGTAGATATTGCCGTCTGCGTCCACGCGCATGGAGTCTGGAGCAGGGCCTGTGAAGCGGTAGGCAATGAAGGAGCCTGTGGGCATGGGGGTGGTGGCATCCTGCAGGTAGACCATGTGCAGGAGGTTGCGGCAAAATTCCGTGGCCCAGAGGGTGGTGCCGTCCGGGGACAGGGCAATGCCGTTGGCCCTGGCCATGCGGGGAATGACCGTGTGTACCTCGTCGCCTGCAGGCGTCAGATAGTAGACGCCGCCCTCGGGCTCGGTGGCCGTGCCCTTGAAGTCGGTGAAGTAGAGGCCGCCCATCTTGTCAAAGCAGAGATCATTGGGAATGAAGCCAGCCTGGGTGGGCAGAATGGTTGCAAGAGTGCCGTCCTTCGCAAGGGCCAGAATGCAGCCAAGGCCCCTGGCGGCATGGCCGGCCGCAATGAAGAGCCGGCCGTCCCTGTGGAAGGCAAGGCCGCTGGCATGAAAGCCGTCCGGCATGGTGAGCACGGTGCTCAGTTTCTTGTCCCTGGTGAGGCGCCTGATGGCGCGATCCGTCACATCGCAGAAGAGCAGGCTGCCGTCTGCATCAAAGATCGCCCCTTCCAGTATGTGGTTTTCCTTTGAGACCGTGTACCAGGGCACGGCCTGATCGGTCTGCAGGCTGCGTTCCGAGACCGGAATGGGCAGGGGGGCCCTGCCTGCCTCGTCATAGGAGAGCGCCTGGGCGCATTCAGGCTGCACAAGAAGTCCGCCTGCCAGAAGAAGCAGGCTCAACGGTCGGGTAAGAGTCGTCATGACGGTACGTTTTTGCATGGTGGTCCTTCCGAAAGCAGAGGCCTGGGCCTGCTGGTGCACAGCGATTTGGACAGCGGCCTGTACAAAGGACATGGCCGGAACAGGGGCGTATCCAAAGATGTCGCAGGGCCCTTTGTCCTCTTTCTTTTGTCTGATCCTGCCTGCGGGCAGAAAGCTTGTCAAAGAAGCTCCCGTGCGGTAGGGGCTGACGCACGCTGCCTGCAAGAGGAGATTTTTTTCCGGACAGGAGGACTGGAATCAGCACGATTTGGCCTGTGAAAGCATGTTCATCGTCCGTTTTTGAAAGGAAGACACTGCATAAATGTCTGCTGTGTCAGGGGAGGAACCTTTTCTGACTCTCTTGTGTCTGCCTCGCTGACAAATGAAAAGCACACCATGCAGAGCGTTTTGTGTCCTGTCTGTCGCTTTGTGCAGAGGGCTTTTTCTGGCTGAGCACAGGGCGCGGAGCATTTGTGCGAGAAATGGGCAAGTCTTTGGCGTTTTGTGACAAGGACTGTGGGGACCAGGGGCCAGAGAGACTGACCGGGGAGGACAGTGTGTCCGGGGTCCGGCCGGCACGCGTCCTACTACTATATGATGCATCACTCGTGTCAGGGAGCAGTGCTGTGTCCGGAAACCGGCCTGTCCATCTGTCCATCTGTCCATCTGTCTTTCTGTCTTTGCCGGCTTTGGGAAAATCAGGCCTGCGTCTTCTCCGTCTCTGGGGCGTCAGCGGGCCTGAGCGCATCCTGTGCACAGGGCTGTTCGTCGCTGTCCTGGCCCGACGCCTGGTCTGCAACCTGTTCTGAAGCCTCTTCGGCAGTCTGAGTCGGCTGGGCCGCCTGGGCCGGTTGAACATGGGACTGCAGGGAATTCAGCTGCTGATGCATGGTGGCCAGATCGTCCAGGCTGGCCGTGATGCGTTCCTTGAGGTTTTCGTGCTCGTTTCTGACCGTCCGAAACTGCATCTGCAAGGCTTCAAACTGCATCTGCAAAGCCTCTTTCTTGGCTATGTGGGCAGGTTCCCTGTTGGGGGAAGACGTGTCCGGCATGGAAGGAAGGGGGGAATTCGGAGAGCGGGGTTCAGACATGGGCAGGGCGACGCTGAGGTTGGAGAGACATAAAAAGATGCATATACATTTTTCCACAGGTCGACAAGTCCTGGCAGAAGCCCTCTTCGCAGGCGTTCCTGGTCCGGAGCCATGTCGCAGGAGGCAGGAGGTCTGCCGGGAGCGGGCACATAAGGCGGCTTGTTCGCCCATGTTTCCGTCTCCTCCTGAACCCGTCTCCCCCTGAGCCCATGGGGACCGGAAGCAGGGAAGAAGCTTCCTGCAGACAACTGGTTCCGGGCACAGTCTTTTGTGTGCGGCCCCGTTTTGCCACTGTCGCCCGCATCAGAGCCCGGCAGGTACTGTCAGGGCCGCCTGGGGGACAGGCTCACAGGGTCAGGCTCAAATTTTCCTTTGCATACATGGCGTTCTCATGCTACCTTTTTGTTTGAAGCCGCATGCTGGTACCTCCTTTTTCCTTTTGGTCGCAGGTTTTTTGTGGGAAGAACCTTGTCTCAAACAAGCATGCGGCTTTTTTTGTGTCCTGAAATCAGTCCCGGAACGGGAACAGGACACGAACGTGCACATTGAGGGAAGCGCAAGGGGGCGCCCGAAAGAAGCGGGACAGGAGAAGTCCCCTCAAGGCGGGAGGACAGGCCGGCCAGACGGCCGGCCAGACGTCCGGGAAGACGTCCGGGAGAAGGACGCCCTTGTGAAAGATCCTGAAGAGGGACTGTCCCCGGGAAGCGATCATGCGGATCCGTCCGGAGAGCTGGCCGGAGAGCTGGCCGGAGCCTTGTCTGGCGTCTGCTCCTGATGTTTATCCTGCACGCAGAGACTGCCCTGACTGGCGGCCAGTTTGGCGGCGTACCTGTCCAGAATCTCCTGCAGGGTGATGCGGCGCATGGCCTCCTCGGCCTGGGCCTGCACGAGATCATAGCAGTCCCTCAAGGCCAGCTGTATGTTCACGCCCACACCGCAGGCTGGATTGGTGTGGGTGTCCTGGTGCAGCAGGGGCTTGCTGCCTTCCAGGGCCTGGTAGGCAGCAAGCAGGGTAATGTCGCGGGGCGCCCTGGCCAGTTCCGGCCTCGGATGCCCCTTTGTACTGAGAAGCAGGCCGGCCTTGCGCAGGGCAGACATGAGCTGGCGCACATAGGCCGGATTGGTATGGATGCTCTCCGCTATCTTGTCGCTGCTGAGCCGCTCCACGGGGTTCAGGGCGATGAAGGCCATGATGTGGACGGCATCGCTTAGTCTGGTTGGGTATTTCACGGTAACGGTTTTCCTCCCTTTTTGCTGATAGTTTTATGCTAACAGCATCTTGACAGGAGGACAAGGCGGATCTACTCTTTTGTTGTAAGAATAAAAATTACATCTGGAGGACCCATCCTGTGACCTGCTATGAAAACCTGGTCATAAAGACCCAGGAAAACTATCGGACCTGCCATCATGTCTACGCCAGCGGCGGCACCCCCTACGAGCTCTCGGACAGGGCGCCTCTGCCCTACGAGGAGCAGATTGAGCGTCTGGTGCGGGAAATCCGCGCTGCGGACTGCGTCCTGGTGGGCGGCGCCTCCGGCCTGTCCGCTGCTGGCGGCGGCGACTTCTATTACGAGGACAATGCCTCTTTCAGGCACTATTTCGGAAAGTTTGCCGAAAAGTATCACTTCAAGGGCGCCTTTGACGGTATGTTCCGCTACTGGCCGGATCGCCTGGCCTTCTGGGGCTATCTGGCCACCTTTCTGCACACGACGCAGACGGCTCCGGTGCGCAGTCCCTATCTGGATCTGGATGCCCTGCTGCAGGGCAAGGACTTCTTCATCCTGACCACCAACCAGGACACGCAGTTCGTGAAGCTCTATGACGAGAGCAGGGTGGCAGAAATTCAGGGGGATCACCGCTTCTTCCAGTGCGCCGAGTGCTGCACGGACGACACCTGGGACGCCGTGCAGCCTGTCAGGGAGATGATTGAGGCCATGGGCGACGGCACGTCCATTCCGGCCGAGCTGCTGCACCACTGCCCCCACTGCGGCGGCGAGGCCTTTCCCTGGGTGCGCGGCTACGGCAACTTCCTCCAGGGCACAAAATACGAGGCAGAGTACGAGAAGGTCTCCCGCTATGTGCAGGAGCACAAGGATCGCGCTCTCCTCTTCCTGGAACTTGGCGTGGGGCGCCTGACCCCCATGTTCATCCAGGAGCCCTTCTGGAACCTGACGGCCAGCCTGCCAAAGGCCCGCTATATTGCGGTGAACGACAGGTACAACTTCCTGCCCAGGCAGCTGGAGGACAAGGGCATGGTCGTGCTGGGCGACATTGCCAGGGTGCTGAAGGACGCACGAGCTGTCCTTGAACAAGACACGCAGGCTGCGAAGGCCGGCAACTGAGCAGGGAAAAAAAGACGAGAGCGGCACAAGGCCCGGGGGGAAACCTCCGGGCCTTGTGCTGTTCCGGGCACCGGGATCCGGAATACTGCGAGACTGGCGGCGCGAGGCAGGCGCGGGCAGGCCCCCAAAGGGGCCAGGCGACCGGCAGGCGATCCCCCGGACATCTCTGGACATCTCTGGACGTCGCCGGATGTCCCTGGGACGTCCCTGGATGGCCTGAGATGCCCCGGGCCGCTCCCGGGCATCACGGTCTGTCTCCGGGCTCGCCCGATCCGAACAAGACCAGGACAAGACCAGGACAAGACCGGGACAGGATCAGGCAAGACTCCCGGAAGAGCCGGGGTCTGCCGGCTCCGCGGGCACGAAGGCAGGGCCGGACAACAACAGGACAGGGCGGCCCGGGCACGGGTACCGGCAGGAAATAGGGTGCATCGTGTGTCAGGCGGCCCGGGGGCCCTCAAAAACGAACGGTCACTGCCCCCCAAAACGCACGCACAGTGACCCCCAAAACGCACGAAAAACTGACCCTCCCCTGATCCTGCTCTCTTGATCCCCCCAGACTGGGCGATGCTGTGCCAGACTGTGCGATGGCGTGCCATGCTGCGCGATGCGCACTGCTCCAGACAGGTACCCCAGACAGGAGCAGGCTGCTGCGTGTCCCACGGGGGCCTTTTCCCTCGCAAAGGGCAGGATCTGTTCCTTGCCCAGGACAATGCTGTCTTGTGCCCGTGCTGTCTTGTGCCGGCAGGAAGTGGAAGGGATGTCTGCCAGGGGCGCAGCAAAAAAGCCTCCTGCCGGGCGCCATGAAGGAGGTATGGCTGTCAGGCAGGAGGCTTGTATCAAGGTGCTCAGAGGAGGATAAGGGAAACTACTTTCTCATGGCGCGCAGACCGTTGGCCACGACCATGAGGGAGGTGCCCACGTCGGCGAACACGGCCATCCACATGGTGGCATTGCCCGTGAAGGTCAGGGCGAAGAAGAGGGCCTTGATGCCGAGGGCCAGGCTGATGTTTTGCACCAGGATGGCGTAGGTGGAGCGGGAGAGGCTGATGAAGCGGGGAATCTTGCGCAGGTCGTCGTCCATGATGGCCACGTCGGCGGTCTCTATGGCCGTGTCCGTGCCGCCCCTTGCCATGGCAAAGCCCACACTGGCCTTTGCCAGGGCCGGCGCATCGTTGATGCCGTCGCCGACCATGCCGACCTTGCCGTTGCGGGCCAGGTCCTCGACCACGTGCAGCTTGTCTTCGGGCAGCATGTTGGCCTTGAAGGAGTCCACGCCGGCCTGGGCCGCGATGACGGAAGCGGTGTGTTCGTTGTCACCCGTGAGCATCACGGTCTGCACACCCAGGGCCTTCAGTTCGCGGATGGCCTCAATGCTGTTCTCCTTGATGGTGTCGGCCACCGCAAAGAGTCCCTGCACGCCATCGGGGCCGACCAGGGCCACCACGCTCTTGCCTTCCTTTTCCAGGGCAAAGAGGCGTTCCTCGATGGCAGGCGAGCACATGTGCAGTTCCTCGACCATCCTGTGGTTGCCAAGGTACCAGCGTGTGCCGTTGATGAGGCCGGACACGCCCTGACCGGGCAGGGCCTGCAGGTCGTCAACGCTCTGCACAGGGATGCCGGTGTCCAGGGCCGCTTTCGCTATGGCCCTGGAGACGGGGTGGTCGGAGCGGGAGGCAATGCTGGCTGCCAGGGAAACAAAGTCCTCTCTGGCCATGGAGCCCATGGAGACCACATCTGTCTGCTGCGGCTTGCCGTAGGTGATGGTGCCCGTCTTGTCCAGGGCAACGGACTTGAGCAGCCGGCCCTGTTCCAGGAACATGCCGCCCTTGACGAGAATGCCGTAGCGTGTGGCTGCGGCCATGCCGCTCACGATGCTCACCGGCGTGGAGATGATCAGGGCGCAGGGGCAGCCGATGACCAGGACGACCAGGGCCGTGTAAATGGACTCGGTCCAGGCGGCGTTCAGGAAGAGGGGCGGTACCAGGGCGGCGGCCAGGGCAACCAGGAAGACGGCAGGCGTGTAGTACTTTGCAAAGCTGTCCACAAAGCGCTGTATGGGGGCTCTGCTGCCCTGGGCCTCTTCCACGGCGTGGATAATGCGCGACAGGGTGGAATTGGTGGCAAGGGCCGTGACCCTGAACTCGAAGGAGCCGGACTCGTTGATGGTGCCGGCAAAGACCGTGTCGCCGGCCTTCTTTTCCACGGGCAGGCTCTCGCCGGTGATGGGGGCCTGGTTGACGGTGGAGTGACCGCTGGTCACAAGGCCGTCCAGGGCAATCTTTTCACCGGGACGCACCCGCACGATGCTGCCCACGGCCACTTCGCGAATGTCGCGTTCCACCCAGGTGCCGTCCGGCTGCTGCACTGTGGCCTTTTCGGGAGCAAGGGCCAGCAGCTGCTTGATGGCATTGCGGGCCTTGTCCAGGGACTTGGCCTCAATGGCCTCGGAGAGGTTGAAGAGGACCATGACCATGGCAGCTTCCGGGAACTGGCCGATGAGCACGGCACCGGTCACGGCCACGGACATGAGGGCATTCATGTTGAGGTTGAAGTTGGAGACGGCAAGCCAGCCCTTTCTGTAGGTGGTGAGGCCTGCCAGGGCAATGGCCAGGACGGAGAAGAGCAGGGCCAGGGCCTGCAGGGCCGGGAAGCCGACAATGGACAGAGCCGCCACGTCAATGCCGAAGGGATGGGCCTGCCAGTCCAGCATCAGGTGGAAGACTTCGGAGAAGGCGGCCAGCACACCGGCAAAAGCCAGCTTCTTCCAGGCAATCTTCGGCGCCTCGATGGGAGTGGGCGAGGCGTCTTCGGTCACGACCAGGCGGGCGCCCATGTTGAGGGAGGCCAGGGCCGCGGAAATGGCCGGCAGGGCCTCGTCGGCATGGCGCACCTTGAGGGTGCGGGTCATGAGGTTGAACTCCAGGCCGTGCACGCCGGGCATGGAGCCTAACTTGGAGCGGATGAGGCGCTCTTCCACCGGGCAGTCCATGCCGCTGATGGAGAAGACGGCGAGGGACCCTTCGGTGACAATGGGCTCGGGCGTCATGTCGATGGCCTTGAGGGCGTCCTCGATGACCTTCGTGGACTCGAGTTCGTGATTGACCGTGAGCACGCGCTGCATGAGATTGAACTCAAGGCTGGTGATGCCGGACACGGAAGCAAGCTTCTTGCGAATCAGGGCTTCTTCCATGGGGCAGTCCATGTTCACGATGCGGTAGATGGCTCTGGTGGACGAGGAAGCACCCAGGGCAGCGTAGTCGAGGTCCGGCACGGCCTCTCCGTGATCGTGATCATGGCAGTGGCAGTGATCGTGGTCATGGGCGTGGTCATGCTCATGCTCGTGAGCATGGTCGTGGTCGTGTGCGTGCTCGTGCACATGATCGTGGTCATGGTCGAGGGAACAGGCATGGGCCTCGTGTTCGTGGGCATGGTCGTGAGCGTGATCATGGTCGTGGCAGTGGGCATGATCGTGGTCATGCTCATGGACGTCGCTGCGCTCGTGCACGTGGTCTGTATGTTCTGTCCCGGCCTTCAGGGCAGCGGCGCGCTCTCTGAGAATCTGCTGACCTTTTTCGCAGATAAAGCCCAGGGGATGGCTGGCGCCGCAGGGGCAAAGGGCAAGGCTTTCGGAGCTCATATTCGTTCCTCCTGTCAGGGAACTTGTCTGCGGAAAACTGCCTCTGTGAGGCTCGTTCCGATTGGATACCGTGGGTAAGGGCAGGGAAAACCGGGAAGGACTGTTTCCGTGTTTCCCACCGACAGGAAAAACATAGGTCCTATAGTAACTATAGGGTCAAGGCCCCTGGCCAATTTTTTTGAAAAAAATGTTCAGCTCTTTTGAAGTTCAGTTTATTTCAGAGAGTTGAGAGCTGTACGTCCTTGTTTGGGGTGGCTGCCTGGCCCGTCCCGGGGGCAGCTTATCGCCTGACCGGACACCAGTGATGTCCCCTGGACGGCATGGACTCCGGGAGCAGGGGACTGACTCGGGGACTCTGGGGGCAAGGGCAACCAGGGCGGCTCGCCGAACTGGCCGGACTGGCCGAACTGCAGAACTGCAGAAACTGGCGGAAGAGGGCGTGTCTGGCTTCCGTGCACGAGGCCGGACCTGAAGCAGCCGTGCCCAAGGGCCACGGTAGCGGCAGGCCTGCAGGGCAGGGGAGGAGCCTGAGCCGGGAAATCTGGCAGGGAGAACAGGAGCAGGGTCTGCCGGACAGGAGCTGCTTTTCGTGCATGGGCCTGCAGCTGCAGGGAAAGGAGCTGCTGGCGGAGGGGCTTTGTGGGCAGGCTCTGAAATGCGGACAGGGCCCGGTCACTGACAGGCTTTGGAGCCAGACGACAACAAGCCGGTGTGAGAGGAACAGTTTGAGCAGCTGGTTGCACAAACTCCCCTGTTTGAGGGATTTTGATCAGCCAGCTGCGCAAATTCCCCAGGCTGGAGCAGTTTGGGGAAGCAATTACTCAAACTCGTCAGACTGGAACAGTTTGGGGAGCCAGTTCCTCAAACTCTCCAGCTTCAGACCGTTTGGGGAGCTGAGCGAACAAAAATGGTGCTTTTTCCTGCCCCATGTTCTGGGGGAGCAGGGAAGAGCCCGCTCATGCAGGGACGCCACAGTCCTGGGAGCTGACCGTCCGCTCCTGCTTTCCCTGATTTGGACAGTCTGTCCGGGCGCCGAATCATGGTGGGGCGATCGGCCGTCTCTTGCCACATAGTCGTGAGGGGAAGCGCTTTGTGCCCTGCGAGACTGCGAGAGCAGCAGTTTTTTCCATGCCCCTGGGGAAGAAGGACAGGCACAGTGCTCCCTGACTGTCCAGGGAGAAGGGAACAGCCGCATCATGCGAAGGGGCTTCAGCACAAGGCCAGTGCGAAGAGGCCGGCCCAGACTGCTCAGGATTTTTGGGCAGGTTCCCTGCGCATCACGATGACTGCCTTCCCTCCTTCGTCTGCGGCCACAGGCGATCAGCAGAGCAGACATGGGCCAGACACAGGAGACTGCTGCCTGCATTTTCTTTTTTCCAGTGCGTTCAGATTGGGAAGACGTCCGTGGAATACCAGCCATAGCCAGCCCTGTCTACGCGTATATTATATATTATAGTATATTTATTAATTAAGCAACGGGGTCTCAAAAGCTCGTAGGCAATTTTTCAACTCTTTGATATTGTTGACTCTTTTGTGAAACTTTATTTTGAGGTGGTTCATGAGCTGATTTCAAGCACTTACGATTGATTCTGTGGTCCTCTTTTGCCATGTTTGCAAAAAAGAGGCATTTTCACGACACCCGGTTAATTTTCACCTTCCAAGTTGTTGACATGTATTTGCTTTCTGAGCATACTCCTGCACAGACTCTTCAGCTGAAGGGGGTTACGACTCGAGGAAATCGACCAAGCCGTGGCCGACAACGCCTGCACAGACTCTTCAGCTGAAGGGGGTTACGACTTGTTGAACAGGTGAGACAGGGTGCGATAGGCCTGCACAGACTCTTCAGCTGAAGGGGGTTACGACTGTTCAGGAGTCATGTTCCCGAAATTCTTCAAGACCTGCACAGACTCTTCAGCTGAAGGGGGTTACGACCTGGTACTCATCCCCCGTGTTCTGGAGCAGGCCTGCACAGACTCTTCAGCTGAAGGGGGTTACGACCGCAGCGCACGCTGAAGGTCGATAATCTTCGTGCGGCCTGCACAGACTCTTCAGCTGAAGGGGGTTACGACTACACGCAGTACTCCGGCAGTCGCTTGAGTATTCCTGCACAGACTCTTCAGCTGAAGGGCCTGAGCAAGCGTCTCGGACACAGGAAGGCCTGGCACACACGTTTCTCCGGCTACGGAGAGGCGGCATGAACAGGCAGGCCTGGAAGGAACAGCGTCCGAAGAGGATTTCCCGGAGCCTGCCGCCCGGGCGACTGTGAACAGGGTTCATGAGCACAGGTCCTGTCTGCAGCTGTCAGCGGCTGTCAGCGTCCAGGATAGCAGGACCACAGGCCGGCTATCCTGTCGAAAGCGTCTATCCTGCCCGTGCCGGTCAGCCCCTTCTTCAACGGCCGAGGCTTGCATCTCTTCAACTATCATGCCTGCCATCGCCGTTCCCTATCCTTATATATGGATGGCACGGGCAAAAGGGTATTGAAAAGAATTCCGAAGGCTCTCCGCCGTCGGGACAATTCAGGACAGCCAGGGACAAGAGCATTTTTCGCAGCCGTGCAGGAAGGCCTGCCCTGCGACGATCTGTCCTGCGAGAAATAGTGCCCTGATCTGCAGGGGACAGCCCGGTCAGTCCAGAGCCAGGCCCATTGCGCTCGGGGCCTGCTGGCCTGCTTCCGGTTTGTCGGACTTCTCCCAGAGACTGGTTGAAAACTTCTGCAATTTCAAAAACTTGTCGTTTCTTGTCAGATGCGGTCAAATGGGGTATATTTTTATGCTTGCAGAAGATCGGAGTCTGGTCTTCTGCAAGGACAACAGATACAGCTCTGACAGCTCGGAAAGAACTGATCGGGAGACCGGAGACCGGACATCGGGGGCAGGAAGAAGAACAGCCCTTGTGTCTGGCGTATGGCTGCAGGCCTGTTCCTTGCCGAAGGGACTGGTTCCGGGGCTCCTGTGCCTGACCATCCTGTGGCAGGCCATCTTGAGACAGGCCCGGCTCTCTGGTTCAAGAGAAGAACCGATGGTACGGCTGCTGAATACAAGACCGCCCAACCGCACGCTCGATGCGACCATCTGTGCAGCGGTTGCTGCGAGAGGGCATACGCCTGTCCTTTTTCTGTGACCCGGGAAAGAAGGAGACGAAACAAAGGCCACAGGAAAAGACACGCTGGCACAGGCTTTCCTTAAGCGCTGTGCCTGGGCAGCCTTTGGGAGATCTGCAGGGATTTTGGCAGGAATCGCTCGTCACGCGCTTCAGGCCACGCTTCCCCGAAAGCCATGCTTTCCAGACAGACAAAAACCAAAAAAACAACAGGTTCGTACCAACAGGAGAAGAGTATGATGCTTTCGTCCTTGCGAATCACGAACAGGGAAGACGCCCTGCGGGCCGTGCGCCTGCATGGGCGCAACATCATGAAGATTCCGAAGAGGCTGGTCAGCGAGGAACTCTGTCTGGCCGCCGTGCAGGGGCACGGACTCAACCTGGCCTTTGTGCCGCAGCCTCTGCGCACCCGCAGGATCTGCGAGGCAGCCATTGCCCACACCGGACAGGCCCTGCAGTTTGTGCCTGGAAATATCGCGGACTATGCCCTCTGCCACAGGGCCGTGGCCAGGGACGGCCTTGCCCTGCGCTTTGTGCCTGGGGAGTATCAGGACTGGAACATGGCCGTGACCGCCGTAGAGGCCGATGGCAGAGCCCTCAAGTATGTGCCGGCCCTGCTGCGCGACTTCGAGCTCTGCCGGCTTGCGGCCCGCAATGGCGCTTCTGTCGAGCAGGTGCCCCTGCCTCTGCGCAACCGGGAGATCTGGCATGCCTGCCTCTACAGGGGCACGGTGCATCTGCGGGATGTGCCCCTGCAGCTGCGCGACAGGGAACTCTGCTACACGGCCGTGAGCAGGGACGGCTCCTCCATTCGCGAGGTGCCCCCCAGCAGGCTCAGCCCCGAGATCTGCCGCCGGGCCGTGCAGACCAGCGGAGCCGCCCTCATCCATGTGCCCGAGCCCTGGCGGACCAGGGACATCTGCCTTGCGGCCGTTTCCTCCTTTGCCTGGGCCTATCGCTTTGTGCCCAGGGCCCTGCAGCAGGACCGCGACATCTGCCTGGCAGCCGTGCGCGAGCGCGGCGAGCTTTTGCACGAGATTCCTGTTCCTGCCCGCAGCAGGGAGGTGTGCCTGAAGGCCCTGAGTGCCCGCCATGGGGCAGACAGTGCCTGGGCGGCCGTGCCCGAGCCTGTGCGCGCCCAGTTGCGGCAGGCACAGGCACAGCAGACGCAGCGGACCAGGCCGGCCCTGATGCCGGTCTGCGCAGAACCGAGCCCTGCCTGATTTTCCTGAACAGCCTGATAGTTCGGCCTTCTCGCCTGAAAGCCCGGCCTGCGCAGGATGCCCTCTGATGGCACGAGACTTCAGGCTCATTTGGGGACGCAGAGACAAAAACACTCCCGCTGTCCGGAACAGGGCAGCGGGAGTGTGCTCTTTGGAGTGGTTCTTCCGGCGAGGCGCGGTTCCTGGCAAGAGGTGTTTTTCTGCCAGGGAGCGCATGTCCTGAAGTGACATGTGCGCAGGAAGGCGTGTGCGCTTCGGAAGGCAGGCCTTCAGGACGGGCGACTCTGCGGGCTGTCTTCTGCGGACAGGAGCAGGAGCGGGGAGCCGGAGTGCGAAAGCCGGACGAGGGACAGGGGAAGTGGGGAGCCCGGCCTACTCGCCGGCGAGCTTCTTGCGTTCCCAGAGACGCATTTCCTGCATCTTTCTGCGGCGCATGCGCACAAGGCTCTTGGCAGCCAGGGAGGTGCTCTTCTTCAGGCCCCACTTGGCTTTGTATTCCTTGGATGTCAGGCCGTGGAGCTTCAGATGACGGTTGCCCATCACCTTGAACTTCTTGCCGCATTCAAGGCAGGTCACGTAGCTTTCGCCGATGGAGTTCTTGGGATCCACAGCCGGGATCGCCTTGGTGTCGTCAGGACAGATTGTGGACTCCAGAGCCGCAGCGAGCTCGTTCACGTAGGCAGCCACCTCGGCGGCAGTCATGGGACGGACGCCGGCCTGTGCACGTGCAATTTCAAGAGCTTGTTGCATGATATCTGCATTTGGCATGATGAGTTCTCCTCAGATTGGTATGGATAGGTTCGCGTGACTCATTGTTCGAGAAAAGAGAGTTGCGATGAGAATTCCTGTTCCCTGCCATATATTCTGCAGCCTGTATCCTCCAGAAAAATAAAACAAAGCCACATGTTTGGCAGTGCAATGCTCCCTGCAGGACCCCGAGTGGCCCAAGAGGGGCTCTCTGCGACAAACAAAGAGTATCTGAGTGAATGCTTTGTCCTCCCGGACAGCGGTTTGCCTCATGACAGGGCGAAGCTGCCTGAACGCCATGGCTGAACAAATCGGTGAAAAAGTGAACAAGCAGGAGGAAAAGTGAACGAGCCTCCATGTGAAAAAATGGACAAAGAGTCGATTTGTCAGAACACTGAAGGAATGAGGAGTACGAGCCTTGCAAAAAAGCAGGGGGCTGAAATCAAGGTGAGTCCAGATGAACGGCCCTGAGAACAAAGATACTCAAATTCAGCTAACGCATAACATAAAAAAGGATTGAAGATCAAGACCTGCAATCAGAAAAATATGCTCCTTTTCTACAGAGAATGCTCAGTATCAAGAGAGCACTGCTGACAGAGTACAGAAAATTGTTTTTTCATAAAAGAATATGCGTATGAGATCCGTGCAATGTGCATAGGGAAGCACAGGGCCGGCATGTGGGCTAATGTACCGGTAACACTCTTTTTCTTTGTTGAAGTGCGGACTATGCAATTGACATCCTCCCCCCGCTTACGCAGGGGGATTCCCTACTGCGTTGCTGACCTTGCGGTCAGTCGCTTCGACGGGTTCCTGCTGCTGGACGGCTTGTGCCGACTCACTTGAGCTGAAGCTGTATTCTCCA
>DXHV01000023.1 GCA_019113165.1 Candidatus Desulfovibrio intestinipullorum
AAATCAAGCTGAGTAGTTACGAATATGGATGGACTCTCAAGTCATCCACCGGATCGCAGCATGCGCCGCGCTCCGTGCCAAAAGACCCTTCGCCAATGTTGGATGGGGTTTGCTGTCCGCAACACCGCTCCTTGCCCTCAGAGCTTTTAATCACGGACCGCAGAGCGCGAGACTAGGATCAATATCTCGCGGTGCCTGTATATTCCCTACCAACGTAGTCTGCTTTCTTGCCCGGAACCTGAAAGCTGACGCACCCGAAGTGCAGAGCCTCAGGACTATCAGGAGCTGATGACGTTCCCAGGCCGGTGAACACCACTGGCTGGCCGCTGAGTGGTACTTTGGGGGAAGTTCAGGAATAACGCGTGAGACAGGGCTGTCTGCCGTCACAGCCCGTTCACACCCAGGGCGTTGCGCCGGTGCAGCAGGCCTTGTCCCTGTTCGCAGGAGCTTTGGGGATGCCTCGGTATCAAAAAAGATGACAATGATATCAGCAGATTGATCTGCTTTTGTCTCTTTGTTGATCTTTTTTTGTAAAAATTGCTTGACGACCAGCCCCCGAAACTATATGTTCTCTCTGTTCACGGGCCATTAGCTCAATTGGTAGAGCAGTTGACTCTTAATCAATTGGTTTGGAGTTCGAGTCTCCGATGGCCCACCATTCAGACATCAATGCCCTTGCAGGACTTTCTGCAAGGGCTTTTTCTTTTTCTCCAGCCTGGACTTTTCGCCAGCCCCCTTCGCCTGCCAGCCATCCCGCCTCGAAAACTCCGCCTCCGGGCTCCTGCCCCATCGTCTTCGCATCTTTTTATCCGTCCTTTCGTCTGGCCCCGAAAATGGCCGTCCTCAGCGTCCTGCACGGCAAGCCTGCAGGTGACAGTGTTATGCCTTGTGTCGTACACTGTCGCCGCTCGCACACCCTGCAGACGTCCCATGTCCCGGGCCCCGGGAAGGCCCTGGGCAGCTCTCACGTTCTTCCTCTTCCTCATGCTTCGGTCTGTCACGCATATGTCCAAGAAGTTCCTGTTCACGACCCGTCTCTTCGTGGGTTTTCTCAGTGTTCTGGCTGTCCTTTTCACCGTGCTGCCCTGCGCGGGCCAGGCCCTGGCAGCCCCGGATGTCAGAACGCAGTTTTCCTTTGCCCAGGACGAACACGGCAGTGCCATAGCCTGCCTGAGCATACGCATTCCCGCAGGGTACCATGCCTACGCCCACGATCCCGGCGACGTGGGCCGGCCTGCCTCCCTGTCCCTCCTGCTGGACGGAGCCACCCTGCCCTGTCCGGTCTACTATCCTGCCGGCGCCCTGCAGCGCGACTATTACGACAAGGAAGCCACGGTCCATGTCTACGAGGGCGAGCAGCTCTTCTTTGTGCCCCTGCACAGGGAGGACGCAGGCTCACGCTATTCGGCCACCTTAAGCCTGCTTCTGTGCTCAAGCCTCAACTGCACGCCCCTGGATGTCACCCTCAGGGGCACCATCCCCGAAAACCTGCCCGATCTGGCCACCAAGCCCTGGAAGGATCAGTGGCTGGCCATTTCCGCCGAGGCCGCACCGGTGCAGGGCAGCGCGCCCGAAGCGTCCTTAGGCTTGTCCATGGCGGACGGCCCGGCCACGCCGGTCCAGGCCCTGCCAGGGGACAATGCTGCCGATCTCGACACGCCTCCGCTGGCCGAGAGTGCCACGGCCCTGGTCGAGGAAGACCCCCTGCCTGCGCCCGCAGGCTTCAACTTCCACATAAGTCCGGTCTTTGCGGACACAAGCGTCGAGATCTACGGTCTTGGCAAGGCTCTTTTGCTGGGCATCCTGGCAGGCCTGCTCCTCAACGTCATGCCCTGCGTGCTGCCCGTGCTCACCTTCAAGGTGACCGGCCTGCTCATGGCCAATGCCCACGGCAAGGAGAGCCTGACGCGCTTTCGCGAGCACAACCTCTGCTTTGCCGCAGGCATCCTGACCCTGTTCACGGTCCTGGCCCTGGCCTTTGGCGCCATGGACCTCATGTGGGGCCAGCTCTACCAGAGCCAGGAATTTCTGCTCATCATTTTGATGCTCGTCTTTCTCATGGGCCTCTCCATGCTGGGCGTCTTCACTCTGCCTGTCATCGACTTCAAGGCCGTCAACAGGGCCAAGAATCCGCGCCTGCAGGCCTATCTCACCGGCCTCATCTCCACCTTCCTGGCCACGCCCTGCTCCGGCCCCCTGCTTGGCGGCGTGCTCGGCTGGGCCTTTACCCAGCCCATGGTCATCCTGGTGGTGGTCTTCTGGGCCGTGGGCCTGGGCATGGCCCTGCCCTACCTCATCCTCTGTATCTGGCCAAGCCTTGTGCACGCCCTGCCAAGGCCCGGGCGCTGGATGGAGATGCTTGAGCACGTGCTGGGCTTCCTTCTGCTTGGCACGGCCCTCTACCTGCTCTCCATCCTGCCGGACGAAAAGCACATTCCCATCCTGGTCGCCCTGCTGGTGACGGCCCTGGCAGCCTTCCTGTGGGGCAAGACCTGCACGGAAGGATCGAGCAGGCTCTGCCGCCGCGCAGGCGGCGCCATCTTTGTGCTCATCATAGGCTGTGCCTCCTTCTTTGCCCTGCAGATGGAGCGCACGCCCACCAACTGGACGGAGTTCAATCCCAGGGTCTTTTCCAGCAGCCTGGGCAACCGGCCCATGGTGGTGGAGTTCACGGCCGACTGGTGCCCCAACTGCAAGTTCGTGGAGGCCACAGTCTTCACCGAGGAGCGCCTGAAGAGCCTGCGTGCGGCCTATGACGTGGACTTCATCCGCGTGGATCTCACCGATGCCAATGCCCACGGCACCAAGCTCCTGGAGATGCTGGGCAGCCGCAGCATTCCCCTGACAGCCCTCTTTCCTGCCGGCGACCGGGCCTCGCAGCCCACGGTCCTGCGCGATGTCTTCACCGGCGCAAGCTTCGACAAGGCAGCCCGGGAGACCTTTGTGCAGTAGCCCCGGCTGGGCTGATCGTGCTCTCCCCCCGGATTTCCAGTCCCGCACAAGGCTGGCCGGGACAGCACGAGACAGCTCAGGACGGCAGGCTCAGGACAAGACAGCAACGACAAGGGCTCCCTGCAGGCAAAACGTCCTGCAGGGAGCCCTTGTCGTCTCGTCTCCCGGGAACAATGCGCTCCCGGGAGGTTTCCTGATTAGAGAATGTACTGGCTCAGGTCCTGGTCCTCGCGCACATCGGTGAGGTGCTCGCGGACATAGTCCTTGTTCACCATGATCTGGGCTCCGGGCATGTCCGGGGCCTCGAAGCTTATGTCGGCAAGCACCTTTTCCATGATGGTATAGAGGCGCCTGGCGCCAATGTCCTCGGTGCTTGTGTTGATTTCCTCGGCAAAGGTGGCGATTTCCTCAAGGCCGTCGTCGCTGAAGGAGAGGCGCACGTTTTCCGTACCAAGCAGGGCCGAATACTGCTTTGTGAGGGCATTGTGCGGCTCGCGCAGGATGCGCAGAAATTCCTTGCGGCCTAAGGGGAGAAGCTCCACGCGCAGGGGGAAGCGGCCCTGGAGCTCGGGAATGAGATCGCTCGGCTTGCTGAAGTGGAAGGCGCCGGCGGCAATGAAAAGAATGTGATCCGTGTGCACGATGCCGTATTTCGTGTTGACGGCAGAGCCTTCCACAATGGGCAGCAAATCGCGCTGCACGCCTTCCCTGGAAATGTCCGAGGAGCGGTTCTGGGCCGTGGAGGCAATCTTGTCGATTTCGTCAATGAAGACAATGCCCGTCTGTTCGGCACGCTTCTTGGCTTCCTCGATGATCTTCTCCTCGTCCACGAGCTTGTCGGCCTCTTCCTGCACGAGCAGCCTGTAGGCGTCCTTCACCTTGAGCTTGCGGCGGGCGCGCTTGGGCGGAAAGGCCCTGGAGAAGAGGTTCTTCACGTTGTTGCCCATCTGCTCCATGCCGGGAATGGCAAAGATGTCCACCGACGAGGCCGGACGCTCGGTCACTTCCATCTCGATTTCCCGATCGTCCAGGACGCCTAAATGGTACTGCTGGCGCAGCTTTTCCCTGGTGCTCTGATGCTGCTCGGCCCCGAAGCTGCTGGGCAGCAGATAGTCGAGAAGCCGGCTTTCGGCAGCGGCCTCGGCTGCAGGCTGCACCCTGGCGGTCGCTTCCTCGCGCACGAGATTGATGGCAATTTCCACCAGATCGCGGATCATGGACTCCACGTCGCGGCCCACGTAGCCCACTTCCGTGAACTTGGTGGCCTCCACCTTCACAAAGGGCGCGGCGCTCAGGCGAGCGAGCCGGCGGGCAATTTCCGTCTTGCCCACGCCGGTGGGGCCCATCATGATGATGTTCTTGGGCGCCACTTCGTCACGAAGGTCCTCGGGAAGCTGCTGGCGGCGCCAGCGGTTGCGAATGGCCACGGCCACCATGCGCTTGGCGTTGTCCTGACCAATGATGTATTTGTCCAGCTCGGCGACAATTTCACGGGGTTTCAAGGTACTCATGGGCACAAATTTCCGTCGGCCCCGCCCCTCGTCCCTGATAGCGGGGAAAGGGAGCAGGACACCGGGATCCTCCTGAAAGGCTTGCGGTCTTGTACGATTTTTTCCTGGCAACAATGCCTGGGCAGGGAGCTGACTCCCCAAGGGGCCCGTCTGCGATCACGAAAACGATCTGTTGCAATAGATAAGCACGATTGGCCCTGCGGGCAATGGCAGACCAGCCCTTCCCGGGCCAAAAAAATGAAAAAAGGGCCCCATGGCCCGCGATCCGCCCCGATCCGCTCTGATCCGCCCCGAGCTGGCCCGATCTGTCCGAGCTGCCCCGATCTGGCCTGTTCCGCCCGAATCCGCCCTGTTCCGCCTGGATCCGCCTGGATCCGCCCTGTCTGTGGCTGGCGCCGCTCTTCTGTCTCGCGGGCCTGCTTCTCTTCGGCAAAAGGCCCTGGTCGTCATGCAAAAAACAAGGGGCAGTCTCCTTCCCTGGAACAACTGCCCCGGCTCTTCGACTATTTGCCGCCCTGCTTGCGCACGCAGGTTATCTGCACATCCCTGAAGGGGCACATGCCCCGTTCTTCGACTGACAAGGCAAACTCCCTACGCAGGGCAGCCTGCTGCTTCTGCGCTTCAATGCGGCACTCCTGCAGGGTTGCCGCGCTGACCTCCTGTTCGGCTTCCAGCGTGCCGCCCTCTGTCAGAAAGAGGGTCAGGAGCATGATGTAGGTCGATGTACTCATCAGTACCATTCCTTTGTTGCCCATTCGGGCCGGACCAAAACATGATGATGCCGGTTCCGGGGCTGCCTTGAAAAGGCTCCCCCGGAAACTGCCGACTGCATTCATGATCTTAACGACCTTGGGGAAACTGTCAAGATATTTGTACTCACATCGCGAAAAAGAGAGGAAGACAGGCAAGGCGCCCTGCCCTGCGGCCGGACTGGGCCCTGGCGGCGCGACTGCAGGCCCTCCTGGGCGGGGATCGCCTATCTTCTGGCTTTTTTTGCAAAAAACGGGACGTCTTGCGGCCAGGGATACAGCGTGCCGCGCAGGCGCCCCGGGCCTTGTTCCGGAAAGAGGCCCTGCTCTCGGGCAGGAGCGCAAAAGATCAAGATTTTGTACCGTATTTTTGTGTGTTCCGTCATGAAGAGGCCATGAAGGGGGTACGAACCGATGCGCAGGTTTTCCCCTGTTCCTGGCAAAAAGGCCCCTGAACAGCAGGGGCCCTGTGAACCGTGCCTCGTGGCAGGAAGGATTTTCTTCGAAAAAAGGAGATGTATCAGAAAGGAGCGTCTCCGATCAGTAGGAGCAGCGCACGTCCGAGGGCATGCGCCAGTCGCCCCTGGGCGACAGGGAAACCGTGCCCACCTTGGGGCCGTCGGGCAGGCAGCTGCGCTTGAACTGCTGGCTGAAGAAGCGGGAGAAAAAGACCTCCAGGGTCCTGTCCACCGTTTCCTCCTCGCCCGGGAAGGCAATGCGGGCCAGGGCGCGGATCTTCTCCCTGGCAAAGCCGTTGCGGACAAAGTGGTAGAGGAAGAAGTCGTGCAGCACGTACTTGCCGATGGTGCCCTCGGTCGACTGGCGGTTGCCGGCGGCATCGGGCGGCAGCAGTTCGGGGCTGATTTCCGTGGCGCAGACAGAGTGCAGCACTTCAGCCACCTCGGCATGCAGTGTGGCGTATTCTTCCACCAGGAAGCGGACCAGGGTCTTGGGCACCCCGCAGTTGACGGCGTACATGGACATGTGATCGCCATTGTAGGTGGCCCAGCCCAAGGCCAGCTCCGACATGTCGCCTGTGCCGACCACCAGGCCCCCTTCCCTGTTGGCCAGATCCATGAGGATCTGGGTACGCTCCCTGGCCTGGGCATTTTCAAAGGTCACGTCGTAGCAGTCTGCCGGCTGGCCTATGTCCTTGAAATGCTGCAGGCAGGCCGGGCGGATATCGATGGTGCGCGCCTGCACGCCCAGCAATTCCATGAGGCGCAGGGCATTGGTCCTGGTATGGTCCGTGGTGCCGAAGCCCGGCATGGTCACGGCATGGATGCTCGATCGCGGAAGGCCCAGGCTGTCGCAGGCCTCGGCAGCAACCAGCAGGGCAAGGGTGCTGTCGAGGCCCCCGGAGATGCCAAGGACAAGGCACTTGCAGCCGGTTTTGGCCATGCGCTGGGCAAGGCCTCTCGACTGCAGGTGCAGAATTTCCTGGCAGCGGCTGCTCAGTTCCTCTCCCCTGGGCACAAAGGGCGCCGGATCCACAGAATCCGGAAGAATGCCTGTCTCGGCCAGGCTCTGGGCCTGCACGCGCACAACGTCCCCCTTTCGTAAAGCACCCGGTATCTGGAAGGCCGAGGTCTGCTTCAGGCGATCGTTGGTCAGGCGCTCAAGGTCGACAAGGGCCGAAGTAATGCCGGCCTTTTCCCTGCTCTCGGCACTGATGAGGCCTCCTGCAGCAATGAGGCAGTGGCCGGAAAAGACGAGATCCGTCGTGCTCTCGCCAGGGCCTGAGGAGGCATAGGCATAGGCGCAGAGAAGGCGTCCCGACTGCAGGCGGACAAGGTCGCGCCTGTAGCGGCTCTTGGTGGCCACCTCGTTGGAGGCCGAGGGGTTGAGGATGAGGGTTGCGCCCTGGGCTGCCAGATGGCCGCTTGGCGGCTCCTGCACCCACAGATCCTCGCAGATCTCGCAGCCGATGACCGGGCCCCCGGGCACGCACACCAGCAAATCCGGCGTGCAGGGCACGGTCTGGCCGCAAAGGGTCACCGTGTCCCTGGTCCTGGCCCAGGAGGGCGCAAACCAGCGCTTTTCGTAGAACTCCTGGGAATTGGGCACAAAGGTCTTGGGCACGACGCCGAGCAGCTGGCCGCCCTGCACCAGGGCTGCCGCATTGAAGAGGATGCCGTCCTGCAGCACGGGCAGACCCGCGCAGAAGATGCTCTCGGGGCAGATGCGGGCCGCAGAGTGCATGAGACGGGCCAGCCCCTCCTCGGCCCTGCGGACCAGGCTTGCCTGGGCGAAGAGATCGCCGCACGTGTAGCCTGTGAGGGCAAGCTCGGGAAAGACCAGGACGTCCACGGCCTCGTCGCGGGCCTGTTCGAGGAGCGCCGTCATTTCCGCCACATTGGCGGCAGGATCCGCCACATGTACCCCGAACAGGGCACAGCCGACATTGACAAAGCCATAGGTGCTGTTCACGTGCTTCAATCCTTCCTTGTGCTCGTGCAAGAGGGTCTTGCGGTCCCGGACTGCCGGAAACAATGCAGAAACAATCCGGCCAGAAGCAACCCGGCCAGACACGATGCAGAAACAATGCGGCCGAAAGCTCTTCGATCGGACGTTCTGCCGTCAGGAGCCTCCGGCCAGGTTCTTCGCGCAGGCACTGCTCAGCCAAGCCGCCTGATGCTGCTGTCGTAGACGCAGCAGTCCTCGCTGTGCTTGTAGAGCAGATCCATCTTGGTCTCGTAGTAGGCAGGGCTCATGACAAGCTTGTGCAGATGGGGGTTGTCAAAGCGCTGCTCTTCCTCCCAGATCTCGTCCTGCAGCTGCCGGGCCACGTAGCTGCGGATCTCCTGCAGGCCAGGCAGGGGAGCCACCCGCCTGCCAGCGCGCATGACGGGCTTTTGCAGCTCGCGCACGGTCACGTCCATGTAGCTGCGGCTGCGCCAGGGCTTGGAGGGATTGACGTAGCGGTAGGGCTCGCTCACGTCCACCTCTTCCTCGTAGAGGGTGATCAAATCGGAGATGGCGTGGCCTGTCTTGTTGTAGACGCGGTAGACGCGCTTGCGGGCCGGATTGGTGATCTTTTCCACGGTCTCGGAAATCTTGATGCGCGGCTCGCTCACGCCGTTGTGCTCCACGCACACAAGCTTGTAGACCGCGCCAAAGACCGGCTCGCTGCGGGCGGTGATGAGGCGCTCGCCCACGCCGAAGCTGTCTATGCAGCCGCCCTGATCGATGAGGGAAGTGATGGTGTATTCGTCCAGGCTGTTGGAGGCCGAGATGGTGCAGTCCGTCAGACCCTCCTCGTCCAGCATGGCCCGGGCCCGCTTGGAAAGGTAGGCCAGGTCGCCAGAGTCGATGCGCACGCCCCTGAGGCGCTTGCCCATGGGTTCGAGCACCTCCCTGGCCGTGCGGATGGCATTGGGAATGCCGGAGTGGAGGACATTGTAGGTATCGACCAGGAGCACGGCCGCATCGGGATAGGCCTGGGCATAGCGGGAGAAGGCCGTGAACTCGTCCTGATGGTACATGACCCAGCTGTGGGCCATGGTGCCCGTGACCGGGATGCCGAACATCTTGCCTGCCAGCAGGGTGGCCGTGCTGGCCACGCCGCCTATGTAGGCGGCTCGTGCGCCATAGACGGCCGCGTCCATGTTGTGGGCGCGCCTGGCGCCGAAGTCCGCCACGGCCCGGCCCTTGGCCGCATGCACGATGCGCTGGGCCTTGGTGGCAATGAGGGACTGATGGTTTATCTGGGTAAGCAGGGCCGTTTCCACAAGCTGGGCATCCACCAGGGGCGCGTGCACGGTGAGCACGGGCTCGTTGGGGTACATGATGGTGCCCTCGGGGAAGGCATCAATGTCCCCGGTAAAGCGGAAATTCGCCAGCATGTGCAGGAATTCTTCGGGAAAGAGGTTCAGGGAGCGCAGATAGGCAATGTCGTCCTCGGCAAAGTGCAGATGCTCTATGTACTCGATGACCTGTTCCAGGCCGGCAAAGATGGCAAAGCCGCCGTTGTCGGGATTGTTCCTGTAGAAGACGTCGAAGGTGACCATGACCCTGTCGGAATGCTCACCAAGATAGCCGTTGGCCATGGTCATTTCATAGAGATCCATGACCATGGAAAGATTGCGGGCATCAAACTGGTACATGGCCTGCCTCCTTGCGGCTGCCGGGAAGAATCTGGCAGCTGTGCAGCACCTTGAGGGCAGCCTCGTGGCGCTCGGGCGTTGTGCCCGCGCAGCAGGCCGGATCCACGAAGAGCGGAATCTGCGGGGCCATGCTCTTGAGGAGCAGGGCATTGCTGATCACGCAGATGTCCGTGCACAGGCCCGCAAATTCCACGCCTGCCACCTCGCCCTTCTTGGCTCGTTCGGCCAGTTCGCTCGCCAGGGCGACGCTGGCAAAGGTTTCCTTGTCAAAGATGCGCAGGTTTCTGGCCTGGCACACTTCCTCGAGCTCGGGCACGAGCTGCCAGCCCTCCGTGCCTTCCACACAGTGGACTATGGGCAGAAGACGGCCTTCCTGCGTGGTCAGGTAGTCCGCATAATGCGTGTCCCTGGTCAGCAGGACCGTTCCCTGAAAATCACGAACCCTGGCGCACAGTGCGGGCACGATGGCCCGGGCTTCGGGAGTGCCGAGGCTCCCGGAGACAAAGTCGTTCTGCACGTCCACAACAATTAGATAGTTTTCTTGCATTGCCAGCAGGCCCTGTGTTGCAGATCTGGAAAACCGCCCGGGCTCCCCGGGCAAACGGATACTGGACAAGGCAGTCCAGGAACTGGCCTGCACCTGTTCAGTCTGCCTGTCAGTATGGACGCATGGACAAAAAAAGGCAAGCATGCTCCCATCTTGTTCCAAAAATAACACTGCAGCGCACAATCCTGCCCAGACCCTTCACTCCCCTTGTTCCTCTTTGCGCAAGGAGGAAGGAGACAGGGCATGCCGGGCAACAGGGCCTCAGGGAAAGCACGGGCCAGGTGCAGGAAATGCAGAAGCCCTGCGCCGGCGCACATCGTGCACCGGGCAGGGCCCAGCTGTCGGCGCATCAGGCCGCCCCGGCTCTTGCGCGAGGGAGGCTCATGCACACAGTGTCCGAACAGAGGACCTAGCAGATGACGTTCTGCTGCTTGCCCTCAAGCCAGGCAAAGAGGTTGCCAAAGACGGTGTGAGCGCGCTGTTCCATGGATTCGGCACTGGCAAAGGCCATATGCGGCGTGACAATGCAGTTGGGGGCGTCGAGCAGGGGATGGCCTTCGGGCAGGGGCGGCTCCACGTCGAAGACGTCCAGGGCGGCGCCGGCAATGACGCCGTCCTTCAGGGCCTGGGCCAGGGCCTGCTGATCCACCACGCCGCCGCGGGCTGTGTTGATGAGGCAGGCAGTGGGCTTCATGAGGCGCAGCTGCTCGGCGCCGATGAGGCCCCTGGTGGAATCGGTGAGGGGCAGGTGCAGGGAGACGAGATCGGACTGCTTCAGCAGCTCTTCCAGGCTCACCTGCTCGTCGATGGCGGGATCGCTCACCTTGCTCCTGTTGTAGGCCAGCACCCTGCAGCCAAAGGCCTTGCACAGGGCAGCGGTCTTCCTGCCGATGTGGCCGGCGCCCACGATGCCCACGGTCTTGCCCTGCAGAAGATGCCCTTCCAGGCCTTCCTTGGTGCCATGGGCACGGCAGTGCTCCTGCTGCTGGGGGATCTGGCGCAGCAGACCGATCATGAAGCCGATGCACAGCTCGGCCACGCCCTGGTCGGCATAGCCGGAGGCATTGCTGATGGCAATGTTGCGCTTCTTTGCCTCGGCCACGGGAATGTGATCCACGCCCGTGAAGGCCACGTCAATGAACTTCAGGGTGGGCACCTGTTCCACGACCTGGGCTGCCAGGGGCATATTGGCAATCATGATCACATCGGCATTCCTGCTGCGTTCAAGCTGCACGGAGGCGTCAGGATCCTTGGCATACTGGGTGAAGGTGTGTCCCATGGCCTCAAGCTTGGCCGCGTACTCGTCAACAAGCGTCTGGCGGACGCCCAGACCTTCCAAAAGAACGATATTCATGACAGACATGCTCCGGCACTCGTTTTGTCCCAGGCCCTCGCGGGCAGACAGGAGGGAGTGCCACCTCCGGGAAATGGTCACAAAAAAAGGCAGCGCCCTGATGCCGCAGGACGGAAACGCTGGACGAAAAAGATGTTTTCCTGCCTGCCACCCGCCCCCTGTCCTGCCTTCCTGCCGGACGCTGAACCAGTCGGCCAGAGGGGGAGGTGTTTTGCAGCTGTGCAGTCAGGCATCCCTGCTCAAGGCTCCATCAGCGGCAAATCTTCTCTTACGTCCAAGTGCGCCGTTTCGGCAAGGGGCAGCCTTCACAATCCGCCCCCAGGAGGCTTGCAATGCACGCTTCCTTGCCCCTGCCCCCGGGAGGGGCGACTGTCGTTCCTCGTTCTTCCCTCCGCTTTCCCGGAGAAGGCCCTGCACAGGAACTGCTTCTTTCCTGCAGTGCCGCAAAAAAGAAAAGCCCTTGCAGCGTATTGGACTGCAAGGGCATAATCTTCTGTATGGTGGGCCATCGGAGACTCGAACTCCAAACCAATTGATTAAGAGTCAACTGCTCTACCAATTGAGCTAGTGACCCATACGCTTGACGCAGGTGTGTTTATAGAAAAAACGACACTCTCAGTCAAGCGTTTTTTTTTCGAAAAAAACGGACACGGCATGCAGATATGAAAATAGTCATGATTTATGAAC
>DXHV01000024.1 GCA_019113165.1 Candidatus Desulfovibrio intestinipullorum
GATACGTCCAGGAAGACCTCGTCTGATGTCATGGCCCAAGAGGCTCGGAGTGGAACTACTGCATCCGAGAGGAGCAGAACGTGCAAATTTTCAGGAGGACAGCATACCTAAAACTGAAGAGTTACAGATCAGAAGGATCACTGCCCTCTGTCTGCGCAACGCTTTCTTTTCGGCTTTCGCGTAGCCTTTCGCATAGCCTTTCGCATAGGCTTTCTCGTAGCCTGAAGCAAATACCTCCTTGTAGAAGGGAAACCATTCCCTTGCCACTTCCAGGTGCTCTTTTCTCGCCAGATCTGTCTCCATGGCTCTCTCCTTTCCGGTACTGCCTTGTGAAGCACTTTCGGGAACTCGTGATTGCCCTGCAGGCACCATGGTGCCTGCAGGAAGAGCTGGGGGTGCAAGTACAGGTCCCGGTGCCTGTTTGCCACTCTTTTGTGTGCAGCCCGAATTCCAGACATGAGCTGCAGCCATTGGTCTCGCATTGCTCCCTGTCCCCAGGGGACCAGGAAGAGCGCTCCCGCTCAACCTCATCCTGAGGACAACGTCCTCAACAAAAGACTCCCGCGTGCGAGAGCAGGCTCTGGCACGAGCCGCCCTCGCGAGTCTGAAGCCACAGTACTCTGAACTCAAGGCACTGAAAAGGACCGATGCCGGACTTTTTGCGAGAATGGGAGCTCTTCCAGGGGCCCTGGCAAGGTTCCGCAAGGAAGCTGTTTGGCAGATATGCCTGGAGAAAACGGGAGCCCGATGTGCCGGAATCGTGTGCCGGAGCCGAAATCCGGGCAAAGGGCTGCCCCCTTTGTCGTCTGCACAGGAATCGAGGGACAGGCGCAAGGACACGGATCCTTGCCCGCTGAAAAAACAGGCAGCCGGAAAGAGATCGTGGAAGCCCGCGTGGCGCCCCTCCATGCCGCCGCCCTGCTTCAGTGTGTCAGGGCCTGCAGGAGACGGGATCGCCAGACAGCAGCCAGGGACAGAGTGACAGAGACAGGCAGCCCGTCGTGACAGGCAGACCGTGACAGGCTGCCCGGGGACAGCCTGGCACGAAGATCAGGCCTTGGCAGCAGGGGCCGGGCGCGCACTTGTCCCCGGGCGTTCAGCGTGTCCGACAGTCCCCGAGCCAGAGACGGCAGACGTCCTGTCCGGCCTTTCGAGCCTGCTCGCCCAGTCTGCGGGCATCCTCCCTGATGGTGCAGGGATCCACACAGGCTCCGGCCAGCTCGCAGCAGTGGCCCACGAGCCAGGATTCCATGCGCGTTGCGTCGGCCTCCACATGGAACTGCAGGGCCAGCTGTCCGGGACCTAAGGAGAAGGCCTGATGCGGGGTGACGGAGGTCGAGGCGAGCAGGGTGGCCCCATGGGGCAGATCAAGGGTGTCGCCGTGCCAGTGCAGGACAGGGGCTGCGGCAAGCGGCGCCAGCACGCCGGCCGCGCCGGCAGATGTGAGATCCACAGAACCCCAGCCAATTTCCTTCCGGGCTCCGGGGTAGACGCGGGCCCCTCCGGCTGCGGCCATGTACTGGGCGCCAAGACAGATGCCAAGCAGGGGCAGACCTGCCTCAAGACGCCTGGCGACAAGGTCGAGTTCTGCTGCAATGAAGGGGTAGCGGTCGCTGTCTGCGACACCGACGGGACCGCCCAGCACAACGGCCAGGTCCGCAGCAAGCCAGGCCTGAAGGTCGCAGGGATGCAGACCGCTCTCCCAGTACTCGATACTGATATGCTCTTCCTGAAAAACCTGGGTAAAGACGCCAAGATCCTCGAAAGCGACGTGGCGCAGGGCAATGCAGTGCATAGGACAGTTTCTCTCCTGTTGGCGAAAGTGTGCGGGATGACAGGGATGCGGAGAAGGCAGGTGACGGCAGGTGACGGCCCCCGAAGTCTGGCCGAAGACAAGCCGAAGAAGAGCCGGCTTCTCTTGTGCAGCGGGCAGGGCCCTCCTCCCAAATCCCCGGGCATCATAGTCCGGGACTGAGCCGGCAAACAAGGACAAAAGGCACATGGGAGCCGCAGGGAAACCGCCATGAAAAAAAGACCGGCAGGGTCTTCCTCTCGCATGGAGACCCGGGCACTGGCCGGAAACAGGGGAGTCCCCGAAAAATTTTCTTCATTGAGCAAAAAAATCGCCATTTGAGTCCACACAGTTGTGGATCGGGTGCAAATTTTTTGTTTACAGGAAGATTTTTTGCGTTACCATTGCTGCCAGTTCTTTTTCGTGATGCAGCACGGGCTCGTATCCCCAGAATGCTTTTTCAGGCTGACAGGACGATCCATTGCTGCACCATGAGGTCTTTTTTTGCGCGAGGAGCCTGTTATGCTGAAAAAACTTTCCCTGCTTGCTGTTTGTGTGGTCCTGATGGGCCTTTCCGGCTGTCTTTCCAGTCTGACTGGCGGCGGCAAGACCTTCACTGCCGACAAGGTGCAGGAGCAGATCGTCCGTGGCAAGACCACCAGTGCCGAGGTCCGCGACATGTACGGCGAGCCTGCGAAGATAACGCCCTTCAAGGGCGGCGAGGAATGGTACTATTCCGAAGAGCCCACCAGGGAAGAAAAGGACGACTATCGTCTGGCCAACGCGGCCGGCGGCATCGCTGCGGACTATGGCGCGAACAAGGCCGGCAGCGAAGTGCAGAAGAAGCATGGTGCCGTGGCCGGTACAGCCACCAGGAGTGCGAGCGGAGCTGCCGGACATGCGGCCGTGGACGCTGCCGTGCCTGCTGACGGACCCAAGGCAAAGACGCTCATCATCACCTTCAACAAGCAGGGCGTTGTGCGCAGCTACCGGCTCAAGTAGCTTCGGCACCCGCTTCGTCACCCGATTCATCACAAGGGCGGGCAGGGGTACTTCCCTCCTGCCTGCCTGAACAAAAAGCCACCCTTTTCCCCGAAAGCCTCGGGGGAAGGATGGCTTTTTCTTTCTTTGGCACGATGCCGGACGATCAGGCCTTGTGGTGCTGGAAGAGCGTGAAGATCTGCGATCCCATGGCAATGAGGCAGGCGCCGAAAACCGTCACAAAGGCGCCGACAAAGCCCAGGAAATTCAGATTCTCGCTGGCAAAGTGCTGCGGAGCAAGGAGGTGGAGGAAGAAGGCAAAGAGCAGGGTTGCCAGGGGTGTCAAAGTCAGGACCGCGCCGACCCTGGCCGTATTCCAGCAGGCCATGGCCCGGGTGAAGCAGCCGTAGGCAACCATGGTATTGAGGCAGCAGTAGGCCAGACAGAGTGCCTGGAAGGGACCTGTCAGGTTCAGAAGATAGGAGGGTGTGGCGAGCGGCAGCAGGCCCAGGGCAATGAAGGTATAGAGGACACGCAGCAGGCGCTGCGGCGCCATTTCCCGGAGGAGCACCTTCTGGGCCACGCCGAAGCAGGCCCAGACGAGGGAGGCCGAAAAGCCGAGGAGCACGCCAAGGCCGCTGCCGCCCTCGAAGCTGAAGAGCTCGCCCAGGTTCTGGTTGAAGAAAAGGAGAAAGCCCAGCAGCAGAACAGGGATGCCCAGGACCTGAATGCGGTGCATGGGCTCGTGCAGGACCAGGACACTGCCCAGCATGAGCAGCATGGGCCCTGCCTGGGAGACAATCTGGCAGGCCGAGGCCGTGAGATAGAGCACGGAGGTGTTGAAGAGCACGAAGTTGCCGCCAAGGCCCAGGGCTGCAACAAGGATGAGCAGCAGGGTCTTTTTGCGATTGTAGGGGCCGGAGGCGACCAGGCGCGAGATCTGCTCGTTGTGGTGGCCCAGCCTGTGCATGAGCGGAACAAAGAAGCGGCCTTCGGCCTTGTGGGGCAGGTAGAACCACATCCACAGGGCAATGGTCGTGAAGCGCAGCCAGACAATGGTGAAGACGTCCACATTGGGCGTGACCTGCTTGAGGGCAATGGGCAGTGTGCCCCAGAAGGCCACTGTGGTCAGGGCAAGGCCGAGACCCTTGTAGTGTGCAAGTGCTTGCATGGTATCCAGTCGTATTGGGGTGCAGACTGCCGGGAACAGGAGCGCGGGCTTTTGCACGCGCCGGGCGCAATGAGGCCGTGATGTGGTCCATGCCGCCGCAATGTGATGCGGTCCGGGCGCAATCAGGGGCGCACCCGGGAGCGCGCTGCGGGCGGGATCCGAGGAAGAAGCGCCTTGTGCCGGGCCGTTTGCTGCGGTCCGGCAGCCCTCCTGTCCAGACAGAAAAAGCCCCTTGCTGACAAGGGGCAGAAATCAGGCAAAGAATGATTCGGGACCCTGCAAAGGGGCCCCAATGAGGCAGGAGCAAGAGGTACTGCCAAGGCCTATCCCTGTCAAATGTCTTTTTGTGTCCCCGGGGCCCGACACCTGCCAGACGGCTGCCCTATCCATAACTGACGCCTGGCATACGCCCCTGTCCTGCCAGACGCCCCTGTACGGAACGCGCAGGACGCCAGGGGATCAGGACCAGCCGGCGGCCTTGAGAATCCCGGGGACAGGCCTGGGGACAGGCCGCAACAAGCCCGGAGCGAGTGGCAGGCGCGTCTCCAGACAAGCAGGGCAACAGACCAGCAGGGCTGAAGGGCGCACGGTACACGGCATGTCAGGTGCGTCGTCCTGTCTTCTTCCCCCTGGCCCGGTCTTGGGCAGAAGAGGGACAAAAAGGACTTGCCCGCAGGAGGCAATCTGGTCTACGCTCCGGCACATACTATAAGACCTACTCCTATAGTCCTCAACCGTCCTCAACCAGGGACACGGTCCATGCCTTCTTCTCTCCGTTCCTGCCCCCCTCCGGCCGCAGAATCGCTGCCCCTGGCCGTGCGCGTCCTGTGCAGAGTCCGGCACAGAGCCCTGCGCACCATGGGTGCTGCCCTCTTCGGCCTCGGCCTGTGGACCGTCGCCGCCCTGGTGGTGGAGGCCCTGCGGGGCATTCCCTTTCCCACGCCTTGGGACTGCCTGCTGGAACTCTGCCGGCTGCTGGGCGGCGCCACCTTCCTGGAGTTCACCCTCTACGAGCATGTGGGCGCAAGCTGCCTGCGCTGGCTTGCGGGCTTTCTTCTCGCCTGTGCCCTGGCCGTGAGCTATGCAGGCCTGGCCCTGGCCTCGCCCCTGTTCCGATCCGTGAGCCTGCCGACCGTGGAAGTGCTGCAGCTCATCCCCGGCCTTGCCTGGGTGCCTGTGGCCATTCTCCTGTTCGGACTGGGGCAGACGGCCACCGTCTCCATCATCGTTCTGACCACCTTTCCCGTTCTGGCCCTGTCCGTGCTCATGGGCTTTTCCTGCACGGACCGGGACCTTGTGCGGGTGGGGCGCATGTGCGGCTGCACAGGCTCCGATCTCTTTCGCACCGTCTACCTGCCCAGTGCCCTGCCGCATCTGCTGAGCGGCCTGCGCCTGGGCGTGGGCTCGTCCTGGCGGGTGCTCATTGCTGCCGAAATGGTCACGGGCTCAGGCGAGGGCCTGGGCTTTGCCATCATACAGTCGCGCTGGACCATGGATTATCAGACGCGCCGAAATGCCCCATCCGTAAGGGTGGGGATGAAAGGCGCGCATTGCTCCTCGACACTCTCCAGAATTTCTGGCTAAGGCGGTGTTATGGGTACTACTCTTCACAAGTTTTTTCTCTTCAAGCTCGAGCCAAATGGCGCGCAAGCCAGGGAGTGTGCATGCTCTTGCGGTTGTTCACGTTATGTCTACAACCGGGGATTGGCGTGGCTCATCGAACAACTCAAGCAGAATCCAGAGTTTCGGGTTTCCTAC
>DXHV01000025.1 GCA_019113165.1 Candidatus Desulfovibrio intestinipullorum
TGCTCCACCTCAAGCCCACAGAAAGTACAAGGATCCGAGATGGTGACAGCTGCTGGCCGAAAGGTTCTGCAGAAAGCCATTTTCTCGTTCTGGGAGAGAATCCCCCGTCGTAAGACGGGGGAGCTTCAAACCCGTTGTTGCTCTCCCGAGACGTTCCATGCTGATGCAACAGGCTCGAACCAGCGTTCTCGCAGCCTGTACCGAACAAGGTGCAACTGCCGGACGCAAGGCTCCCTCTGCCGACAGAGCAGCCATCAGATGTCAGGGGACAAGGGAAAAAGCATGAGGACCGAAAAGGGTGTATTGTGTGCACCCTTTCCGGTCCTCTCTCATTCTACAGACGGGATCTGACCCCGATCACTTGCCTTATACGCAGGCCAGGCTAGCCCCTGCCGTCCGCAGCAGCCTCGGCTTCCATGGAGGCCGTCTCATGCTGGCCAAGCAGGATGTTCTGATGGCCGTAGATGATGGGCTTGATGACCTCGGGATGGGCCACGGTGGTGAGCTCGCCCAGTTCCTCTAGGGAGGAACCGCCGGCAATCTTGCGCAGCAGACGGCGGATCACCTTGCCGGAATGGGTCTTGGGCAGGGCCTCGGCAAACTGAATGTATTCGGGGCTTGCCAGGGCGCCGATGTCACGGCGCACGGTGTCCAGCAGCTTCTTGCGCAGGGTGTCGCTCCAGGCCACTTCGTCCCTGGTGACAACATAGGCATAGATGGCTTCGCCCTTGAGGGCATGGGGCATGGGCACCACGGCTGCCTCGGCAATTTCCGGGCAGGAGACCAGCACGGCCTCGATTTCCGCAGTGGAGAGACGGTGACCGGACACGTTGATAGAGTCGTCGATACGGCCCAGGATCCAGTAGTAGCCGTCCTCGTCCACCTCGGCACCGTCGCCGGATTCGTAGCAGCCGAAACGGGAGAAGTAGGACTGGTACTTTTCCTCGTCATTGTAGACACCGAGCATGATGCCGGGCCAGGGCTTGCGGATGACGAGATGGCCGGACCTGCGGTCTGCAGAGCCGTCCAGGTCGGGCGTGGAATCGTCGCGCATGATGGCGGCATCAATGCCGGGCAGGGGCTTGGTGGCCGAGCCGGGCTTGAGCTTGGTGGCATAGGGCAGCGGAGCAATCATGGCGCCGCCGGTCTCGGTCTGCCACCACGTATCCACAATGGGCAGCTCGCTGTTGCCGATGTTCTTGTAGAACCACTGCCAGACTTCGGGACTGATGGGTTCGCCCACGGAGCCCAGGATGCGCAGGGTGCCCAGGTCGTAGCGTTCGGCCCAGGCTTCGCCCATGCGCATGAGCGAACGGATGACTGTGGGGGCCGTATAGAGAATATTAACGCGGAACTTTTCCACTATGCGCCAGTAGCGGTCGGGCTTGGGCCAGGTGGGCACACCTTCGAACATGAGCACCGTAGCGCCCAGGGCCAGAGGACCGTACACGCCATAGGTATGGCCCGTAATCCAGCCGATGTCTGCCGTGCACCAGTGCACGTCGTCATCGTGCATGTCGAAGATCCACTGCGTGGTATGGGCCGCATAGGTCAGATAGCCGCCCGTGGAGTGCAGGACACCTGTGGGCTTGCCGGTACTGCCGCTGGTGTGCAGCAGGAAGAGCGGATCCGTGGAGTTCATGCGCTCGCAGGGGAAGTCCACGTCCAGGGTAAAGTCCTCGATGAGATCATGCCACCAGATGTCGCGGTTGGGCATCATCTTCACGTCAAAGAGCTCGGCATGGTTCACCACAACCACGTGGGCCACGGAAGGACATTTTTCCAGGATGGGATCCAGGTTGGCCTTGAGGGGCTTGAACTTGCCGGCGCGGACGGCGGCGTCTGCGGTAATGACGATCTTGGCCTTGGCACCCTGAATACGGCTGCGCACGCCGCCTTCGGCATAGCCGGAGAAAATGGCCGTATGAATGGCGCCGATGCGGGCACAGGCCAGCATGGCGATGACCAGCTCGGGGATCATGGGCATGTACAGGGCCACGCGGTCGCCCTTGCGCACGCGCAGGGAGCTCAGGGCGTGGGCAACGCGACACACCTCGGTATAAAGCATCTGGTAGGTGTAGCAGCGCACATCCATTTCGCGCTCGCCCTGCCAGATGAGCGCGGCCTTGTTGCGGCGGCCGATGAGAATGTGCCGGTCAATGCAGTTGAAGGACGCATTGAGCTTGCCGCCCGTGAACCAGCGGTACTTGTGTCTTTCCTCGTCTGCCTCCAGTACCTTGTCCCAGCGCTTGAACCAGTGCAGAAGCTGCGAGGCGCGGCCTTCCCAGAATTCCTCCGGCTTTTCCAAGGCCTGCATGTAAATGGCTTCTGCTTCTTCATTGCCGCACACCCATGCGGACGCTTTACCGTGCAAGGGAGGCAAATACGTGCCTGCCTGCTGTGTCAATGTGCTTGTGTAGTGTTCCTGAGACATTTGGCCCTCCTTCCCAAAGAACAGACTAACTACGTGCGGACTCTCGTCCTAGTATTCACGCCTAAAGACTTTGCTGTTGTTCGTCAAGGCCGAAAGATTGATTGAGCTTTCAGTCATCAGGTCAAAACAGGAAAACAGTCGCAAATTTGCAACGTTTTTATGAACTGGCGACACTTTGCACCTAATTTCACTTTTGCACAGGAGAGGATAATACACTCTTTTATACAATAATAAAAACAGGTTATCATATAAAAAGAGTCACTTTTGCCAAGTTGTTTCTGCATTTTCAGGGCGAGTAAAAAATTTTTAAAAAATTTTTTCCGACACCTTGACTGGTTATGGCATTGGAGCGTCTGTCCCTTTGCTTTCAGGACACTGAATTCGTGACGAGAGACCGTCATTGCGTATAACGATACTGAATCAGAACCTGAAAGTTCATAATACGGTATACAACCCATGACTCTCCTGCACGGGCAATGGGGTGCTGCGCCTCCCAGCCTGCAGCCCGAGGGCTGGCCGCCTGCTGCCCCGGAGACCTTTGGGAGCCCTGAAGCTCTGCCACGGGCCTGAAGCTCTGCCACGGGAAAGTACAGCAGGAGACAGGAGGACAGGAGACAGGTGGCCCCGGCGTCAGAAATGGCCTGCCGGGCAGGGCCTGCAAAGGACGAAAACGCCTGTTCAATGCCTTGAAAAAAACGCTTCAAAACAGACACTTATCCTGCAGATTCCTTTGTCGGAACTCTGGCCGACCAAGCGCCGGGACAATATTTCTTGAAGCTGCCGGGCCTTTGTGCTAATTTTTCAGAGCGCACTTTTCTTTCCTGTACAAAGGCATGTTCGGCAACCCTGCCCGGCAGTGCCTGTTTTTTCATGGAAAAGAGATTTTCGAGCACGTGTAACAAACGTTTTTGCAGTACGCAAAGTCAATTGATAGAGGCTGACTCAAGCTGTCCTTCTGTTTTTCCTGTGCCCATTGTACCGGCAAGGCCTCCGGCGACACAGTTCGTGGCGCTCTGCTGGTCCAATGGGATATTCTGTACTCAAGACATGGTCCTTTTGCCTGTCAGGGACAAGACAAAAGACTGAAAGCCGCATCACATGCAAAGAACTCACCTGCATGGAGGTCCAATGGCAAACGACACCCCTACTACCGCTCCCGCCACACCCACAGTGGAGCAGTTTCTGGATTTCATGAGCCGCAACAAGATGAATATCACCGCTCAACGGCGTCGTATTGCTGAGGCTTTTTTCAATTACCCTGGCCACCACACCCTTGAGGACTTCTATCAGCACATGCAGACCCTGGACCCCAGCATAGGCCAGACCACGGTGTACCGCACCCTCAAGCTGCTCTGTGCTGCCGGTCTTGCCACCGAAATACATTTCACGGATACCGTTGCCCACTACGAAATTGTCAACGCCGGCGCCCATCACGACCACCTCATGTGCGTCAACTGCGGAAAAATCGTGGAGGTGTACGACTCTGCCATCGAGAAGCTGCAAAAGGCCGTGGCAAAGGCCCATGACTTTACCCTGCTCGGGCACTACCATGTCCTCTACGGGCTGTGCCCAGACTGCCGCAATGCCCAGAAAGACACGGAAGCAGGCGGAGAAATCACGGATCCTGCACGACTGGTCACGCAGCAGAAATAAGACAGTCTCTCAAGAAACAGGAAAACCTGTCCGTCATGGCGCAACAGGGAGCCCCCTTGCGGCAAAGGGCCCCTTTTGCGCCACTTTTTCACTCTTGAGGCCCGGAGGCGAAACAAGGGATCGGGCAGACAGGGACCTGGAACAAGGAGCCTGCCGAGTCAGACGATCCTGACGGACCCGACGGGCCTGGCACACAAGCCCTGTTTTGACAGCCTTTTGGGCTCTGCCCCTGGGCACAAGCCCGTCCGCAAGCCCGGGAACAGGGTGCAGGGCTCAGACCTGTATCATGCCCGTATCATGGTCAGCATTTTGGGGAGGTTTCATGGCGTTCTGGTCATCCATTGCACAACACGAAAATCCTTCGTTCGATCCGGCCTCCCTGCCCAGGCAGCCGTTTCTGAGAAGTCGCCAGTACCGCCTGAGCGACCACTTTCCCTGGAAGGAGAGCCTGCACTTGAGCTGCACGCCTGTGCTGCTTGCCGCACCGGCCCTGCTTGCACGTCTTGGCACGCCCCTGCAGCCGCCGCAGCAATTCCCAAAGACGCCCACCAGGGGCGAAGACCTCTCCCTCTTTGCCGGCATCCGCAGGCTTGTGGCCCTGTATCGCGGTCTTGGCCTGGAGCCCCTTGTCCTGGCAGGCCATGGCCAGGAATTTGCCCGCTGCAACCCCTACACTGAGGACTTTGCCTGGCAGCTCTGCTGTGAAGGGATCCGCCTCTGCCTGGCCAATCCGCAGGAGAGCCTGTGGAATACCCTGAAAAAACTCACAGCCTCATCCATCATCCTGCACCCTGTCTCCTATCCCTTCCTGCGACGCAGCGGTCTTGTGCTCTTTCTCAATGGCTGTGCCGAAGAAGTCCGGCACAGGACAGATCCCCTGGCCTGCAGGCCCTGGTCTGCGTCAGGGGCTGGCTGGCCCCTCTTCCTCAATCAGGCCCTGCTCAACCTGCTGGCAGATCCTTCGGCAGGCGACCTTGAGCACAGGCTGCTTTGCCAGATACAGGGCACGGGTCGCTCCAGTCTTTCCGTGCCAGACGCATCGGGCAGGGAAGAGTCCGTGTGCTGCGCAGGCCTTGATGCGGCAGATGATCTCTGCTGCGTGCACCTCACCGATCCCCTGACCTTCTCCCAGGCCGAACAGGCAGGCTCACGGCTCACGCCTGGGGAAGCCCAGCGGCTCCTGCGCAGCGTGCACGTTCCCGAACGGGGCATTGCCCATGCCACGGCCGTGGGTCATGTTGCGAGAGCCCTGGCCCAGAGAGCCCGTCTGCGCGGGAAAAAACTTGATGCGGAACTTGCCTGTGCGGCAGGCTATGTGCATGACATTGCCAAGGGCTTTCACCGTCATGAACTCATAGGCTCCCTGTGGCTCAACTACCTGGGCCTGGGCCAGATGGCCCACTGCATGAAGGACCACAGGGACCTTGTGCTGGCAGATTCAAAACCCGTCACGGAGCGGGAACTGGTCTATCTGGCAGACAAGTACTGCTACGGACCGCGCCATGTGCCCCTGGAACAGCGCTTTGGTCAGAAGATGGCCCTTTTTGCCAGCAATCCCCATGCCGTGGCAGGCATACAGAAGCGCCTGCGCCATGCCAGGGAACTTGAGGCACGGCTCACCCGGGAACTGGGAGAGAGCCCTGACCGCATTGCCTTCAATGCCCTGAAATAGAGGGCACGATTCAGTTACTGAACAAGGGCAGGCCCGCTGCCAGGATCCGGCAAACAGGGGATCCTTTGGAGGCTCCTGCCTGGCACCATCTTCTCTTCTGTTCCACCTCTTGTGCGTTCTTCGCCCTTATCGCCGCCTACAATTCAAGGATTTTTTCATGCCGACAGCAAACAGTGACGCTTCAAACCAGCAGGGCATTGTGCTCCTGCGCCACGGAGAACTTGTTCCCAACCCCGAACACCGCTTCATAGGCCAGAGAGACGTCGAACTCTCCTCTGCAGGCACAGCCCGTTTCGAGGCCCTGGGAGAGGAACTGGCCAGGGAATTTGCCGACAGGCAGCCCCAGGCCTTTTTCTGCTCGGATCTGCGCAGAGGCATAGCCTGTGCGGACATTGTGCGCAGGGCCTTCAGACCCAGAGGCGGCACCATGCCCGTCATTGCCGATCCGGGCTTTCGCGAAATCAACCTGGGCGCCTGGCAGGGACTGACCAAGCAGGAAGTGGAACAGCGCTATCCTGGCGCCCTGGCCGAACGCGGCGCAGACTTTGCCAACTATGCCCCTGCAGGCGGAGAAAGCTTTGCCATGCTGCAGCGCAGGGCCCTCATGGCCCTGGTCCGGGCCCGCATGCACACGCCCACGGGCATCATCTTTGTCATAGGCCATGCGGCCTTCAACCGCTGCATCCTGGCCGACTATCTGGCTCTGCCCCTGTCAGAGGCCATGAACATTGCCCAGCCCTACGGAGCCGTAAGCTTTCTCGAACAGCGCTAGCCGCAGAGTCAGGCCTCGCCCTTCCTTCTTCCCAAACATCCCCCAGGCAGGAGTCCTGTTATGTCCATAGTGGAATCCATTGGCCATGAACTTGCAGCCAGAAAGAATCTGGCTCTTGTCAGTATTGTCAAACAGCTTGCCTCGGCGCCACGGCATGCCGGAGC
The DNA here is from genome assembly GCA_019113165.1 of Candidatus Desulfovibrio intestinipullorum. GTDB lineage: Bacteria > Desulfobacterota > Desulfovibrionia > Desulfovibrionales > Desulfovibrionaceae > Desulfovibrio > Desulfovibrio intestinipullorum. The sequence continues at coordinate 6,696 of DXHV01000025.1, forward strand.
CTCCATGCTGGTCGGAGAGGAAGGCCTGCTGGCCGGAACCATTGGCGGCAGCATCCTGGAAAAACAGGCCATAGAAGCCGGCATGCGCGTTGCCAAGTCCGGTGTGGCCGAGTTCATGGATTTTCAGCTCTCCGGCACTGATGCCGCCAGCAACGGCATGATCTGCGGAGGCTCCATGCGCGTCTTTGTGGAGCCCTTGCGTCCCGACGGCCCCACCACCGTGCTCTTCCAGCGCCTGGCCATTGCCCAGGGCGTGGGCGACGACATGTTCAGTGTCGTGCCCGTGGTGGCGCCCGGCGCCAGGCGCCTGTGCCGCAAGAAGGCAAAAACCTGGCCCCTGCCCACGGAACTGAGCGCCCTTGTCCGGGAAGAACTGGAGAAGAACGATCTGGCAGCGCCCCTGGAACTGGAAGACTCCCGCGGTCAGCGCTTTGTCATCGAGCCCTGGCCCGGCCCCTGGCGCCTGCTCTGCCTTGGCGGCGGCCATGTGGCCCTGGCCACGGCACGACTGGCCGCCTCCACGGGCTTTACCGTCTGTGTCCTGGACGACAGGGAAGAATTTGCCAGCAAAGAGCGCTTCCCCATGGCGGCCGTGACCAGGGCCGTGCCGGAGTACGAGGACTGCCTGGCAGGCATTGCCACCGAAGAAAAGACCTTCATTGTCATCATGACCAGGGGCCATGTCTATGACAGAAAGGTGCTTTCGCAGGCCCTGCGCACCCAGGCCTCCTATATCGGCATGATTGGCTCGAACAGGAAGATTGCGGCCACCTTTGCAGGTCTTAAGGAGGAAGGCTTCACGGACGAGGATCTCGCCAGGGTCACGGCGCCGGTGGGCCTTTCCATTGGTGCGGAAACGCCCGAAGAGATTGCCGTGAGCATCATGGCCCAGCTCATTGCCACACGCTCGCTTCTTCAGGGCACGGATCGCCATCTGAATGCCGACCTGGCAGGCCGCGTGCACAAGTTCGGCTAAGGTTTGTTCTCCAGCCTTCTTTTGTCCGCATTGTCGCACGCATGGGGCGTATTTCAGGGAGCTGACAGACCTTTTTGCCTGCGCACAGTGCTCCCCTGCACAGCCTTCCAGTCAGCGCAGGCGACTTAACCACGCAGCAAAGTTGTCTGACCGCACAAGGGGACTTCCCTTTTTGCCCCATGGCGTATAGACTGAGTTCTTAGTAGAAACGAATCACCCAAACAGGCTTCACGTTCTGCAAAGGGAACACCATCCTGCACTTCTTTGCACTGCAACCCCTGCCAGCACACTAGAGCCACGCATACACAGGATTTGGGTGCGTTGTTTCCGGTGTTTTTTGTCCACGTCAACCCTGGGAGTACATCATGGCAAACCCTCTCGATATGCAGCGCTCGTACGCCATTGTCGGCACGGGCGGCTGCGGCAAGACCTCCCTTGCAGAAATGCTGCTCTTTGATGCCGGCGCCATCAACAGGATGGGTGCCATCGAGGAAGGAACTACCTGCCTCGACTATGAACCTGAGGAAATCCGCCGTCGTGGTTCCATTCAGCCCGGCGTCGCCACCTTCCTCTGGAACAAAAACCGCCACTTCCTGCTGGATATTCCTGGCGATGGAAACTTCACTGGCGATCTTGAGTACCTGCTCAAAGGCGTGGACAGCGTCCTCTTTGTGATCGATGCCGTGGATGGTGTGCGTCCCCTGACCAAGCGCTTCTGGAACCACATCCGCGAAGAAAATCTGCCCACTCTCATTGTCGTGAACAAGATGGATCGCGACCGTGCCAACTTCTCCATGGCCATTGAAAGCCTGGGTACCCTTGGCATCCGTCCCGTGGTCCTGCAGCTGCCCATCATGGAAGGCGGCGTGTTCACGGGCTATGTGGATGTGCTGGCCGGCAAGGCGTACCATTTCGGCGACAACGGCAGCGTGGCCGAATGCCCCATTCCCGATGCCCTGCAGGACGAAGTTTCCCTCATCCACGATCTCGCTGTGGAAAATATTGCCGAAAGCGACGAAAACCTGCTTGAAAAGTACCTGGACGAAGGCGCCCTGTCTGCCGAGGAACTGCATACGGGCCTGCGCAAGGGTGTGCTCGCCGAGCAGATCTACCCCGTCGTGGTCACGGCCTCCCTGGAAAACAAGGGCGGCACCTATGTGCTCGAAACCATCGCCGACCTCTTCCCCTCGCCCCTGGAAAATCCCGGTATCGTGGACGAAGCAGGTGGCACCCACAAGGTGGATCCCGAAGGCCCCCTGACCTGCTTTGTCTTCAAGACCGTGGCCGATCCGGTTTCCGGCCAGCTCTATTCCCTGCTGCGCGTGCTCTCCGGCACCCTGACCTCCGATGCCACCCTCACCAACATGACCAGTGGCGAAGTGGAACGCATGGGCGGCCTGCTTACCATGACAGGCAAAACCACCCAGGCCTGCAAGGATGCCATGGGTCCCGGCAGCATCGTGGCCGTGTCCAAGCTGAAAACCACCAAGACCGGCGACACCCTGGCAGACAGCAAGGCGCCCTTCAAGGTGGCCGTGCCCGCCCTGCCGCCGCAGCTCATCACCTTCGCCATTGCCCCCAAGACCCGTGGCGAGGAAGACAAGGTCTTTGCAGCCATTCAGAAGCTGCTTGACGACGACATCACCTTAAAGCTCGAACACGACGAGGAAACCGGTGACATCCTGCTCTCCGGCATGGGCCAGCTCCACATCGAGCTTGCCGTGGAACGCGCCAAGCGCCGCTTCAAGGTGGACATCATCCTCAAGACACCCAAGGTGCCCTACCGTGAAACCGTCAAGGGCAAGGTGCAGGTGCAGGGCCGCCACAAGAAGCAGTCCGGTGGCCGCGGCCAGTTCGGTGACTGCTGGATCGAGATGGAAGGCCAGCCCAGAGGCTCCGGCTACACCTTTGAAGACGCCATCGTGGGCGGCGCCATCCCCAAGCAGTACATTCCTGCCGTGGACAAGGGCATTCAGGAAGCCGCAGCCCGTGGCTACATTGCGGGCTACCCTGTGGTGGACTTCAAGGTCAAGCTCTACGACGGCAGCTACCACTCCGTGGACTCTTCGGAAATGGCCTTCAAGATTGCCGGCTCCATTGCCTTCAAGAACGCCATGGAAAAGCTCAAGGCTGTCCTGCTTGAACCCATCGTGCTCATGACCGTCTCCATCCCCGACGAGAGCATGGGCGACGTCATTGGCGACCTCTCTTCCCGTCGCGGCAAGGTCATTGGTTCCGACTCCCAGGGCGGCGTCACCGAAATCAAGGCCCATGTGCCCATGAGCGAAGTTTTGCGCTACGCCTCCGACCTGCGCTCCATGACCGGCGGCCAGGGCTTCTTCACCATGGAATTCGACCACTACGAAGAAGCACCTGCTCCTGTGGTGGACAAGGTTGTTGAAGAATACAAGGCAGCCAAGGGCGAATAAGGCTTAAGGCTGTTCCGACAGACTTGTCTTGTCCGGCTTCAGGAACACCTGGAGCCGGACTTTTGTGTATCTGCCCTCTCTGAAGCTTCTGCCCCGTCCCTGCACAACACCCCTCTCCTGCACAACACCATACCGAGACTGGCAAGACCGAAACTGACAAGGAACTCCCATGCTGCAGCGCCCGAAAGACACAGTTCACGAAGACTTTTCCGAAAACTTTTCCAAAGCCTTGCTCGAGGAATCCCGCAAGGATTCTTGCGAAAGCGCTCCGGCCGAAAGCTCTTTCCGACCTTGCCTCATGCACAGACGTTCCTTTCTGGCAGGCACCCTGGGACTCATGGCAGGCCTCTTCTGCGCCCCTCCCCTGACAGCTTCAGGCTTTGGCAGCACAGCCTGTGCCTTTGCTGCAGACAATACGGAGCATGCGGACATTCTGGCAGAATATGCGGCCCGCCTGCAGTACCACATGGAAAACAACGGCGATTTGCGCCTGCCGGCCCTCTCGGCCAGGGATCGCCGCCGTGCCATTCCCAATGACAACAGGCCTCCGGCCAGACGCACACCCGTGACAACTCTTCCTCCCAATTCATCTGCCCTGGAGGGCGTGGTGCGCCGGGTACATATTGAAAGCGGAGAGAAGGTCTGCGCCCTGACCTTTGACATGTGCGAGCTCGCCACCACAACCACAGGCTTTGATGCGGACATTGTCATCTGGCTGCAGGACAACAATATCCCTGCCACCTTCTTCATGGGCGGCAAATGGATGCGCACCCATGAACGAAGGGTCCGACAAATCCTGCGCGATCCGCTCTTCGAGATTGGCAACCATGCCTGGGCCCATGGCAACTTTGCCCTGCTCTCGCTTAAGCGCATGCGCGAGGAAATACTGGATACACAAAGCCAGTACGAGCTTTTGCGGGAAGAGAACATTGCCAATGCCGGACGCAGCGGTCTTGGCGAGAGTCTGCCGCCCCCGGAAGCCCTGCGCCTCTTCCGCTTCCCCTATGGCCGCAGCTCCGAGCAGGCTCTGCAACTCCTCAATGAATACGGACTTGAACCCATCCAGTGGGATGTGGTGGCCGAGACTGGCGGCAACAATGCCAGCGTGTCCAGAGCGCGCCAGGTCATAAACAAGGTTCAACCAGGTTCCATCCTCCTCTTCCACGCCAACCTTGTGCCCAGAGGCTCCTTCCAGCTTTTGCGCTATGTGGCCACGGGCCTGCAGCGCAAGGGCTACCGCTTTGTGACGGTGGGCGAGCTTCTGGCTCTGGGCACCCCAGAGCGAGCCAGGGATGGCTACTTTGAAAAGCCAGGCGATAATGCCGAACTGGACAAGCGCTTTGGCACTGAAGGGACAGGAAGGTAGGCTTTCAGTCCCGGATACAAGACATTAAAAACAGACGGCCTGATGTGCGGCCAAAAGCAAAAGTGCCCTGCAGCTTCTTTCTGACGTGAAAGCTGCAGGGCACTTTTTTCTGATCTTTGCGATCAAAAAAGAGGACCCGAATGGATCCTCTTTGTAGACATTCACAGTCTGAGGGGCGAACCCCTCAGAGCTGATTCATGCAAGGTAATTAGAAGGAGTACACGAAGGAAACGTTGACGTTCCAAGCGTCGCGGGTTTCGGTGCTGTTACTGCCGTCCATGTAACGACGCATACCGTCATACTTGGTGTCAGCCAGCCACAGGGCAAGGTAGTTGGCATCCAGCATGATGGTGAAGTTTTCGTACATCTTGTACTCGTTGTGCAGACCGATTTCCAGCATGGTATCCTGATCAGTCAGGTACACGCTTCTGAAGCCATAATCGGCACCGTTGGAGGTGTAGCCCTGCCACTGGTCAAGGGTAGCTCTCTTAGCCAGTTCCTTGAAGATCTTGTGGTTGTTAGTACCTCCGATCAGGTTGACACGCAGGGTGTGCTTCAAATCTTCGATGAAGGACACATCCTTCACACGGAGGCCAACGCCCCAAGTACCGGCCATGTTATTGCCAATTGCACCTTCACGGGCGATGTAGGGATGACCATCAAAGGCGTAGTAGGAGAAGTCGTTATCACCGTTGTTGACGGAGAGGTAGGGCATACGCTCGGAGCCATCGCCCAAGTTGCTGTTGTCACCAGAAGCGTACCAGCCAACCAGGCCGGGAATACCCCAATCCATCTTGTATTCGAGGAGCAGGGCGGCCATCCAGCCAGCACGGTTCAGACGGGATTCATCCCAGTCAACGCCGCCGGCAGTGAAGTCGAAAGCCACACGGAAGGGGTCAAAGTAAGTGATGTCTGCGGTCAGGCCAGCCCACCAAGCAACAGCGTACTTGTCGAGCTTGACACCGGAGATATTACGGTTCAGGTCAGAACCAATCACACCCCAAGCGGGGAGCAGGCCAGCAGCCATCTGCTTAGAGGCACTTTCACCGACAAAGTTGCCGAAAGTATCCCAATAGGAGCTACCATCCGGGTTTTCACCCTCAAGGCCAAAGGCATTGGGACCGATAGCGGCAATCATGCCCCAGGGGGTCACCTTGATGCCATCAAAGGTCAGCGGAATGGTCAGACCAAAGGCATCAATGTTGTCCATAAAGTTGGCAGGACGATCATAACGATAGTTATCCGTTCCGCCAGCAAAGTTGTCGTTGTAGGGACGGGCCCAGAAAGCGGTCACGCCCACATTCTCGGTGAACTGGTAGGACAGAGTGATGCCGGCCACGTCATCGTTGAAGGCCTGGTTCTTCTGCACGGCGAAGGAGGGCAGAGCCATGCCCTGGAGGCCCATGCGAACCTTCAGTTCAGTGTTGGGCACCATCCAGTCGATGTAGGCACGACGCACTTCGACAATCTGCTGGTCAGCACCCAAGGCACCACCGCTGTCAGCATTACCCCAAGTGGTGTTGCCGATTTCGAAGAACACGGTACCGGAGAGGGATTCAGAAGCAACAGCGTCCAACTGCAGACGGACACGCTGCTTGGCGTTGAATTCGTCTTCCTTGCCATTGTAGCCGGTCTGACCATTGCCACCGGTGAAATTACCATTCTGGCCATAGTCAAAGCTCATGACCCATTCGCCCTTGGCCTTGAAGTCAATGGCGTTAGCAGCTGTAGTACCCGCACCAAAAACGAGACCAGCAGCAATCAGAAGTGTAGCAAGCTTTCTCATGACTTTCCTTCCTTAAATATAAGCACCATATTTGGGTGCCTGTTTGGCAGAATCAATCCCCAAGATGGGTTTGATACAAACTGGGGATGTTGCTCCGGTTGAACCGGGTTGGGAAACAGGGAAGTTCTGAGACCCCCTGTCGTTGGAAGCAACATACTCAGTTCTGGTCCTGTATGCAAGTCTTATCGTCAAAAAATTTTTACTCTTTAGGGTTTTGGTAAAAAAAAGTTTTTTTGCCTTTTCTAATAGTCTCAAAGAGTTACCGAAAAACAGTCAATTTCCTGTAAAATTATTTTTTTCTCCTTTCCGCCTCAAATGCCCCCGTGAGAGGCCTTTCTGCCTCTCGCAGGCCTGAAATCGGGCCCTGCGGTACAATCTTTTGGATTTGCACCACCCCCTGGCCGCCACTTCGAGCGTGTCCAGGCTTTCCCTGTTCGCAAGATGTGGCCAGTTTGGCCATTTTCGCGGACATGAGCGACATTTTTCGCCCAAAGCCTAGGGGAGATGGAGGAGAATCCTTGAGTACAAAAATTTCGCCCCGTAAAGAGTGGCGACACTCTGCCCTGCAAGCGTCAAAACTTTATGACAGCAAGGTCACACTTGAGTGAAAAATCTGTAACCTTGATGAATTTCCATGTATCAGAGCAATATTTTTCCTGCTTATCCTTTGTCTTCATACATACTCAGACATGCAATCTATTCTTTCCTGTTGTTCTCTGTCTGATTATTTTGCAAGATTTCATCATTTTATTTCAGAAAATTTCCAAATATTCATATAAATCAAACAAGATTATTTCAGAAATTATCTGAATGCAATGAAAGAATTCCTTCTGTTGACAAGGAAAAAAACTTCCTGCATAGGGCTAATCAACCCGGGAGGTCACCATGATCAAGGAACAGTACACAGGCCAGGGCAAGGTTTTGCTGCTTGCCGGCGGCGGTCATATCTATACGGATATCGCAGCGCGCTTTGTCCGCTCGGAACGCAGCCTGGAAGAAATCGTTGCCTCGCCCTACTCGAAAAAGATTGTCGAGAACATCCTCTCCAGCGGCCATGGTGCTGCCCTGGAATTTGACTTCTTCCTCTTTGGGGTGGAGGGCTACAGCCGCGTCACGGAGACTCAGCTTGTGCGCAAGCGCCTGGCTTCCTACCTTATAAAGTCCGGCCGTGCCGAACTGGGTGGCAAGCGTGTCTTCTCCGTTGTCTACCCAAAGTCCGTGGCCGACTTTGCTGCCGACGTCACCCTGCCGGACGGGCACACGACCAGACTCACAGGCCATGATCTCGCAGAGATCTCCAGACAGTGGTACGATGCAGGCTTGGATGCCGGACTGCCGGAACAGGATTTGCGCTATCTCAAGCCCCAGGCCACGGAGTTCAAGGCCATCATTGGCATGAATGCCCATGCCCTGCGCGACTGGTTTGCCATCCGCTGCTGCCGCAATGCTCAGGCCGAGATCCGCGACCTGGCTCTCAAGATGCTCAGGCTCTGCCGCAAGGCTGCCCCGGACCTTTTTGCCGGTGCCGGTCCTTCCTGCGTACAGTTGGGCTACTGCCCGGAAAACAGGTTGCAGCATCCAAGCTGCCGGGGACGTGTGCTGACCAAGGACGAAGCCCTGCAACTGCTCAAGCAAGCCAGGGGAACGAGCCCTCTTCATCTCGAAGAACTGGAGGAAGAATAGCCAGCACTTCCCCTGCGGACCTGCCCACAAGTCTCTGCTCGCAAGCCTCGGAGCACAAAAGGAGGAGTCATGAATCCTTGCAAAGGCTCTGCCGCCATTGAGAAGGCGTCCCTGGAAACGATCAATCCTGCTGCAGTCAGAGCGTATCTCGAACGCAGCCAGGCCGTGTTGCGGGGGAAGTTTTTCACCGAGGCCCTCTGCTACGAACTCCTGGGCCAGCAACTGATCGTCCCGAACTCTTCCTCTCTTGTCGACTATGGCGCAGCCCTCGCAAAGTTGATCCGGCAGCTTGCCGCCATCGAGCACAGAAGCCAGTTTGCCATCTTCCGCGAACTTGAACAGGCAGACGCCGACATCCTGCAGGCTGGATGGAGCGATGAAACGCTGCCTTCCTTGTGTACGCACACGACGTTTCTGACTCAATTACAAAAGTTCCTGTACGCTGCCGCCAGTCTGTCAGCTGAAACCGCCGCTGCCCAGTCGTTCCTGCACTCGCTTCGCTGCGACACAAGGTGCACCGGAGACTTCCCGGTGACCCTGCTCTCGCCCGTTCCGGAAAAAGCAACAGACAAAGAGGCAGAGGAGCGCACTGCGGCCATCATTCCGCATGTGCAGGTTCTTCTGACCACCGTGGAACAGGCTGTGCATAACCCTGGGCAGGAAGACAGGGCAGCCTCGTTGCTCCAGGGGCTGGCAGAGGCAGGAGCAGGCCATGGCGACACGGAACCCGCACAGGCCAGTGCCTTCTGTTTGGCTTTGGCCAATCTCCTTGATGTTTCCCCAGAAAACACCCTCAGCATCAGGATTGTGCCTGCTCTCACGCGAGACGAAGAGAGTCACGCGTCTCTTGTCATCCTGGGTACCGGCCACAACGCTCTGCTCAGGGAAGCTTGCGACTTGCTGCCACACAAGGCCTGACAAAGCTTCCCGCTCTGCAAAAGGCTTCCTCAAGAAAAAGCAAAGGATCAGAGGACATCACATCCCCTGATCCCAGTCAAAAACTTCCGGCTGTCCCAGACAAAAAGAAGCCGCACACTCTTTGCTGTTCAAGTCCCCTACAGGGGCACATGACAGCGTTCGCCTTTTTTCGGATGGATGATGTCGCGTGTCCCTGGGGCAAAGCGCCCGAGCAGACGGTCTATGCGCGAGAGGGGACTGGTGCAATTGCACCTGTCTATCCGCAGACTGGCTGCATCCCCTGTCCGGTAGCGCACAAGGGGCATGACCTCCTGGCGCAGGGTGGTGAGAACCAATTCCCCCACTTCTCCTGGGGGCAGGATTTCCCCAGTCAGAGGATCAATGATTTCGCAGAGTACATCGGCATGACGGATGTGGTAGCCAGTCTTGCCCCGGCACTCCAGAGCACAGCCAAAGCAGGTCTCGGTGATGCCGTAGTGGTCCAGCGTGGCCACCTGCCAGTTTTTTTGAGCCTGTTGCAGCAGGGAGTGATCGCACCAGTCGGCACTCACAAGGAAGGAACGCAAACGCCCTGGTGCCTTGTCTGGAAAGATGTGCAGCAAAGTCTGCAACTGTCGCGGAGCAAGAACAAGACTGGTCGGAGAAAGCTTCGCAATGGTTTCCTGTACAACCTGATCGGAGGCAGCGGAAGGCAGGGCATGCACCGTGACGCCCAGAGGGGAGAGTCCCCTGTTCAAGAGGTCGGCCACGCCATCCGGGCGTTCTGCCCCGGGCAGGCAGACAAGAAGGACATCGCCGTTGCCCACAATCTGGGCCATGCCGGCTGCAAAGAATTTTCTGGTGCGCTCCAGGTCCCGCACACTGAAGGCCAGACGCTTGGCTGCGCCCGTGGAGCCAGAGGTGGTCAGGGTTACGATGCGGGCCACTTCGTCCTGACTCGTACACAAAAAGCGTCTGTAGTCGCCGGCAATGTCCCTGCCTGAAGTGAGTGGCAGGGTGGCAAGGATTTTACGAACCGGAGCAAGCAGGACAAATTCGCTCTCGTCCAAAGCAACTGTGCCAGGAGCCTCCAGCATGGTCTCCCAGATCTGCCGGCAACTTTGCTGCAATTGCATGAGAGAAGATTGGTACGGAGCAAGGAGGGTGCGGTAAAAAAGCGAACCGAAGCCCTGCCGCTTTTCCGTCCCAAGACAGCCCAGACGTTCAAAAAGCCGGACCAGCAGCCGTGCCTGCAGGGCAGCAACCGCCCTGCCTGGCAACCCTTGTGCCTCTGCAAATCCCTGTTCTTCCCAGGCTCTGGCAAAGAGGGGATCATGCAGATCCCGCACACTTTCCCTGGCTTCGCTGCTCAGGAGAAAATCCTGCGGTCCCAGGGAATGTTCCCAGACTTGTCCGTAGCTTTGTCCGCAGACTTGGTCCGAGACCTGCCCGGCTCTGTCCGCTTCCCGTGCACTCGCGTTTGTGTTCTGTTCTGGCCTTGCATGATTCGACATGCGTCCCTCGCTCTTTTTTCCTCTCTTGTCCTGGCCTTATCTTTTGCGTCCTTCTGCATTGCTTCCAGTCCCCTGCTTCTCCCAAAACGGGAAACAGGGCGGTGCAATGCGTGTCATGATCTGTGCTCCGGTTGCAGAGGACTCAGGATGCAGCCTTATGGCCCTGTGTACCGGCCTCGTCCCCGGGAGTCTTATCCTTCGGAGTCTCGTCCTGCAGGCCCTCTTCCTTGGGAGTCTCGTCCCTGGAGGCCTCACCCTTCTGGCCTTCTTCAGCCTGTGCCTTCTGTTGTGCCCTTTGCGCGGCCAGTTCTCTGGCAAAGCAGTGGGTACAGAGGGCAAGCTGCGGATACTCTATGCCAAACTGCTGCAGCATGAGCTCCCGTTCTCTGGCACTGGCACAAGGCAGGATGCCAAAACGGCCGTTTTGCGTGCCATTGATGCCGCAGTCATCGGACAGGGTGCTGGCCGCATGGATGGTATTGGTGTAACTGTTGATGAGAAAGATTTCGCCAAGAACGTTGTTCGTAAACATGGATGTCGGACCCGTGAATGAATGGAAGTTCCAGGATAGTGTGCTGAGCCAGACAAATGCAGAAAAGAGACGCTAGCTCTGTTCCTGCAGTCTGTCTGGATAGAGGGGGATGCCGGTGAGGCTTGTCATGTTCTGGGCACAGAAGGGCACCATGCGACCATCCGGCCGCACAATATGGATGCAGCATCCGCGCAGGCGTTCTATATCAAGGCTCAAGGCATCCTGAAAGGCCATGCAGGAAAGGGTAAAGCGCCGGTCCGCACTGCGTTTGTCCAGGAATCTGGAGAAGGCATCCTGTCCGCCTCCGCAGCACAAGGAGGCGGGCTTTTTCGTCTCACTGCTCTCGCCGCAGCATGAGCTGCCCAGGCCTGGCCGGCTCCACTGCCTGGCAATGAAGGCCTTGGCCACTCTGGAGCCTTCTTCGGCCCGTATGCTCTGTTCCCCATGCAGGGCCGTCACACTTTCCTCCAGAACAAGGTCCTTGCCAACCCGTGCATAGACAGACGAAAAACTGCACAGGGAGTGTTCGCAGCAGGGTGGATGAAAGTCGCTTGCTTTAATCCATTCCGGCGCCTGACTGGCCAGGGTCTGCATGACATGGCCTAAGGTGAGCCTTGGACTGTGCACGACATCAACCGGACTTCTGCCAAAATAGGAGGCAGGCTGCAGGTGCAGGCCCCGTACCACCGGACCACGGCCTACGGCATCGCGCAAAAGATCGCCCAGTTCCTGATCATTGACGCCCTTCACAAGGGTGGCCACCAGTACCACACCAAGGCCTGCCGCAGCGCAGTTGGCAAGGGCTGCTTCCTTGATTTCCCGCAGGTTGGGCACACGTGTGCCCCGGAAATAGGCAAGAACGTCTGCTTTGAGGGAATCCCACTGCAGATAGACAGAGTCCAGTCCGGCCTCGGCAAGCTTGCGGGCATAGTCCTTGTCCTGTCCCAGTCGCACGCCGTTGCTGTTCACCTGCACGAGCGGAAAGCCCAGAGCCTTTGCCTCTCTGATAATGTCCGGCAAGTCTTCCCGGACCGTGGGCTCGCCCCCGGAAAGCTGCACATTGCAGGTACCGGAGCGGGCCAGCAGATTGGCCAGCATGGCACTGATGGCTGCTCTGGACGGGTCCTTGGGGATCTCGCCCTCCCCGGCACTGGCATAGCAGACCGGACAGGCCAGGTTGCAGCGCATGGTCACTTCCAGAAGGCCGTGACAGGTGTGCTGGGCATGGGCCGGGCACAGGCCGCAGTCATAGGGACAGCCCCTGTCCAGATCCGTTGCCGGATCCTGCGGATAGGAAGGGGTCTTGGTCACCTTCCACTTCTGAAAGGGCGTAATGTCCGGCGCCTCCTTGGGCGACGGCCAGATGCAGGTGGCAAACTCTCCGTGCTCCGGGCAGGTTCTGGAAAGCAGCACGGCGCCGTCTGCATCATTAATATAGTACGCATCCAGCCTGCGCAGGCATACGGGACACAGGGACTGTGTCGCGTAGAGAATGTCCCGGCTCATGACCGACCTCCTTGAGGGGATGGCAATGCACTTCCCTGGCAAATGGCTAAAGCGTGTCTTCGCCACTGTGGGCCATGGGGTCCAGGCCATAGTTTTCGACAAGCTCGCCTATCTTGTCCCAGCAGTCGGCCAGAAGCTCGCCACAGGCCACCTGGTTGAAGGTTCCGTCCGCTTCCCTGCTGCCCAGACCTGCGGCCACCTGCGGACAGGTCCAGCCGCCATATTCTTGTGTCCTTTCGTAGAACCAGGTCGCGTACTCGTTGAGCAGAGGCGTGAGCATGCTTTCCGCCTCCTCTCCGTCCCGGCCCTTGCCGGCCAGAAAGGAGAGCACGCAGGCGCCACCGGTAAGCAGTCCGCACGGCCCCTCGGACTGGCCAATGCCGTGACACAGGCCCTGCATGGCCCGCATGAGACCGGGATTTTCCTCGCCACGGGCATTGAGGAGGAGCTGCAAAAGGAGCTGGCTGCAGCAGTAGCCCTCGCGGACAGCAGGCATCAGATCGAGCAGGACTGGATTCATGATTCCCTCCCAGGGAATTTGTCTGGCGCTGCCCCTGTCTTTGGGCAACACGCGCAGGCTGGCTCAAAAAAGGACACAAAAAAACGGTCCCTGCGAGATGACAACCATCAGACAGGAACCGTGAACGTGCAAATATGTGGTGGGCCCGCTAGGACTCGAACCTAGAACCAGCCGGTTATGAGCCGGAAGCTCTGCCAATTGAGCTATGGGCCCGCCAAAAAGTGCTTTTATGCTTGTTCCCTGTCTTCTGTCAAGTCTGTTACAATTGGCAAAAATCGCGACGCCACATCTCTGGCCTCTTCAGGCACGGCCGGCTTTCCCCGGTCGTTTCAGGAAGTGTTTCACTCCGAAACTTTTCGTGCAGCCCAGAGACCGTAGCCAAAGCGCCTGCGATCGGATGCACAGCTGCACTGGCCCCCTGGCAGCAGCCAGTCCAGATCGCCGGCACAGTCGTACCAGACAAGCTCGGCGACCAGACGCGCCAGGGCCTTGCTGTGATCCTCGCGCACGGCCACGCTAAAGCCCGCTCCCTGAAAGCGTTCTTCCCACTGCCAGGGAAAGAGCGCTCCGGCAAGGCAGCTTGCGCCCTGCTGCAAAAGCTCCTGGCCATTGTTCTCTGCCTCGCCGGATGGAGCGGGAGCAGTTGCTGCCTGCACCTGCGCAAACTCCGGTCGCAGCAGGAGATCCGTGACCAGCAGCAGGCTCCCTTTTTTGAGGACACGGGCACATTCGGCCAGGCACTTAGGGGCATCCACCAGGGAGAGCACGCATTCGGCCACACAGGCGTCCAGGCTCTGGCTGGCAAAGGGCAGACTGAGCAAATCGCCACAGACAAAGCGGGCCTGGCTCTCCAGACTTTTCTCGCCTGTGTGCGAGGCGCAGGAAGTTTGTGCTGCACCCTCGGCGTCTTCTGTCCCCCCTGCCCCTTCAGCTTCCTCTTCGGGACTGCTGCCAGACCAGGGGCCGGGATGCCAGTCCAGGCCCACGGCCTCATAGCCCAGGGCAGTACACAACTGGGTCGTTGCTCCGGGGCCGCAGCCAAGATCCAGGACGCGGGCTCCTGGGCCAAGGCCCAGGGTTTCCAGGATCCTCAGGCCGTGCTCCGTGAGGGCAAGGCCGCCAGGGCGCAGGGTGTCTCCGGCCACGGCCCTGAAGGAGGCTGTGCCGTACAGGGGCCTGGTCTGGACACTACTTGTCCTCAACCAGGGCCTCCACTTCCTGCATCTTGCCCTCGGCCAGATACTCGGGGATCAGGGTCATGCCGCACTTGGGACAGCGCGGCAGGGTCACGTCAAAGGCACTTTGCAGATAGAGGGCCTGCACCTTGATCTGTTCCAGCGGCACGCGGCAGCGTCCGCAGATCCAGGTGCCGTGGTCCGGCGCAAAATTCTGTTCTTGTCGCAGCATACTTTACCTTCCCTCTCAAGAAGCTGTCAGATGGCAGCGCAGACAAAAGGCTACAAGAGAAGTACAGACAATACAAAAACTACAGATACGAATTTTTGACTGGAACTACACGCCGTTCCAGGTCTCTTCCATGCGCTTTTGCATGTCCACCATGCGGCCTTCGGCCAGAGGCTTGGGCACAAGGGTGAGTCCGCACTGCGGGCAGCGGGCAAGCTGCATGAGCAGGCCACCGTGGGCATAGCGCGTGGGCACGCTTTCCACTTCCAGGGGCCTTTTGCAGCGTCCGCAGATCCAGCGCCGTTCCTTCACGGCACTCTCCTGTTCCATGGCTTGTTCCCTGCTGTCCATTACCGGCCCCCGGAAATGCGACCGCGTTCGTCCTCGGTCTGCTTGGCAAAGGCCGTGCTGGCCACTTCGCCGCCGGCGCCGGGCACGCGCATGCGGTGGCACCAGGCATCGTGCACCACATAGGTGCCGTCCTCGTCCTGGGTGTATTCCACCCAGAAGGTCACATTGCGGGGCCTGTAGCTCGTGAGCCTGTGGCCGGAATCAAGATCCTCGAAGAAGGCACCGCTGCGCTCGCCAAAGGCCAGCGTTGCTTCCACGTCTTCCTGCAAAATGTGCTTTTCTTCCAGCTTGCGCAGCATTTCCTCGGCATAGCGCATGCGTGCCTGCGGTACAGGCTCAGGGATGACCTCGCCAGCCAGCACATGGGAGAGCAGGCGCCGGACTTTTGCTCTGGCAGCCCGTCTGGCAGAAAGACTGGTGGAATCTTTCGCTCCGGTCTGATCACAGGCCGGTCCGAAGGGCAGCAGGTCCAGGATGTGCCAGCAGGCCACGCCCTGATCGGCAATGCGCTCGCGGCACATGATGCAGCTTGCCAGGGACGGTCCGCCAAGGCCCTCGGCACGCAGTCTGGCCATCTGCCTGGCTGCTTCCGGATCCGAGCACCACTGATTGCCGCCATAGCCGCAGCAGGCCGTCGTCAGGCCCGTGAGTTCGGGCTCGGTCACTTCCACGCCGCACTTCTTCGCCAGGCTTCGCACTGCCTTCTGCCAGCCTTCGTCGCGGCGGGCAGAACAGGGATCCTGCACCACCAGGGTCTGCGGATGATCGGCACGGTCCGCTCTGGCTGCAGGCAGGGCCTGGTTATCCAGGACTTCCCAGAGGGACACACTTTCAAGTTCAGGCAAAAATTCCCTGAAAATGGAGAGACAGGAGGAACAGGCCGTGATGAGGCGGGGATTGCCCATCCTGGCAAGAGCTTCCTTCATGCCTGCCACATGCTCGGCAAAGCGCTTTGTTTCGCCTGCCCAGTGGGCGGGAATGCCGCAGCAGGAGAGATAGATGCCCGTGCCCCCTGGCAGATTGTCTGCCAGGTACTGATAGACGGCTGCCACCTGATCCGGCCGGCAGCCCGTAAGCTGACAGCCCGGGAAGAAGACCTGGGCCGGTGTTTCCGTCTGCGTGCCGGGGTGCACGAAAAGACAGGGATCCGTGGAGGCCGACTCCATGTCCTCCATGGCAAACTCGAAGGCACTCTGGGGCATAAAGCCCTTGTGCACCATGTCTTCCCTGGCAGCCAGACAGAGGTCGGCCATGGAAAAGTGCTCTGGGCAGAGTTCCTCGCACAGGCGGCACAGGGCACAGCTGTCAATGAGGGAATTGGCCTTGCGTATGCCCTGGGCAATGGTGAGATTGTTGAAAATCATGCGCGCAAAGACACGCGGATAGCCCTTGTACTTCTGCATGTAGGCACAGGCCTTCACGCAGATGAGGCACTGGCATTCCAGGCAGCGCCTGGCCTCGGCCTGTACCTCTTCCCTTGTCAGCGTTCCCTCGTGGGGGACAAGACGCGGACTGGGCTCTATGCCGTCCAGAATCATGGCAGGGCTTCTGGTCTCCCGCTCGCGGGAAGCCGTGAGCGACACGTGCGTTGCCAGTCGCTCCATGGTCACGGCTGCCGTGCGGCCTTCGCCGCCGCTGCGTGCGGCCGAGACAAATGTGTGGCCCGTGGGCGTGGTCTCCTTCCAGCCGCCGGCGCAGACCTTGCTGTCCCCTTCCTGCCAGAGCAGGGTCAGGGGATCGCAGGCCTCCCTTGCGGGAGCGATGTCGCACTGCGAGGCATCCACAAAGACGGCGTCTGCCGAGGCACAGAGCTCGTCCAGAAGGGCTTGATCAAGAGCCGGCACTTCCCTGAAGGTCACCTTGCCAGCCAGAGCGGCCCATTCGGCCGCAGGACCGCGCTGATCGTCCCATTCTTCGGCAAGCTTCGGGAACTGTGCCTGCAGGGCCGACTCAGGCGTTCCCGTATGACAGCAGACAACCGTATAGCCCTTGCCTGCCAGGTCGGCCGCACAGACCAGGCCTGCCACGCCCGTGCCCATGATGGCCATGGTCTGGCTTTTCCTGCGCACCGGAAAGCCTGCGCCAGCTACCGGTTCCTCGCGCACAAGCCAGGCTTCCAGGCTGCCAATGGCCAGAGGTCCGCCCAGGTTGGCCCGCAGGCAGCTGCTTTCACAGGGGTGCTCGCAGATGCGGGACATGATGCCAGGCAGGGGCAGGACTCTTTGCAAAAGCTTGCGTGCTTCACGCGCATTGCCCTTGCCAAGCTGGACAAGCACGCCCTTGATGTCCACGTTGAACGGGCAGAGAACCTGGCAGCGCGGGGGATTGTCCTGGCTGCAGCGGGCTTCCAGGGCATGCATGCCCTGCTGATCAAGAGTGACGGCCATGTTTTCTCCTTATGTTGAGCCCTGCCTGACAAGCCAGGGATTTCCGCAGGCTCGCTCGCCGAGCCCGGGCTCCGGGACCTGTCTTTCGGGCGCCTGGCGCAAAAAGAAAGAAAGGGGGAATGAGTGTGACCCCATCCCCCCTGGTTTTTACTCAGTCTTGGACAAACTGAAAAGGCGTGTCAGCGCCTACTTGGGCATGGCAGCGAGAACCTTTTCAGGGTAGGCCGGCAGGTGACGGATACGAGCACCGCAGGCGTTGTAGACGGCGTTGATGATGGCCGGATGCGGAGCAGTGAGAGGCATTTCGCCCACACCGGAGGCGCCGAAGGGACCATCCTTGCGCGGAGTTTCCACGTAGATGATGGACATGTCGTCCGGGATATCCTTGATGTTGGGGATACCGGCGCCAGCCATGGTGGCGTGCTTCTTCAGGTCTTCGTAGTCTTCGGTCAGGGCCAGGCCAACGCCCTGGGCCATGCCGCCGAAGATCTGGCCGTCAACGACGAGACGGTTGTTGACCTTGCCGATGTCGCACACGCAGACGAGGCGGTCTGTCTGCACCTTGCCGGTCTTCACGTTGACCGACACTTCGGCCAGGAAGAGACCGTACATGTAGCAGCAGAAGGGTTCGCCCTTGCCGGTTTCCACATCGCAGTCCGTGCAGGGAGCAGTCCACTTGCCGAGCTGCTTGGGTTCGCGACCGGCCTTGACGACTTCCTCGCGGGTGTACCAGCCACCCTCGGGGTTCCTCATGACCTCGATGAGCTGTTCGCAGGCCACGCGGATGGAGTTGCCCACGACCACCTGGGATCTGGAACCGCCGGCAGGACCGGAGTTGGGGGTCTTGCTGGAGTCGTTCATGACCAAGCGAATCCTGGACTCGTCAATGCCCAGGGGACGCAGGGCTTCGTGGGCCGTGCCGAGCATGCCGGAGGTGGCACCCTGGCCGTGATCGCCCCAGGAAGCGCCGATGGTGATGGTGCCGTCGTCGTTCAGTTCAGCCCAGGCTTCGGAGGAGTCGGGACCGTCGAGACCGGCAGCGTACACACCAAGGGCAACGCCGGTGCCGCACTTCACTTCGTCAGTGCTGCGGGCAGCGGTGCGTCTCTTGGAGTCCTCGTAGATGGGACGCATCTTGTCGAACATTTCGACAAGAGAGAAGACTTCGGGCACCTGCTGTGTCGGGGTGGTGTCACCAGGACGGTACACGTTGACATAGCGGAATTCGAAGGGATCCATGCCCAGCTTTTCGGCCAGTTCGTCCATGCACACTTCGAAGGGGAATTCCACTTCGGGCGCACCGTAACCGCGGAAGGCAGAGCCCCAGCAGTGGTTGGTGCAGATGGTGCGGCCTTCGCCACGAATATTGGCAATGCCGTAACCGGAGCCGATGTACTGGGAACCGCGCAGGGTGAGCAGATCGCCGAATTCGGAATACGGACCATGGTCGCAATCCCAGTCGGAATGCAGGCCCATGATCTTGCCGGTCTTCTTGTTGGCGGCCAGTTTCAGGGTCGTCCAGAAGGGCGAACGCTTGCCGGTGTTGTTCTGCTGCTGCTCATAGTTGTAGCGCAGGTGCACCGGACGGCCGGTGGCCAGGGCAGCCACGCCGAGCAGGGCTTCCATGGTGGGGCTGAACTTGTAGCCGAAGGTGCCGCCGGCGGTGTTGGCAACCATGACCAGGTCCTTGCCCAGTTCCACGCCCAGGCCGGGAGCAATCATGAGGCCGTGCAGGTGGATGGCGATGGACTTGGAGTGGATGACCAGCTGGCCCTGATCATTGATGTAGGCAAAGCCCACGTCGGGTTCCAGGGGCAGATGGGGCTGACGCTGGGTGTAGTAGCTCTGTTCCACCCATTCGCAGTCGGGATCGTTGAAGTAGGGCTCCGGATCCTCACCCTTGACCACATGGGTCACAAAGTAGGTGTTGGGGGTGCCGGGATGAATTTCGATGGCGTCGGGAGCCTTGGCGGAAGGAGCATCCATGTACTCGGGCAGCAGCTCGAGGTCGAATTTCACCTTGTCGGCAGCAGCGCGGGCATGGGCTTCGGTGTCTGCGCAGACGATGGCCAGGGCGTCGCCGTACTGGAAGATCTTGGTGTCGTTGAGGATGGGACGATCCCAGCCGTCACCCAGGTTGGAGGGGAAGGTGATGAGGCCGGTGATGCGGTTCTTGCCCTTCACATCCTTGTGGGTGAGCACGCGGACAACGCCGGGCATCTTTTCGGCTTCGGAGGTATCGATGCCGCGGATGTTGGCATGGGACACCTTGGCCTGGGCAATGGCCAGATGCAGGGTATCCGGGGGCATCTTGTAGGCCAGGTCGGCGCCGTATTCGGCAGCACCGGTGACCTTGGCCACGCCGGTACGTCTGGGCATGCGGGAGCCCCAGATGCGGCCGTCAGCAGGCTTGTGCCAGGTGATGGCGTCGGGGGCAAGTTCGCCGCGCATGACAGCGGCAGCGTCCATCACTGCGTCCACAAGAGGCTTGTAGCCAGTGCAGCGGCAGACGTTGTGGTGTTTCTGGAACCAGTCGCGCACGTCCTCTCTGGTGGGAGCAGGATTTTCCTTCAGCAGCTGGTAGGCAGAAACGATGAAGCCGGGCGTGCAGAAGCCGCACTGGGCACCGCCATGGAAGATCCAGGACTTTTGCAGAGGATGCAGGTTGGTGGCTGTACCAATGCCTTCCACGGTCGTGATGCTGGCAAAATCAGCCACGCGGCGCA
Organism: Candidatus Desulfovibrio intestinipullorum; assembly: GCA_019113165.1. Lineage (GTDB taxonomy): Bacteria > Desulfobacterota > Desulfovibrionia > Desulfovibrionales > Desulfovibrionaceae > Desulfovibrio > Desulfovibrio intestinipullorum. The sequence continues at coordinate 26,773 of DXHV01000025.1, forward strand.
TTTTGGTGACACAGGCGCGGATGACCTTGCCGTCCATGATCACGGAGCAGGCGCCGCAGGAGCCTTTGCCGCAGCCGATTTTCACACTGGTAATGTGCAGCTGATTGCGCAGCACATCAACGAGAAAGTCATTGTCGTCGACGAGAACGCGATGTTCAACGCCGTTCACAACGAGAGTCTTAGTTTGCATGAAGCCCTCCTGTTGGGAGCTGGACCGACCATCCATGTCTGCCCCAAGGAGACATGATACGACAAAAAAGGAATTTTTTTGTCTAAGGCCAGAGACGATCAGTCAAAAAATATATTGATGTCACGTTGTTGACTGCATTTCAGAGGGTTCTTCTAGGAACCTGCTCCGAAGCTGCAGACAGGATAGTGACATTGAGCGCAACTGCGGCAGAAGCCTCCGTAGCCGAGACGCTGCATGTCTGCGGCCTGCAGGTGCTGTCCTGCCAGAAGGCGGGGCACCACGATGTCGAAGATGCTGGTCTTGCAGTACATGACACAGCCTGGCAGGCCGAGCACGGGCACGCGGCCCTGCGGGGCTTCTATATAGGAAAGCAGGAACATGGCGCCGGGATAGACAGGAGCGCCGTAGCAGATGATCTCGGCACCGGTGCGGCGTATGGCCGTGGGCGTCTGATCATCGGGATCCACGGACATGCCGCCTGTCACGCAGACAAGGCCGCAGCCCCTGTTCACAAAGTCCGTGATGGCCTGTGCCGTGAACTCCGGATCATCCCCGGAGAGCACCTGCCCTTCCACGGGGCAGTCAAGGTCGGCAAACTTCTGGCGGAGCACCGGTCCGAAGCCGTCCTTGATGCGGCCCTTGAGGACTTCATTGCCTGTGGTGACAATGCCGACCTTCGGGCTGGCAAAGGGCAGCACCGAGAGCACGGGACGCGTGATTTTCTGCTCCATTTCCAGAAGCAGGCTTTCGTCCACGACCAGCGGTGTCACCCTTGTTCCTGCAACCGCTTCGCCCTGACGCACCCGGATGTTTCCGGGCAGTGTGGCCAGGGTGATGTCTCCCAGGGCATTGAGGCAGAACAGAAGCTCCCTGTCTATGCTGAGCAGTCCGTTGCAGTCTGCCACAAAGTTGATACGACCCTCCTTGGGGTCCGTACAGGAAAGATGTTCGCCGGCCACACAGCGGGCTATGCGCCAGGCCGCGTCGTTTTCATGCACCATGCCGGGCTGTGGTTCATAGACATAGAGGTGTTCCTTGCCCACATCGAGCAGAACGGGAATGTCCTCTTCCGTCACCACGTGTCCCTTGCGGAACACCGGGCCCTTGCTCTCTCCCGGCACAATCCGGGTGATGTCCTGACAGAGAATGCTGCCGACAGCTTCCTCCACGGCAATGGTCTTCATGGAAAAACGCATGAACTTCTCCTTTGGGAGACTCCGCAGATAAGACCGGTCCGCTGCCCCCTGCAAAGCAGGCAGCACACCCGCACCCGATTCTGCGAGGTTCTAGATATAGAGTACAATTTATCACGAAAAAAGACAATATTTTTATCAAAATTCTTGAAAGCGTGATTTATTTTTCCCGGTTCTCCTCCCCGCACGCCCTGCCTCTGCCAGGGCAAGCCTGCCCGGACGGGTTCATGCACAAACGCTCTTTCTCAAGATGCTTCTGATGCAAGGCAGTTGGACCTCATGTCCCGCCCTGTTCTTCTCTCTGTCAGACAGGCGTAAATGTCCTGTATACTCACGGATAGCATTGATTGCAGCGTGAGCAGGAGACTGTTTGTGCGATCAGTTTTTTTTGCCTGCACAGCATTGTGCAGGGCTTCATGTCCAAAGTACACAGCTCCTGGCTCCCAAAAACAGAGCAAAGCGCTGGTACGGCCTGTCTCCATGAAGCATCATCAGCCCCCGGAACCTGGCCATGTCCCGGGAGTCCATGCACGGGCTTCATGCTGCTCTCCCTGGCGGAGCACAAGGTCTCGCAGGGGGAACAGCTGCCAAGCATACGGCAAAAGTCGCTCCTTGTCAGGAAGCAGGCCAAAAGCGTGCCAAAAATCCGTGTCTCGTCTGCCTGTGTCCCTGAATGCGTGTCTGCAAAGCCCTTCGGGAAGCAGGACACAAAAAAAGGGTACCTGTCCCCGGACTTTTGGGGAGGCAGATACCCTGAAAAATCTCGGCCATGGCTCGGAGGCAGACAGCCGAACAGTTCGGCTGTCTGCCCCGGACAGGCCTTTTTCAGAAAAGACTAGACAAGAGCCCTGATGGCGGCAAGCACGTCGTCAAAGTCGGGCTGATTGGTCACTTCGCTCACAAGCTGGGTGTAGGCCACGGTGCCGTCCTTGACGATGAAGATGGCACGGCCAAGCAGGTCGAGTTCCTGGATGTAGACGCCGTAGGCCTTGCCGAAATTGCCGTTGCGGTAGTCGGAGAGGGTTTCCACGGCCTCCACGCCGGCAGCACCGCACCAGCGAGCTTGGGCAAAGGGCAAGTCGCAGGACACGCACACAATGGCCACCTTGTCGGACAGGGCGGCAGCTTCCTTGTTGAAGCGGCGCACTTCCATGTCGCACACAGGGGTGTCCAGGGAAGGCACGCTCACAAGAACGAGCACCTTGCCGGCGTAGTCGGCAAGCGTCCTGGGAGCAAGCCCCTTGTCGGTCAGGGTGAATTCGGGAGCCTTGCTGCCCTTGACGGGCAGGTCACCTTCAAGATGCAGAGGGGCGCCTGCAAAAGTCACTTCAGTCATTAGTATACTCCTTCACGCGCAGCGTGTTCGAGGCAGAGAGGTTCAAAATCGGGGGAACAGGACAGCCGGGCAAAGTCCCATGTCCTGCACATGTGTTCTGGCAGGGATATGCCCTGATTTGAGAGCGTTGTCAAGAACTATTATCAATAAGGAAGAAAAGAGGACACTACTTCCAGACAAGGGCCGACCATTCGCCGCCGACGACGCGCTCGGGCTCACCAAGGCCGCAGGCCTGATAGGCCGCGGCCACACTGTCTGTCTGTATGGTCAGAAGGCCGGAGAGCACAAGCACCCCGCCCGCAGCCTTCACAGTCACGATGTCCCTGGCCATCTCCATGAGGGGGCGGGCCAGGATATTGGCCACAACCACATCAAAGTCCCTGCCTGCCACGGCATCTATGCTGCCTGTGCCAATGGCAAAGTCTTTTTCGGCAATCTTGTTGATGTCGCGGTTTTCCAGGGCATTGTCTATGGCAATGGGGTCAATGTCCCAGCCCTCGCCGGCAAGACCGCTTAAGACAAGGCCAATGCCAAGCACGCCGGATCCTGTGCCAAGGTCCAGAAAGCGCATGCCCTGGCCTATGCGCCCTTCGTCCAGAAGGTCGGAGAGCACGCCCAGGCACAGGGCCGTGGTTGCGTGATGGCCGGTGCCAAAGGCGCTCTTGGGCTCGATGACTATGGCCTTGCGGCTGCCAAGATCGGTCTTGTCCACAAGCCAGGGCGGCAGCACCACAAAGCGCGTACCGCACTCCACAGGCGTGAAGAACTCCTTCCAGGCAGTGAGCCAGTCCTGCACGACGACGTTGTCGCGCACGCACTCGGCCTCCGGGACCATGGCCTGCACGGCCTGCTCCACATCCTGAATGAGGCCTGCGTTCTCGCAGTGCACCCGAAAGAGGGTGTCTCCGTTGTCCAGGCTCTGTTCTTCCCAGCCGGAGGAGACCTTGAGGGTCAGAAGGCCCGTGAGCGTGTCATAGGCAGCTTCCGGAGCCGTAATGTCAAGTCGTATCAATTGTTCACTCATATCGTTCACCAAGAGGGGAGAGAGTTCTTTCTTTAGGACGCCCTGCGTGACAAAATGATGGCTTTTGCAGGGCATGGTCTTGAGATCTTCTGCAGATAACGGCCTGTGGTACTCCACCTCTCGCGTGCATGGAATGGGTACCCTGGCGTTCTGGACATATTGTAGGGAATCTGTCATCAAATTGCCACATAAATGTCACAGACGTCTGCCGCACCCGTCTGCCAGCGCACAAACTGTTCTTTGGTAAGGATGCAGCAGTTTTCTCCTTGGCCGCCAGAAAAACAAGGAAACACATCATGGCCAGTCAGCAAGCTTCTGCTGCCCGTTCCGAAATAACAGCCATCTCCATTGTCACGGCCCTGTGCCTTGTGGGCGACTCCTTCCTCTATGTCGCCCTGCCCCTGCACTGGGAGGAAGCAGGCCTTGGCTCCCTGCTGGAAGTGGGGCTCATTCTTGCCGCCAACAGACTTGTACGCATCCCCTTGAACCCGCTCATCACCTGGTTCTACACAAGATGCTCCTGCAGGACGGGCATTGTGCTGGCAACGCTGCTGGCCATTGTCTCCACAGCCGGCTACGGCCTGTGTCAGGGCCTTGTGCTCTGGCTGCTCATGCGCTTTCTCTGGGGCTTTTCCTGGACGCTGCTGCGCCTTGGCACGCTCTTCTCCATCCTCAGGGTGAGCACGCCGGATACACTGGGCTATCTCACAGGCATCAACAACGGCCTCTACCGCCTGGGCAGCCTTGGCGGCATGCTCCTTGGCGGCATCCTCTCCGACACCTTCGGACTGCAGGCAACGGCGCTCTTCTTTGCGGGCGTCTCCTGCCTTGCGCCCTTCTTCATGAGAAAGATTCCAAGGAGCGAGAGCCGGGACAGGCAGAAGAACTGCCCGGATCAGAGCCTGAACTGGAAGGACGTCTTTGCCTCGCAGCCCGGCCCTGTCCTCTGGGTCATGATGACGGCCTTCGTTGTGGCCATGACCTATCAGGGGCTGACAGCCTCCACCATTTCCATGCTCCTTGAGGATCACTCGCACGAACAGCTCCTCTTCCTTGGCCTGACGCTCAGTGCGGCCACCATCTCCGGCGGCCTGCAGTCCCTGCGCTGGATCTGGGAGCCCTTCCTGGCTCCGGTCTTCGGCCGCCTGTCCGACGGCCCCCTGGGCCGCTGCAGGCTGTCGGCCCTGGCCTTTGCCTTCGGTGCCCTGACCCTCTTTCTGGGGGCCCAGGACCTGAGCCTTGCCGGCTTGTGCGCAGCCCTTGTGGTGGTTTTGCTGGCAGCGACCCTGCTCACCACGGCAACGGATGCCCTGGGCAATGACGCAGCCCTGCTCTCCCCCAATTCAAGAATCTTTCTCTCGGCCTTTGCCCTGTTCACGGACCTTGGCGCAGCCGCAGGCCCGCTTCTGGCCTATCTCATCATTGCCCTGGCCGATGTGTCCCTGGCCTGGATTGTGACAGGCCTGTGCCTGGCCGTCTTTGCCGCGTACTGGTGGTTCCACCCGGAACTTCCCAGGCTCCGTTCCCGGTCTCCATCCAGAGAAGCCCGCTGACACAACGTCCGCCTAGGCAGAGGGCGTTTTCGAGAAACAGCCGTCGCCCCTCTACTGGGCAGCTGCCCCTGCAGACTGAGTGCTTCCTGCTGCGGGGGCAGCAGGCTGGGCGGCCCTGGCCGCCTCGTGGGCCTTGCAGGCCTCCTCGCTGATGACAAAGTCAAAGAGCCTTGCGCCTTCGGCCGTCTCGTAGATGTAGTCGTAATGCACGCCGTACTGCATGTAGTCGCGCATCTCGGGCAGACTGCACACCCGGTCCAGGACCGCCGCCCTTGCTTCCTGGCCTTCCCTGAACTCGCTGCCCCTGACGGTATAGTAGTAGATCATGGACGGGCCCTCGCCCACCTCTACCTTGCGCAGGGTGATGAGGTCGCCAAAGCTCTTGGGGGTCTCGGCATTGAGCTGACGTGCCGCTTCCTCAAAGCGCTTGCGCACTTCTGCGCGCAAATCCCGGTAGCTCTCCTCAAGACCGGAGACCACGGGCACAGGACTTGTGCCCCTTTCCTCGTAGCGTTCCCAGGCCCAGATGACGGCAAAGCCCAGGAAAATGCCCACCAGTATGCCCCAGCGTCCGACTTTCTTGCGTGCCATGCTGCTCACTCCTTCCTTGCATTCTCAAAAGACTGTGTCTCGTGCGCGTGGTCTCTCGGGCACACACAACCCTGAAGATCCGTGTGCCCGAACCCGCGCCCCCTGTCAGATATCGCGTTCCTGCACGCCGCCGGACGACTTGTCATGGGTCGGCGGCGCCGTCACCGGCCGCTCGCCAGGCAGGGCGTCTTCCACCACCGTGGGCGGAAGCTCGTCTTCGCTGCGGCCATAGCCCGACATGTCCCTGGCCTGCAGGATGGGACGGGCAAGGCCCATTTCTTCCACAGAGGCCAGGATGGTGCCATGGGTCATCTCCCGGCCTGACGGGGCAGGTGCCAGGACATAGTAGTGGCGGACCCGGTTGCCCCTGAAGGTTTCCACCGTGCAGCGCATGAGCCAGTCGTCGTGATCATCCCTGTTCCAGTCCACCACGGCCAGCATGCGCATGGCCAGGCGCTGGGAAGGGTGCACAATGGCAAAGCCCTGACCGTCCCTGTCGGGATACACTCTGCTTGACGGCGTGAGGGTCTGATGGAAGGTGGCCCCAAGGTAGATGTGGTGGCCCTTTTCGTTGAAAAGAAAGTCCGGCGAGAGACGATCAAACATCAGTGTGCCGAACTGCCCATCGGGCTTGCCTGCGTCATGGTAGGCCAGGCCTGTGTCTGCCAGTCCCTGTGCCTGCATCTGCTTCGGAAAGAGGCGGATGAGTCGTGCGTATTCGCCGTTGTCCACAACCTCTGCGCTCCTGCCGCTGCCCTGGGCGCAGCCTGCAAGCAGCAGGACGCTCCACAGACACAGGATGAGGCCTGCATGCCTGATATGCTGCATCCTTGAATCTCCTTGGAGTCCTCGAACATCTGTCCGGCCTGCCTGATGTGCCTGGCCGGAAAAAAGCGCTGTTCCAGAAAAAGAAGTCAGAAAGGGCGACCTGCAAAAGGTTTTTGCAGATCGCCGCATGAAGTCTTTGATCAGAAGAACAGGGAACCGCAGCCCCCTGTTCTTCAAAAGAAGTTCTGCTACTTTTCCATGGCATTGCGGATGTCGGTCAGACGATTGCTGACAACGTCCACGTGCCGTGCCATGGCGGCAATGTGATTGGGCCAGAAGCTGTCACCCACGCCGTAGGATCCGCCCACGACATAGATGGGATTGAACCTGGAAATCATGGACAGGCGCTTGAGCAGCTCGTCCACGTTTTCCTTGCCGCCACGCTCCGCAATGGAGGTGTCGCACTGCAGAAGACCCTCTATGACGCAGTCGACCACGTGGCTTATGCCCTTGACATAGTAGATGACATCGTCGCCGTGGAAGTGGCCGACCTTGTCGTCATTGAGGACACCCAGGGTGTAGTCCACGGTCTTGATGGCCCAGTTCAGGATTTCCACGATGTCGCTGGTGGTCAGGTTGTAGACCTGGGCCTTCTTGTCTTCGGGATTGCCGGTGACCTTGGAGGCCCACAGACGCCAGTTCTTGATGCCGTCGCGATAGCGCTTTTCGCTGTTGTACAAAAACCACCAGCCCCAGACATCGTCGGCATAGGCAAAGTCCTTGGTGGTGGCATTGACCAGCATGGGCGGCAGGGTGTCGCGCTCGCCAAAGCGGGCCACGGTCTTGGCCAGGACCTCGGAGGCGGAACGGGTGGCATAGATGACGCCGCGCTGATAGTTGGTCTTGTTGTCCACGATTCTGGGCACAAGGAGAATGTCATTGGGCAGCCAGCCGAACAGGCCGTCCAGCTCTTCTTCCATGGGCTGGACCAGGGCCTCGGCAATGCACGAGGCACGAGCCACGTCATCCTTGGGCGTCTCGGCAGGAGCCTTGTAGGTCTGGTTTGCGACCGTGGTCAGCGCCCCCACACACAGAATATAGAGGATATACACGCCAACAAGGCCAAGAAGCACTCGCGGAAGCCAGGTGCGCGGAGAAAAATCGGTCAAGGGGACTACCTCCTCGAAATAGCTCGTTCAGAAAAAAGACCCTGACCTGCGCATGAGGGCATGCGTTGTTTGAAAGACCAGGGGGAAGTGTTGCAACGTATGTGTGAGCAGTGCTGCCAAAAGGTCTCAAAAGATAAGGGGCATGGCCTGCTCAAGGCAGACCATGCAAAAGTAAGGTAAGGAGTTTTCCTCCTTTGGCAAGCTCAGGGGGCAGGAGCTGCGGAATTTTCCTGCTCGTCCCTGTCCTCGTCTGTATCGGCGCCCTCATCGACGCTTGTGCCTGCCGCAAGCTCTGCCTCTATGCTCTTCAGGGCATCCCGGGCAAAGCCAAGGGTCGGATCCAGTTCCAGGGCGGCAAGCAGATGCTCCCTGGCCTCCTTCAGGTGCCCCAGTCGCCATTTGCACATGCCAAGATTGGCCAGATCCATGACCGAGCCCTTGTCCGTGGCAAGGGAGGCCCTGAAGGCCTCGGCTGCTTCCTCGTAGCGATTCTGCCTGAAGCGGGCAACGCCCAGATAGTTTGTGTATTCCTTCATGTCAGGGCACAGCTCCACGGCCCTTGCAAAAAAGTGTTCGGCACCCTGCCAGTCGCCGTACATGGAGAGGGCATAGCCTGCGTAGAAACTGGCAAGGCCCTTCGCCATGTCGTCCGGCTGACGGTCAATGCTCTGGCTGAAGAGGTCGGCGCTCTCAAGCCAGCGTTCCTCGCGCATGGCCAGCATGCCGGCAAAGAAGGGCAGAAAGTGCGCCACAGGGTAGGCTGTGGCTATGATCTCCAGATTGTGCCTGGCCTCGGGCACCTCCTGCGTCTCACTGACAATGCGGCCCGCAAAGAGGCCAATGCTTTCATTGCGATCCCGTTCCCTGAAGCTCAGGCCCGGAATGATGAGGTAGTGGGCCGGCACCTGCACATCGGGATTGGTGGTCTCCACGGCGTAGACATTGAGCGGCGCCAGGCCCTGCACGGCGGCGCGCACTTCCTCGGCTATGTCCGCATGCTCGATGCTCGGCAGGGAGGAGAGGGGCACCGTGTCCCCGGCAAGGACCCAGTCGCACTCGTCAAGGGAGGCAAACTTGGGCAGACCGGAGGCCTCGTAGCAGGCATTGGTGCAGAAATCCCCGCCCAGCTGGGCCACTTCGGTCACGGCCCGAATGGCGGCCTTGACAGGCGAGGAGGCGGTGCCTGCCGTAAAGACGATTTCACTTGAGTCTGGGTAGGTTGACGGATCCCAGGCCAGGGCCGCCACCGTGGGCAGAGGCATGCCTGAAGAGAAATCCTTGAGTATGAGCTGGATACCCTGGGCGGCAAAGCGCTCCAGAAGACTTTTCAGCACGGGATCCGTGCAGGATTCTGGATCAATGGTCGGCGTCTGCCTGTGATCCCTGTCCACAAGGCAGCAGACATGGCGCTCCACCAGCTCGCAGATGCCCTGCAGGAGGGATTCTTCCGTACTGTTGCCGCAGCTTGAGCCGTTGAACTCGCTCAACGTCCGAAACCAGTCTAACGGCAGCCACACGCGTTTGCCGTCGGAGAGGCGTGTGGCCGGATAGAAGTTCCAGTGGATGCAGTCCATGACCCGCAGACTGTCCTGGGCATTCAAATCATCGTGCACGGAGCGGTTGATTTCCTCCAGGGGCAGGCAGTCCTCGCCAAAGAGCGATCGTGCCTCGGAAAAGGTGGCCTGCACAAAGCAGGGCCTGCGTTCCCAGAAGGAGAAGAAGGCATAGCGCTCCATGAGTTCCATCAGAGCCGAGGCCCGGGCCTGATCGGCCGAGGCGCCCTTGCCCATCTGCTTGCGGGTGGGCAGGATGCGGCGGGCATCCTGGCCGCAGACGCTGAGGTAGACGGGAATGCCCAGGCGTCCCACGTCCACGCGCCTGGTCTCGCGCAGGATGTCCGAGCCGAGGCGCTCCAGGCGCTCCAGCACGCGGGCCACCGTGTCTGCCGGCGCAATGGTCTTGTCACTGTCCGTGGTATAGCCCTTGGGACAGGCCTGCAGCCTGATGAGGGGCAGGTCTTTCTCGTCCGGGACGGCAATGGTTTTCTTCCTGGCAAAGGTCATAAGCAGGTTCTCCCTGATGGAAGGGCTGACGCAATCAGCAAAGGGGGTGAGAGCGGCTAGGACGGGACGTGCGGGCTACTTTTGCACAATGAGCAGGGAATAGAGGCGGCGCTGCAGCGCGCCTTCCTTGTCCGTGAAGGCTCCCGGCAGGTAGAGTTCCTGCACCTTGAAGCGCTTGGCGGCCTTCTTGGCAAAGTGGGGCTTGCGCCGGGCCATGTCTGTGCAGAAGACGGCCTGGCCGTCCTGTGCCAGGTGGCGATCCAGGAAGTTGAGCAGCGGGGTGTGCAGATCGTCCAGGTAGAGGATCTCGGAGGCGACAATGATGTCCAGCTCGCTGTCCAGGTAGGGATTTTTGCCGGGACGGGTCACATCCACATGCTGCACATGGATGAGGTGCTCAAGATGATTTTTCAGCACATTGGCCCTGGCAAAGAGCAGGGCTTCGTCTTCCACGTCAGAGGCCGTGATGCTGGCAAAGCCCAGGCGCGAGGCAAGCAGGGACAGGACGCCGCAGCCGCAGCCAAGCTCCAGCAGATTCCTGCCCTGGGTGGCCGCCTTCTTGCGCAGATAGGTTTCCAGCACAAAGGAACCCGGCCAGATCTTGGCCCAGAGCGGCAGATCCTTGAGGGGATTCTTGATGGCCTTTGTGGCCAGCAGCCTGTCCAGGTACTGCGTCATGTTGGCAACATCCAGCACCTGAAAGGTCACGTCATCGTACTGCAGCGGATGAAAGGACACCTGAAAGCGCCGGGCTATCTCGTCGAGCACTGCCTTGAGCTCGCTGCTCTCCTCTTCTGTTCCGTCTGCCTGCACAGAACCTGAAACTGCCGTCTCGTCGGACATGACCATACCAACCTCCCAAAAATATCAGTGCAAAGTTTTGGGGACAGTATCACAGACGGCAGCGAGTTGAAAGTGTCTTCTTTTTATTCGTACTCTGCTAATCAGTTAGAATAACAAGAAAAAATATGTTCAGATCGTCTTCCTGCAACGGCACTATGCCTTCACTCTTGGGAATGTGCGAGTCCTTCGACTTGAGAGTGAGCACAGACACTCCTGGAATCTTCGCGAATTCCAACAATGGATTTTCCTGATTTTGATGAATGGACAGCAAGTTTTCCACCTTCTATGTCAGCCTGTTCTTCTCCCATCATCGCCAGGTAGCTGTTTGCAGCGTATATGGCTGGAATTTTTCCTGTATCATGTGCCAATTCTTGCAGAGCAGCTCTCGCTTTGTCAAATTGTCCCGCATCAATAAGACGATCAATCTGTTCCAATTTAGCAGTCACTGATGGAGGACGACTTTGTGTACCCATTATTTCTCTAAGCAACTCCGATGCTTCCATACCATATGAACGATCCGGATGACAGGGTGCACACTCTTCCTGCATTATCCAAATATTGTCAGCTTTTACATTGCCAAGAACAAGATGTGAATGTGTTGTGACAAGAAATTGACAATTAGGGAATGTTGTCAACAAACGATCTATAAGAATACTTTGCCATGCGGGATGGAGATGAAGCTCCAGTTCATCAACAAGAACAATACCATCACCTTCCAAAGGATTTTCCAAAGCTGGGTTGCAAATCGCAAGGCGCTGCGCGAGGTCGCCCAGCAGGGCTATCAGGCATTTTCCCCCGTCAGAGAGCTGTAAAAAATCCAATTTTTTTTCTTTTTTCAGTACGGAAATTCTAAATGGCTTTTGAGTCACATGCAGTTCACCAAATTCAGGTATAACTTTACAAATGGCATCGTTTACGGCCTGCACCTGCTTTGCCTGCCAGCGCGCATAATGATCATTTTGCAAATTTTTCCTGGAAGAATTTTCGTTCATTCGAAAAAGAGCGATAAAGGAACGAAAATCAGTAATGCTTTCCAGCGCATTTTCCAGTGCATCAAAAGGGTGTATTGCCGGCCTGAAACCTCTTATGCGTTCGGGGATTTCGAGAATGGCCCTGTTTGCAGGGTAGGAAACCACCAGCGGGAAATTTTTTGTAAACGGGAGCTCTTCTTCTTTGAGTTCTTTTTGCATCCGGGAAAAAGACCTATTCTTTTCTTCCGTATCGCTGAATTTTCCTGAAAAATTTTCAAAATATTTTGAACAAAGCTCGTTTTCGCTATAGGAATACTTCGCCAAAATATAAGAATTATCGTGCCGGCACCGTATCTTTCCACACATCTTGTCAAAATCATTATTAATATCAGAAATCTTGCATAGTACACTATCTGTTGTTAAATTGCTACATTGTGAAAGCATCAAAGCAATAAAATAAAGCATGCTTGACTTTCCAACACCATTAGTTCCAATAAATACATTGAGCCTTTCATGCAATTTCAGGAAAAAATCAGGAATACCCCTGAAATGAGTACCTTCTATATACTCTACATACATAGTATCACTCCAATGTACAATCAACTGTTCTGAAACACGCGAGAAACATGCTTCGGCTCTCTTCCTGCAACGCTGCAGCCCCGTTCCCCGGGCGTCTCTCGGGCCCTGGGCCGCTCCTGGTACAGGACAGACGCTCTTTCCTTTCCGCCCGACAGGGGAGACGCTCTGGATACGGAAAATCCCGGGGCAGACTGCCCCCAAAAGCCTGCCTGTCCCTGCCAGACAGTTGCCTGGCCCAGTGACTACCACTTCTCCTGCAGAAGAAAATCCGCGATGTGCATGATCCGCACCCCCTTTTCGTTGTACGCGGGCAAATCCTCCATGGTCACAACATACTTGGGATACTGATCCCTGATTGCCAACAGGCTGGCAGTCTCCCTGTCGGAGTCTTCGGGTAACTGGCGACAAACCTGCACGTAGAGACGTTCGTCCTTTTGCATGGCAATAAAGTCGATCTCTCTTGTGCCGTCCTTGCCAATGTACACATCGTACTTTCTTCGCTTCAGCTCGAAATAGATGATGTTTTCCAGCATGGAGGCAATCGATTTCCTGTTGAAGCCAAGCCTGCAGTATTTGAAGCCAGAATCCACAACAAAAAACTTTTCCTGAGTCTTCAGGACGACATTTCCCTGCAAATCATACCTGCGGCAACGGGAGACGACAAAGGCCTTTTCCAGCCATGCCAGGTAGTTGTAGACAGACTCGACGGTCAGAGAGCGTCCCTCTGCCCTGAGAAACTTCACAATGGCGTTGGCAGAAAACGTCTTGCCCACGTTTTCCAGAACGTAGTTCACCACTCTGGTGAACAGCTCGTACCTGGCGATATGGTAGCGCCTGGCAATGTCGTGCTCCACGACAGACGCAAAAATGCCTTCCACGATCTGGCAGGCGGTCTGGACATCGAAGGTGTTGGCGGCAATGACAGGAAATCCGCCCGTGCGCAAATAGGCGTCGAACAGTTTTTTGGGATCTGTCTGGGGATCATGCCCGGCTGCCCTGAAGTCCAGGTATTCGCCAAAGGAGAGAGGAAAGACGGGTATGGAGACATAACGGCCGGACAGATAGGTGGAAATTTCGCTGACCATCAGCCTGGAATTGGAGCCTGTCACATAGATGTCTGTGTCGCCCTCTTCCAGCAGGCTGTTGATGGCCTTCTCCCAGTTTTCTATCTCCTGCACTTCGTCCAAAAGCAGGTAGCAAAAGCCCCTGCCCTTCGTCCGCTCGCGGATGTCCAGATACATTTCCCTGTCGTCCAGGGCATGGTCGATATGCTCGGACGTATAGGTTCTCCAGACAATACGCTCTTCCGGAATGCCGCTGGCAATCAGATCCTCGCGGAGCATGGCAAGAATGGTGGACTTGCCACAACGCCGGACACCGGCCAGGATCTTCACAAGGGGGACGTTGCGCAAGGAGCGCAGGGCGTTCAGATACAGCGGTCTGGCAATCATGAGCTTTTCCCTGTTACAATGAAGAAGGCAGTTATTTTTAGAAGTTTTTACTTTTTTTCAGCAAAAATTGTCAATATAGCCATCCTTTTTCCTTCAACAGGGAAAAGATGTCCGGTGTCCGTCCAGAGTGCTGCCGTGGGGTCGTGGGGCCTTTGCGCATTCAGAGACAATTGCCGGACGCTCTCCCCTGCTTCGCCCGGCTTCAGGCGCTGACCTGGCTCCAGAGGTTCTGCCTGCCCCTCCCCAATCGGGATGTCGGGAGGGGGTCAGTTTTTCTTGCGTTCAGGGGGCCGTCCTCCTTTCGCCTGACAGTCTTGCGCCTGGCCGGGCGCAGCAAAAAAGACCGGGATCGCCTGCTGAGAGAAAACGATCCCGGTCTTGTAGTGCCGAAGTCGGAGGCTGTGCCAGAGGAAAGCGTCAGGCTCAGTGCCCGGCACTGTCACACTGCCACTCTGTCCCCCAGGCCGTGCACAAGGGGTGTATTGTCGTGCATGGTCCAGATGCCGCAGGGACAGACGCCGGCGCAGACGCCGCAGCCAATGCAGCGATCCTCGTCGGAGACATAGACAAAGCCGTCCGCTGTCTCATTGCGGGAGATGGCCTGTTCGGGACAGGAGGCCTCGCAGGTATGGCAGTCGCGGCAGGTGCCGCAGCTCACGCAGCGCCTGTAGTCTTCCCCCGGCGTGCAGGGCAGTTCCTGATACCTGGCAAAGGCCGCCGTATGGAGCTTTTCCCTGGCAATCACGGTCTTCCTTGCCGGTTCCAGGGTTATGCCCTGCAGATAGGCATCCGCAGCATCGGCGGCCGCATTGCCGGACCCTATGGCGTGCACGAGCAGGCCTGGACGGATGCAGTCGCCAGCGGCAAAGACGCCTTCGGCTATGCTTTGATCGGCCCGTGGTGCCAGCCAGGCACGAAACTTCGGGGTCTGCTCCGGCAGATAGGAGAGGTCCGGCTGCTCGCCAATGGTGATGATGACCTGCTCGCCCGGGATGAGACGCCCGTCTGCGGTCACAATACCCTTCTCGGTGATTTCCCTGGTCTGCACAGGCCAGAGGATCTCGCCCCCAAGGCTCTTGATGTGCTCTATTTCGTGGGCAAAGGCCGCAGGCTTCTGCACATCGATGCAGATGACCTTCTTTGCGCCCATCTTGTAGGCGCCTGCGGCAGCGTCCATGCCGGCATTGCCGCAGCCAATGACGATGACCTGGTCGGCCACAGGAGGCTTTTTCCCTGCATTGACAGCCTTCATGAAGTCAATGCCTGCCACAATGCGCTCATGCCCAGGCCAGTCGAAGACACGGGCCACATGGCCGCCCGTGGCCACGATGACGGCATCAAATTCGGCCCTGATGGCGGCAAAGCGCTCCGCGTCCACGGGATGGTTGCAGACAAAGTGCACACCCATGCGGGCTATGCGATCCAGTTCCTGCTCAAGCAGGTTCTCGTCCAGGCGCTCGCGGGGAATGACCTGCTCCATCTTGCCGCCCATGCGGGCTTCCCGCTCGAAGACGGTGACCTCGTGGCCCTTGCGGGCCAGACGCCAGGCTGCGGCCAGGCCTGCCACGCCGCCGCCAAGGACAGCCACCCTCTTTCCGCTCTTCTCTTCAGGACAAGGTACTTCGGCGGTACTGGAAAGCCTGCCCAGGGGGCCTATCTGCACGGGCTCATCAAGTCCTGCCCTGGTGCAGGCCTGCATGCAGGGATTGGGACAGACGGATCCGCACACGCAGCCCGGGAAGGGACTGTAGTCCAGGATGAGCTTCAGCGCTTCCTCTCTCCTCCCTTCCCTGAGCAGATTGTAGCGCAGCTGGGTGGGGATGCCTGCCGGACAGGCGTACTCGCAGGGGGCACAGTGGGCGCGGTTTTCCCACTCCGGGCGTCTCAGACGCCATATGCCCCTGGCAAGCAGGCCGTTGTGCTCTTCGAGATTGTCGGGAAAGACGTCCGCAAAGATGCCGCCAGGGACCCATTCCTTTCTGCGGAACTCGGCCACGGACTCAACGCTGGGGCGTTCGCTTTCCCTCTGCTCGCTGTAACTTAAAGGAACAATCTTGCGCCACTGCTTCCAGACCGTGAGCTCGCGGCTGCGCCGCTTTTCCTGCACGGCGTCAAGGAAGTCGGCCAGGCCGCGTTCCAGAAAGACAATGTCGTCCTCGTCCAGGGCCTCCATGCGCAAGTCGGCAGGCAATTCGGCCACGGGGCCGCGCACATAGACCGTGCCGCCCACCATGCCCACGCAGGGGCGCTCGCCAAGGACTGATGGCAGGGTCTGGCTGTCGCAGCCGCAGACCACGGCCTTTCCGCCGCCCATGAACTCGAAGGAAAAGCTGCCCGTGTTCTTGAGTATCCACAGCTGCGGCTCCTCGTAGAGGGGGTCGTGCTTCATGAGAGAGCCCGAGCGTGTCCCGGCCCGGCCGCCTATGTAGATGACGCCGCCTGCGGCGCAGTGGCCGGCCGTATCGCCGGCATCGCCCCGCACCACGATGCGGCCGCCGGCATTGAGCCAGCCCACATCGGCCGGCGCCGGCCCGTCCACCAGGATTTCCGTGCCGGGCATGGCCATGCAGCCCACGCGCTGACCGGGATTGTGCACAAGAAAGCGCAGTGGCCTGCCTTCCCTGTTCCACAAAGGCCCGCCGATGTCATGCTGGCCCGAGGCCTCCACATTGAACTCGGTCTCGCCCCTGGCCACGGCTTCTTCCAGGGCCAGCAGCAGATCCTGCGTGGACATGCGCACGTGTTCGTTCAGTGTATGTATGGTAAGCATTGCCTTGTCCCCCTTGGTCAGCAGGCATACTGCAGGTGCAGCTTGTCGGCCACGGCCCGGTCCGTGGCCACCAGGGCATCGGATCGTCCCACGGGCAGGGAGCTGTTGCCGACCGGCGCCATGAGCTTGCGCAGCTCGGCATCAAAGGCCAGCACGTAGTCCACGACGGCCTGGGCGCCCCTGTCCACGTCCAGGCGGCGCATGAGGCGCGGATCCTGGGTGCAGATGCCGGTTGGGCACTTGTCCGTGTTGCACTTGTTGCAGCGGCCCTGCTCGTTGCCGATGCAGCCCAGGAGCTGGATGAGGATCTTGCCCACGATGACGCCATTGGCGCCAAGGCAGATCATCTTGAAGGCATCGGCTGCGGCATTGCCGGTCATGCCTATGCCGCCGCCCACCCACAGAGGGATCTGGCCCTGCAGGCCCTGGGCCACGGCAGCCAGGTAGCAGTCGCGCAGCTTGGAGACGATGGGGTGGCCGGTATGGTCCAGGCTCACCTCGTTGGCTGCGCCCGTGCCGCCCTGTATGCCGTCCAGGAAGAAGCCCCCGCAGATGCGGTAGGGGTCGCGCAAAAGATTGTTGTAGACGGAGACCGAGGTGGCCGAGGCCGCGCACTTGATGGCCACGGGCACGCGGAAGCCGAAGGCCGCGTTGAGGGAGAGGTGCATCTTCTGCACGGACTCTTCTATGGAATAGAGGCCCTGATGGTTGGGCGGCGAGTGCAGGGTGGCCCTGGGCACGCCGCGCAGGGCCTGAATGTGCGGACGGACCTTGGCGGCAGGCAGAAGACCGCCGTCGCCGGGCTTGGCGCCCTGGCCTATCTTGATGAGCACGGCTGCGGGATCGGTCTTCATGTGCGGCAGGGCCCGCACAATGCGGTTCCAGCCAAAGTGGCCCGAGGCAATCTGCAAAATCATGTACCTGAACTGATCGCTTTCCATGAGCCGGCGGGGCACGCCACCCTCGCCAGAGCTCATGCGCACGGGCAGATGGCACTTTTCGTTGAGATAGGCCACGGCCAGGGTCAGGGCCTCCCAGGCCCTGGGCGAGAGCGCGCCTATGGACATGTCGGAAAAGAGGAGCGGATAGATCCAGCGCACGGGCGGGGTGCGGTCCTGCAGGACCAGGTTGTCGCCGTCCACGGCCAGAGGAAGACTTCTGGCCTGAATGACCCGGCCAAGGGGAGCGCGCACGTCAAAGGTATGGCGCTCCGAGTCAAGAGCCGGGTCGGTCATCTGCGAGATGCGGCCCACGACAATGCGGTCCAGGGTGCGCTGCGTGTTCAGATTGGTTCTGCCGCCGCGCTTGACGGGTCCTGTCTGGCGCTTCAGAAGCGTCTGACGCGTGTCGGCATTGCGCACAGGCCGGATGGCCCTGTTGGGACAGATCTTTTCGCACATGCCGCAGCCCGAGCAGGCATGCTCCAGGTCGGCCCTCTGGCGAATCACGGGCACGGCTTCGTGCCGGCGGGCTCCGGCGGGCACGTCATCGCCAAACACGGGCCTGTCCCTGCGCTCCACGTCCACCACTATGGCGCCAAAGGTGCAGGCAGCCACACAGGAACCGCACAGGGTGCAGCGTTCGGGCCTGTAGTCTATGACCCACTGCAGATCATTAACCGTGATATCCTGACTGGCTACTGCTTCCATCGCACGATCTCCAGGCTGTTTCTGATTTCCACAAGTTCGCGTTCATTGGGGTAGAGGTCTGCGGAGGTGTCGCGGTCGGGCATGATTTCATTGATGCCGCAGACTTCCGAGGCTATGGCCACCATGTGCTCGTCCCTGGCAAGGACCACGGGACGCAGCTTCTTGGAATCGCAGCAGGTGATCATGGTGGAGTC
This sequence comes from Candidatus Desulfovibrio intestinipullorum, assembly GCA_019113165.1. Lineage (GTDB taxonomy): Bacteria > Desulfobacterota > Desulfovibrionia > Desulfovibrionales > Desulfovibrionaceae > Desulfovibrio > Desulfovibrio intestinipullorum. Next base: position 45,117 of record DXHV01000025.1, read on the forward strand.
GGGCAGCATGCCGATGATGGTATTGGGGCCGTTGATCTCGAGATTGGCCAGGGACTGGCGGATGAGGCGCAGAACCTCGCGGTCGGGCCGTGCCTCTATCTCGGCAAAGGGCAGGGGCGTGATGACGTGCTTGAAGTAGCGCAGGGGCCATTTGAGCTCGTGCAGCACGTAGTGCAGGGAATAGAGAAAGTTCTGGCTGTCCGACTCGAAGCCCATGTAGCCGCGGAAGAGGGACTTCTGAAATTCCGTGTTCTTGGTGAAGAAGGTGTTCTCGCCATTGGCGCACAGGGTGAAGCCCTGCAGGAAGAAGGGATGGGCCGCGTAGCGGACAATGGCGTAATTGGTGTTCTGGCGGCACTGCACCACGATGTTGCGGGCAAGCAGGCGGCCGTCGTCCTCCCAGAGCCGGAAATAGGTGGCTATGTCGGCCGGGTCGCCAATTTCCTTCAGGGTGAGCACGTCCGGCCAGAAGGAATAGACATAGCCGTCCTCGTGCTCTTCCAGGAGTCTGCGCAGGGCAAGACGGGTGTCGAGCAGCAGATCCTCGCGCTCTTCCTGTGTCCGGTAGCGGTAGATCTCGGGATAGTCGTAGTTGCGAAACACATAGCGGGGCATGGCCTCTATGCGCAGGCCGGGCTGACGGTTCACGTCCGGGACCCACTGGGCCACCTGCACAAAACCGTGCTGCTCCATGTACTCGTTGACCAGCTGTATGCCACGGCCCGTACAGGCCATGGAAAGCAGGGGCTGGTTCTTGTAGTGGCTGAAGGCTCCTTCGAGATCCTTCATCACCATGGCAAAGCCCGAGTTGTCATGACCTTCCTGCTGGGAAATCATCAGCCGCAGGGCCAGGGACGGGGGCACGGGCTCAAGGCTTTTAATGGAACCGATTCGACACATCACTCTTCTCGCAGGAAAAAAAAAGCTCCTGTGGAGCCTTTAGGTGGGGAATGAGGGGAAAAAGACAAGGGAAGCGGGCGCGTTGCACGGAAGGCAGGAGGAGCCGGCCTGACGAAAAGGGCAGGTCATGGCGCCCGTCTTCCCTTGTACCCTTGACGGAGGAGGGGCAATCAGAAGGTCTTCAGCCGCTCAATGGCCTCGGCCGTGTCCTCGGGCGTGCCAAAGGCCGTGAGGCGCACATAGCCTTCGCCGCTCAGGCCAAAGCCGGCACCAGGGGTGCACACAAGCTGTACCCTGTTGAGGAGCTCGTCGAAGAAGGCCCAGGAATCCATGCCAGGGGTGCGCACCCAGATGTAGGGGGCATTGACACCGCCATAGACCTCCAGTCCCTGGGCCGTGAGGGCCTCTCTCAGGGCCCTGGCATTGTCCAGGTAGCCTGCGACCTGCTTCAGCACCTGGTTTCGGCCCACCCTGGTGTGCACGGCCTGGGCGGCACGCTGCACAATGTAGGGGCAGCCATTGTACTTGGTGCACTGGCGACGGTTCCACAGGCCGTTCAGGGCCACACTGCCGCCGCGGCCGTCGCTCACGGCAAGGGCATGGGGCACCATGGTGGCCGAGCAGCGCAGGCCGGTGAAGCCTGCCAGCTTGGAATAGCTGCGGAATTCCACGGCCACTTCCTGGGCGCCTTCTATTTCATAAATGGAATGGGGAATGTCCTTTTCGGTGATGAAGGACTCGTAGGCCGCGTCATAGAGAATGAGGACTCCGTTTGTGCGGGCGTACTCGACCCAGGCCGTGAGGGCGTCGCAGTCGAGGGCCGTGCCCGTGGGATTGTTGGGCGAGCACAGATAGACAATGTCCGGCGCCGTCTTGGGGAACTCGGGGACAAAGTTGTTCTCGCGCACGCAGGGCAGGTAGACCAGTCTGTCAAAGCGGCCATGGTCCAGGGGCTGGCCGGCGCGGCCGGCCATGGCATTGCTGTCCACGTAGACCGGATAGACGGGATCCGTGATGGCCACCACGGCCTTGTCGTCAAAGAGCTCCTGGAAGTTGCCAATGTCGCTCTTGGCGCCGTCGCCGATAAAGACCTCGTCAGGCCCCAGGCTCACGCCCAGGTTGGCGTAGTCGCGCACAATGGCTTCGCGCAAAAAGGCATATCCCTGCTCGGGGCCGTAGCCGTGAAAGCTCTCGGCCCGGCCCATTTCGTCCACTGCGGCATGCAGGGCTTCGATGACGGCAGGCACCAGGGGCCTGGTCACATCGCCTATGCCCAGGCTGATGACGCGCTGGTCCGGGTGGGCCTTCCTGTAGGCTGCCACCTTGTGGGCAATGTCCGTGAAAAGATAGCTTTTCTGCAGGGAAAGATAATGCTGGTTGACTTGTACCATGGGGGAATATCCTTGCTAATCCTTGACTGATTCCTGCCTGTCCCGCGTCTCGATACGAGGGCCGGCAGTCCCCGGGGGACTGCCGGCAGGCCCTGCTTCTTCCTGCGTCGCTTCGCTCCTACAGGAAGAGGGAGCCTTCAAAGACCGGCACGGCAGGTCCGGTCATGTAGAGATGGTTGTCGTGCTCGTTCCAGTTGATGCGCAAAACGCCGCCGCGCAGATGCACATCCACCGTGCGATCCGTGAGCCTGTTGCACACGCAGGCAACGACCGTGGCGCAGGCGCCGGTGCCGCAGGCCATGGTCTCGCCGGTGCCGCGCTCCCACACGCGCATGGAGACGGCAGACACCGAATCCACGCGCACAAATTCCGTATTGACCCGTTCGGGGAAGAGCTCGGCGTGTTCAAAGACGGGTCCAATCTCGGCCAGATTGAGATCGTCCAGGGCGGGATCCTCGGGGCCAAGGAAGACCACGCAGTGGGGATTGCCCATGGACACGGCCGTGACGAGATAGGTCCTGCCCAGAATCTCCAGAGGCTTGCTGATATAGGGGGCCCTGGCATCCATGCCGGCCTCCACCTTCAGGGGAATGTCGCAGGCTTCAAGCACGGGCTCGCCCATGTCGATGGTGGCGCCGCTCACCCTGCCTTCGTCGGCCAGCAGTCGGGCCACCTTGACGCCGGCGCCGGTCTCGATGCGGATGACGCGCTCGCGCACAAGGCCGTGCTCGTAGACATAGCGCGCCACGCAGCGGATGGCATTGCCGCACATCTGGGCTTCCGTGCCGTCGGGATTGAACATGCGCATGCGCACGTCGGCCACGGTGGAGGGTCCGATGAGCACCAGGCCGTCCGAACCTATGCCAAAGTGGCGGTCGGACACCCGTCTGGCCAGGGCGGAAGGATCGCCCACGTGTTCGTTGAAGGCATTGATGTACACGTAATCGTTGCCGCAGCCCTGCATCTTGGTAAAACGAAGAGTCTGTGTCATGGCTTCTCCTGGAACAGTGTTCCCTTGTCATGCATAGTTTGTTGTCCTGATCCGGAGGCTTCTGCTCTGCCGGAACCAGAGGACGATTATGAAAAGTCCTGTGCTGCAAACTAGCATGCAGGCAACGGTATTGCCAAGACAGCCTCATCCACTTTCCTGCTCTGGGCTGCGCGTACAAAAGGGGCAATGTATTCCTTTTCAGGACATTGACATCCTCCCCCCGCTTACGCAGGGGGATTCCCTACTGCGTTGCTGACCTTGCGGTCAGTCGCTTCGACGGGTTCCTGCTGCTGGACGGCTTGTGCCGACTCACTTGAGCTGAAGCTGTATTCTCCA
>DXHV01000026.1 GCA_019113165.1 Candidatus Desulfovibrio intestinipullorum
TGGAGCCTGCACGCTGACTCCTCTTTTTGCCTCTGCAGGCCCGGACGTGCTCCTGAGTCTTTCCCGGAAGACTTGAGAGCCCTTCCATCAGGACGTCTGCGTCTGGAAGCCTTCCCTCCGGGCTCCTTGCGCTCCTTTCGCTACTTCAGAAAGCCCTTCTCCAGGATGCGGGCAAAGTCTTCGGCAGGCATGGGCTTTGCGTAATAGAAGCCCTGCCCCACCTGACAGCCCAGGGCAATGAGGGCATCGATCTGTTCCCTGGTTTCCACGCTCTCGCAGGCGTGAAAGTGTTTTCCATGACGCCTGCTCCGGCCACAATCTCCCGGCCCCAGATTCCGTCTTCGAGGAGCAACACATACCACTGCGGAACCGGCTTCTGACGGCTCAGACTCTCGCGCATGCTCTGTCTGCAGGCTTCTTCGAGTATGCCCCATTTTTCGTGTAGCCATCGGGCAGCTTGATCAATCAGGTCTGTCCACAATGCGCACAAGGTCGTGCTTCATGATGCCGCCTCCGGGGCAAGGACAGGAGAGTGAGCACAATCGATGCCCCGGGCTTGCCGAGGCATTAGGAGGGCAGGATCCTGTGCTTCGGGCAAGCCTCTGCCTGCTTTCTTGTGCCTTGTCCAGGGGCTTGCCAGCTGATCCCATAGATGATGAGGCCACTCTGCTCTTCCCTGTCCTCCAGGCTTCTGGCCAGGCGGAGGACAGGGAGAAGTGTGCAGCTGAAAGGTCTGTGCAGGCTTACCAACATACAACCACGTTCGTAGCCTGAGTGTCGTAACACCTCTCAGCTGAAAGGTCTGTGCAAGTTGGGCCCGATTGCTGTCAGTCTGGCCCATGAGGTCGTAAAACCTCTCAGCTGAAAGGTCTGTGCAAGCTTATAGTGAACGCAATAAGAAGCCAAAACGGATGACTTGGCTAAAGACAAAATTATCAATCTTTGAGTAGCGATCCGATACGCTGATACGCACCCAAGAAAAGCGTATAGCTTGCTACTAATCGATGCTCAATTTTGACGCATAGGCGGAAGGCATGCTTCCTCAATTTCTGCGTTCACTATAACTTGCTTGAGCATGTGTTCAGAGGAGGAAGCGAAGCAGCACCGTCTGTATAACCTTTTGAAAATGCCTGCTTCTCTGAGAAAAAGGCCTGAAGCTCTTACTTGCCGGTAACTTGCTTGCGCCGGGAAGAACGAGAGAGAGGCCCCCATGGATGGTTTGGCATAAGGCAGAACTTGCTGCTGCCTTTTCACCTGGTCCTTTGCGGACGCTGCATCCATGGAGGCCTCTCCTGCTGTTCTCTGTATGCCAGGGGCTAGACGCCGTCTGCCGTGGCAGCTTCCTGCTTGCCGTCATCGTGCCTGGGGTCAGGCGCCCTGCCGTTGAGCAGTTCCCTGGCTGTATAGATCTTGTCGTTGCTTGTGAAGACATAGAGGATGTCTTCGGCCTGCAGTCTGAAGTCTGCCTCAGGCGAGGGCTCTATGTGCTCGCCGCGGGCAACCGCCACAATGGTGAGGCCGAGCCGGTTGCGCAACCTGCCTTCCTTCAGACTCTTGCCCGCAAAGGGCGAGTGCGCTTCCAGGCGCACGGCGCAGACGCCCATTTCCGGCAGCCTGGCCATGAAGGAACCAATGGTGGAGGATCCCGAATAGCGCACAGAGCGGGCCTCTTCCTGGCGCAGGTGGGCGGCCATGCTCTCTATGTCCTGCACTGGCAGGAGGTAGGAGGAGAGCACCTGGCAGAACATTTCCACGCCGGCCTCGAATTCCTCGGAAATGATATTGTTGGCTCCAAGGGAATAGAGCAGGGGAATTTCCGTGATGAAGCGGGTACGGGCAATGATGGTGACGTCCGGGTTCAGCTTGCGGGCATTGGCAATGATGGCCCGCACGGCCATGGTATCCGAGATGGCAATGGCCAGGACCCTGGCACTGGCAATGCCCTGATTGTCCAGAATGGAAGGCTGGCTTGCGTCGCCATAGGAAATGGGTTCCCTGTTGCGGTAGCTGTTGACGGTCTCGGGATTCATTTCCAGGATATTGTAGGCCAGATGGTACTGCCGTGCCGCCTTGGCAAGCTGCTGGCCCGTAAAGCCGAAGCCTATGATCATGATGTGATCCTTGAGCTCCGTGCCTGTGTCAGGCTTGTCCTCCTCCGCGCCGTTCTTTCTGAAGAGGGCGCAGATCTTCTGGGAGAGCGCAGGCGCTGCGGAGATGAGCGCCGGCGTAAGCATCATGGAAAGGACGCTGATGGCCAGGAACATCTGATGGGACTGCGCACTCATGAGTCCCGTGCTGACGCCGGAGGCTGCCAGCACAAAGGAAAATTCGCCGGTCTGGGCAAGGCTTAGGGAGGTGCGAATGGCTGTTCTCAGGGGGTAGCCCTGAATCAGGACGGCCGGCATGCTGAGCAGGGCCTTGCCGATGATGTAGACGCACACGCAGAGCAGGATGGTGACAAGATGGGTAGCCACAAAGCCCAGATCGAGCATCATGCCCACGGTGATGAAGAAGAGGCTCAGGAAGACGTCCCTGTAGGGCAAAATGTCGGCCACGGCGCTCATGGCATAGCGCGAGCGGGCCAGCATGAGGCCTGCCAGGAAGGCGCCCAGGGAGAAGGACATGCCAAGGGCGCTCGTTATGGTGGCAAAGCCCAGGCACAGGCAGAGCGTGGTCAGCAGGAGCAGCTCGCTGGAACGGGTCTTCACCACGGCTGTCATGAGCCGGTCCAGGACAAAGCGGGCAAAGGCGTACATGGCCGCGGCAAGGGCCGTCACCTTGACAATGGCCAGGGTCACGGACAGGAGGGTGACCTGCATGGTGCCGGCCAGAAGGGGCACAAGGAGCATCATGGGTGCCACGAGCATGTCCTGGAAGACCAGGATGGCCAGGGTGAGACGGCCCACCGGTGTGGCCGTGATGCCTTTTTGCTGGAAGATGTGCAGCACGATGGCCGAAGAGGACAGGGCAATGAGGCAGCCCCAGAGGATGCCGGCCTGCAGGTTGTGCAGGAAGAAGCCGACGCAGGCCGTGGCGGCAATGATGAGCCCTATCTGCAGGCTGCCGCCCAGGAAGACCGGGCGCTTGAGCCTGTGCAGGACCTCGCCGGAAAGTTCCATGCCGATGGTGAACATAAGCATGGCCACGCCAAGGTCGGCTGCCGAGGAGATGACCTCCATGTCGCTCACAAAGCCCAGCACGGAGGGGCCGCACAGGACGCCCGTGAGCAGAAAGCCCACCGTGACCGGCAGCTTGAAGCGTGAACAGACGATATTGACCACTATGGCCAGAAGAAAGATGATGAGAACCTGGGTAAGAATCTGGGTTGACATGGTGTACTCGTATCTGTTCCTCTTTGTGCCAAAGAGGGGCGAATGAAATCTTGGGCCCGAAGGCCTGTCCGCGGACTGCCGTTCAGGCAGTACCGTGGAGCAAAAGGAGGTGACATATGGACTTTTTCGAGGTGCTGACAACCAGGCGGAGCATACGCTCCTTTCTGCGGGATCCCGTGACGCAGGAGGAACGGGACATTCTGATCAAGGCTGGTACCCTGGCCCCCAGTGCCATGAACAGGCAGCCCTGGTCCTTCATCCTTGTGGACCAGCGGGATCTCCTGCAGGCCATTGCCGAGCGGCATCCCCATGCCCAGTTTGCGGCCAGGGCGCCCCTGGCCATTGTGGTCTGCGCAACGCCTGCCGAGGCGGCAGGGGGCTTCTGGCCCCAAGACTGCGCCGCAGCCACGCAGAATATCCTGCTGGCAGCACGGGCCCTTTCCTTAGGCTCCGTGTGGTGCGGCCTCTATCCGGCCGAGGATCGCGTGCAGCTGATGCGCGACGTGCTCCACATTCCCGAGGAACACGTGCCCTTCAGCCTCATTGTCCTGGGACGAACCGAGGCCAGATTTGTGGAGGCCCACAGGCACAATCCGCAGAAGATCCACCACAATATCTGGTAGTGACCGGACTTTTCCCTGCAGCCTGTCCCTGCGCGGGGCATCATATAGGCAAGCCTGCCTGCTGTCCATGAAGGCACAAGTCCCGGAAGGCACAGAGTCCGGCGCAGGGCCAGCTCAGAGCCTTGCCTCTGCAGCTGACAGGGGCGCATCCCGAGCTCCTGTTGCAAAAGTGTCTGCGAGAATATTTGTCCGGGAGACGGCTCATTCCGCCCTCTTTTGGTCTGCAGGACTTTTGTTGCCGCACGGGGCTTGTGAGATGTCAGGGACAGAAAAAAGCAAACGTACTGCACGCTTCTTTTCACGGGAGCATGCAGTACGTTTTTCGTTTCCTGTCTCTTTTGCCTGGATTTTTCTGCCGGGCGTCCTGGCGCGTCCTGGGGAGCTTAGCCCTTGCCCAGGGGAACGAACTTTTCCACGCCCACGCAGAAGGCGATACCCATGCCCGGTTCCCTGAGGCACTGGGTATTGCGGATGGCTTCCAGGATCTGGCGCGAGTTGTCGGCAGGTGCCAGGATGAGGAGAATGTCCTTTTCCGGAACTATGGTGATGCCAAGGAAGGTGCTGTCCTCTTCCCTGGCCGTGCCCCGGCCGTGCAGCACGGTACCGCCCGTGGCACCGGCCTTGCGGGCCACGGAGATGATGTCCTCGGCATAGCCCGCATTGACAATGACTGTGATCAGTTCATGACTCTGTTGGGTCGTGCTCATGCTGTTGTCCCTGTCTGCAAGCGTCAGAACGCTTGCCCTGTGAAGTGCGCGAACGTCAATGGAAAAGAGGATGCCCTTCACCTTCTTCTGCACCCACGGCGACGACTGCAGGGCGTGGGTGATCCGGTCGGCCGTGTCCGGGCTTGCCAGGGTGAGCACCAGATCCTTGCTGCTGTCGCCCAGCCCCAGCAGCTGCAGAAGATCGTTTCTGGCCGTGCCGCGTCCGAGGAGGACGGTACCGCCCGTGGCGCCGGCCTCCTTGCCTATGCTCACCAGTTTGTCGCCCTGATTGCGGTCCACAATGCTCACCAGCAGCTTGCAGCCCTCTGTCATGGCTTGAATGAGGCCTGTATTATCCATGAGCGCGTTCCTCTCTTCTGGCTGCGCGTTTTTGTGCAAGGAGCCTGCGTTCCTTGCGGTGGAACAGGATGCCGAGAACCTGAATGGTGATGAGCGGCATCATGGCTATCATGGCAATGACGCCGAAGGCATCGGTAATGGGATTGCCGCCCAGGGCCTGCGAGGCGCCCAGGGTAAAGGCCAGGATGAAGGTCGAGGCCATGGGGCCCGAGGCCACGCCGCCCGAGTCAAAGGCTATGGCCGTGAACATCTGCGGGCAGAAGCGGGTAAGTCCCAGGGCCAGGGTATAGCCGGGTATGAGCAGCCACCACAGGCTGATGCCGAAAACCACGCGGGCCATGGACAGGGCCACGGCCACGGCCACACCGCTGGACAGGGAGAAGAGCATGATGCGTTTCTTGATGTGGCCGCCCGAGACTTCCTCGATCTGCTCGTTGAGCACCCAGACCGCCGGTTCGGCACAGACCACCACGGCTCCGAGAACGAGACCCGTGAGGATGATGATCCCTTCCGAGCCAAAGCCTGCCAGGGAGGCGCCCAGGATGCGGCCTGCAGGCATGAAGCCGCCCTGCACGCCCACAAAGAAGAGGATGAGGCCAATATAGGTATAGACAAGGCCTGCGCTCATGCGGATGACCTGGCGCCTGGGCATTTTGATGAGAAAGAGCTGGAAGACAATGAACATGGCCAGAAGCGGCGCCAGGGCCATGCTCACTTCGTGTACCACCGAGGGCACCCTGCCAAGAAAGGTCTCAAGCAGAGAGAGCGTCTGCAAAGACGCATCAGCCGCAGCCTCCTGACTCTGGGCGCTTGCGTTCTGGCCCAGCATGCCCAGCAGCACTACGGCCATGATGGGACCTATGGAGGCCAGGCCTATGAAGCCGAAGCTGTCCTGCTCGGCCTTTCGGCCGCCGCGCACCGAGGCAACACCAATGCCCAGGGCCATGATGAAGGGGACGGTCATGGGGCCTGTGGTCGCTCCGCCCGCATCAAAGGCAATGCCCACAAAATCCCCGCTTGTAAAGGCCGCGCAGACAAAGAGCAGGATGTAGAAGGCGGTCAGGGCCAGCTTGTAGGAAAAGTCGAGCAGGATGCGGCCCACGGCCACAAGGACAAAGAGGCCGACACCCAGGGCTATCATGAAGACCAGGGTGGAGGAGGTAATGGATGGACTGACGCTGGTGACCTGCTGGGCCAGCACGTGCACATCCGGTTCGGCAATAGTGATGAGAAAGCCTATGAGAAAGGCCGAGACCAGCAGAAGGAGCACGTTCTTCTTCGAAGTGATGGCGGCACCGGCCTTCTGGCCGATGGGGACCATGCCAAGCTCGGTGCCGTGCAGGAAGATGCCCAGGCCCGCAATGACCAGGGCACCGCCCACGAGGAAGGGGGCAAGGGCAGCTCCCATGGGCGCAATGCTCAGGTGCAGCAGGACGCCCAGGGCCATGATCGGCAAAACCGAGATGACGGATTCCTTGATTTTTTCAAAAAGCTGCATGGGAGTATTGTCTCTGGTTCGTGTTGTCCGGGAGAAAGCCTTGTTTCCGGTTGCTGTGCCGCGGAACAGGCAGGCGTCAGAGGATTGCCTCAAGGGGGACAGCTGTGGGGGGGGGTCGTCCGTCGGGATCCGTCAGGAGTCTCAGGGAAGCCCCGGAGCTGGCTTGTCCAGAAGCCTCTGTCCGCAGACACAAGGTTTCATAGTATAGCACTATTCTTTGCAGATGACAAACCGCAACAAACAGGGAAACAGGAGACACGAGGCCCTTGTCGCGGACGTCTTCCGCCTCTGTGGGCTTCACATGCTGTGGCACCTCCCCTGCGAGGACGAAGGCACAAAAAAAGGGCGGCAGCAGAAGGAAGTGTTCTGCTGCCGCCCCTGGACTATATGGCTCTATGCGGCAATCGCCGTGTTTGTGTCAGGCATCAGGCCGCACAGTCTGTGTGACAGATGGGGACTAGTACATGCCGCCCATGCCGCCCATGCCACCCATGCCGCCCTGGGGCATGGCCGGAGCAGCGCTCTTGGGCTCGGGCTTTTCGCTGATGGCGCATTCGGTGGTCAGGAGCAGAGAGGAGACGGAAGCAGCGTTCTGCAGGGCCACACGGGTCACCTTCTTGGGGTCGATGACGCCGGCCTTGAACAGGTCTTCGTATTCGCCGGTAGCGGCGTTGAAGCCGAAGCCGTCCTTGCCGTTGCGCACCTTTTCAACCACCACGCTGCCTTCGAAGCCGGCGTTGTGAGCGATCTGGCGCATGGGTTCTTCGATGGCGCGGCGGATGATGTTCACACCAGCCTGTTCGTCATCGTCAGCGGGCTTGATATTGGCAAGCACCTTGGACACGCGGATGAAGGCGGTGCCGCCACCAGGGACGATGCCTTCTTCAACAGCAGCGCGGGTAGCGTTCAGGGCGTCTTCCACGCGGTCCTTCTTTTCCTTCATTTCCACTTCGGTGGCAGCACCGACGCGGATGACGGCCACGCCGCCCACGAGCTTGGCCAGGCGTTCCTGGAGCTTTTCGCGGTCGTAGTCGGAGGTGGATTCTTCAATCTGGGCGCGGATCTGCTTCACGCGGCCCTTGATGTCGTCCTTGTTGCCGTTGCCGTCAACAATGGTGGTGTTTTCCTTTTCCACCTTGATGCGCTTGGCCTGGCCGAGGTCGTTCAGGGTCAGGTTCTCAATCTTGGTGCCGGTGTCGTCGGAAGCGACCTGACCGCCGGTGAGAATGGCGATATCCTGGAGCATGGCCTTGCGGCGGTCACCAAAGCCGGGAGCCTTCACGGCCACGACCTGCAGGGCGCCACGCAGCTTGTTCACCACCAGGGTGGCAAGAGCTTCGCCTTCCACATCTTCGGCAATGATGAGCAGAGGCTTGTTGACCTTGGCAACCTGCTCGAGGATGGGGAGCATGTCCTTCATGTTGGAGATCTTCTTGTCTGTGCACAGAATGAAGGGATTCTCCATTTCGCAGACCATCTTTTCGGGGTCTGTGGCGAAGTAGGGGGACAGGTAGCCGCGGTCGAAGCGCATGCCTTCCACCACATCCATGGTGGTCTCGAGGCCCTTGGCTTCTTCAACGGTGATCACGCCTTCCTTGCCCACCTTGGACATGGCTTCGGCAATGATGGTACCGATGTTGGCATCGGCGTTGGCGGAAATGGTGCCGACCTGGGCAATTTCCTTCTGGTCACGGGTGGGCTTGGCCAGGTTGGCCAGCTCGGCGATCAGGGCTTCCACAGCCTTGTCCATGCCGCGCTTGATGGCGATGGGGTTGCGGCCGGCAGCCACAAGCTTCACGCCTTCATGATACATGGCCTGAGCCAGAATGGTGGCAGTGGTGGTACCGTCACCGGCGGCGTCGGAGGTCTTGGAAGCAACTTCCTTCACCAGCTGGGCGCCCATGTTCTCGAACTTGTCGTCGAGCTCGATTTCCTTGGCAACGGTCACGCCGTCCTTGGTGATGACGGGAGCGCCGAAGCTCTTTTCGATGGCAACGTTGCGGCCCTTGGGTCCAAGGGTCACCTTCACGGCGTTGGCCAGCTTGTCAACGCCATTGGCCAGGCGCTCACGGGCTTTCACATCATAGATAATTTCTTTAGCGGCCATGATACATTTTCCTCCTGAGAGATATATCTATACGAATTTATTAGTCTTCGATAATGGCAAGAACGTCGTCTTCACGGAGGACCAGGTGATCAGTACCGTCAAGCTTCACTTCTGTGCCGGCGTACTTGTTGAAGAGGACCATATCGCCTTTCTTCACGGTAAGGGCAACGCGGTTTCCGTTGTCGTCCACCTTGCCGGGACCCACAGCCACAACCTGGCCCTTGCTCGGCTTTTCCTTTGCGGTGTCGGGGATGTAGAGACCGCCAGCGGTCTTTTCTTCGGATTCAAGGCGCTTGACCAGGAGACGGTCATTCAACGGCTGCAGTTTCATAGCGGATATTCCTCCATACGCTTGATTACGTAATGTTCTGCCGGAACGCTGCCATGGGTCATGTTCTGTCTGCCCGGCTTTGTACAAGTGGTGTTCCTGCATCGGGATACAAGATAAGGCAGACCTGTGAATTGAGAAGAGGGGAAGAGGGGAAATTTTTTATCCTGCGCGGGTACTTGGGTAAAGATTCAATAATATTGAAAACTTGTGCTGGGTAACTTTTTGCAGGTTCGGCGTGGAAAGGCCCGTCATTCCCCCGGTCTGGCAGTCTGCCAGGCCGTCTGCTCAGGGAGATCGCAAAGTCCTGAGCTCCATGCAAAAGCATGAAGGACGCCTTCCCTGCACATGGCTGGGAAGGCGTCCTTCGCAAAAAAGTGGTGTTCCGCTTGAACGAAGTGCTGCTAGGCGCAGATCTTGTCGGCGGAGAGGATTTCGATGTTGTTCTCGCGCAGCAGGGCGATGGCTTCATCAACCTTGTCAAAGCGGAAGATCATGGTGGCCGAGTGCGCAAGGCGGGTCACGAAGGCATACATGTATTCCACGTTGATGTTGTGGCTGGACATGAGCTGCAGGATTTCATCCAGACCGCCGGGCCTGTCGTCCACATTGACGGCAACGACATAGGTGATGCCCAGGGTGAAGCCCTTTTCCTTGAGCAGGGCCTGGGCTTTCTTGGCGTCGCAGATGATCATGCGCAGAATGCCGAAGTCGGAAGTGTCCGCCAGGGAAAGGGCGCGGATGTTCAGGCCTGCTTCGGACAGGGCACGGGTCACTTCGGAAAGACGTCCGGCCCTGTTTTCCAGAAAGACGGAAATTTGTTCGCTCTTGAACTCGTTCAATTGTTCTGCCATGCAGTACGCTCCCATATAGTTCTTGAAAACCGCAAAGGGCGGGAAAGTGTCACAATGGAATGACAGTTGCACTGTCTTGGAGCCGGCTGTCCCTCAAGACGGCAGGCATCTGCCCTGTTGTGCTCAGGCCGGAGACCTTCAGCTGGCGCAGCAAGGACGAAGTTTTGGGAAGATCAGGAGCGTGTCTGGGTGGTCTGTTCCGTTTCTTCGGGCTTCTTGGCTTCTGCCTTGGGGGTAATGTCGATTTCGTCCGGCTCGCTGGTAGCCTTCTTGAAATTGCGTATGGCGCGTCCGAGACCGCCACCGATTTCAGGAAGTTTCTTGGCACCGAAAAGAACTAGTACCACGAGGAGGATAATGAGCATTTCCTGCATTCCAATTCCCATTGCTGCTGCTCCTTGCTAGTATATTCTCCACTTTGCTGTTGACAAAGTTGCAGGCAAAAAGTGGGCTTGAAGACTGTGCCGGTTCCGCAAAAGACGCTGGGCATCAGGCTTCCCTCTCTGCTGAAAAACGTTGAAGAAGAGCCTGTGTGCCCGGGAACCGGGACTCTCTGCACGGCCTGATGCCTTGCGAGATACGGACAACATAGCCTTTTGCACGGCTTTTGGTCAAGAGAGGCCGCTTTTTGCGACCTGAAAGAGGAGGTGAGCCTTCAGGGACAAGCCCTCTTGGGACACAACGGAGCGTATCAGGGAAGCACCAGGAAGCGTCAGGAAGCGCCTGGGAGAATCGCTCCGTGATCAGCGGGCGGAGCTTTTGCGCTTGACCCGCTTTTTCTTCTTGGCCACGTACTTCTTTTGCTTGGATATCTTCTGCTTGGAGGTGAGCTGGCGCTTGGATTTGCCGTCAATGAGCTTGCGCACCTGCGTGGCCGAGTTGGGGTAGCGCAGGCCGGCATCGAGGAGGGCCTGGGCGGCCACGGCCCGCCGGTACTTGCTGCTCGCGCCAAGGAGCACAATGAGCAGCTTGTTTTGCCCGCGCTGCGTGGTCAGAATGATGTTGTAGCCCGAACTCAGGGTAAAGCCCGTCTTGAGTCCGTTCACGCCGCGTGTGCCCAGGAAGGGGTTGGTCGTGTTGTGGGCCCGTCCCCTGTGGTAGTAGGTTCTGAGGGAACTGATCTTGGCCGCCCTGGGATAGCGGGCCATGTAGGCAAGGCTCAGGCGCATCATGTCCCTGGCCGTGGTCACCTGGCCTGCAGCCGGAAGGCCTGTGGGATTCCTGAAGCGGGTGCGCTTCATGCCAAGGCGGGCGGCCTTGGTGTTCATGGCATCCACAAAGTGCTTCTGCCTGCCGCTCACCTTGAGTGCCAGGGCCGTGGCCGCGTCATTGCCCGAAGAGATGAGGGTTCCCTGCAGAAGCTTGGCCACGGTGACGCGCTCGCCGGTGCGCAGGTGCATGCTGGAGCCGCCTACGCGGGCTGCCTCCCTTGGGATGCGCACCTTGGTGCCCATGGAGAGCCTGCCAGCGGCAATGGCATCGTGCACCAGGAAGGATGTCATGAGCTTGGTCAGGGAGGCCGGCGGAATGGCCTTGTCCGCATTCTTCTGATAGAGGATGCGGCCCGTGGTCATGTTCATCATGATGGCTGCCCGGACCGGGATGCCTGCCCAGGCCGCCTGACTTCCGAGAACAAGGAAGACGAGGAGTGCCAGAAAAAGCAGACGCAGGCCGCAGCAGCGTTTTTCACGGTCTGCGGACAGGTTTGAGTCGGTCCCGGGACACAGCCTGGGTGCAGCAGGAAAGAGGGACATGGGCAAGGGCGGGTCTCCGATGGTTAGGGGCGCTGGGCGTGGTCGTCTGCGCCGGCCTTCTGGCCGGGCTGTGCGGACACGGCGAGGGCATGCAGCGCACGCGGATAGGCCAGGTGGCCTTCTTCCATGGCCTGGATGGAAAAGGCCAGGAGCACGGGTCCCAGGATGATGCCTATGGTGCCGAAGGCGGAGATGCCGCAGAGGATGGCCAGGATGAGGACAAGATAGTTTGCCTTGATGCCTGTCTGCAGAAACAGGGGCCTCAGGATGCTGTCGGCCGTGGAGACGACAAAGACACCCCAGGCAATGAGGCCCATGGCAGGCATTGTATTGCCGCTGAACCACAGCTGCAAGCTCAGGGGCACCCAGATGAGGGCCGTGCCCAGTACGGGGATGGGCGCCACCAGGGCCGCGAGCAGGCCCCAGAAGGCAAACTGGCTGTAGCCAACCAGGGCAAAGCCTATGGCGCTCAGGAAGCCCTGGATGAGGGCCACGAAGATGACGCCGAGCAGGATGGCCCGCAGGGCCTGGCGTATGGCCAGGATGAAGCGGTGCAGGATGATGGGCTTGAGATGGAAGATGCGTGCGGTCAGGACGTGAATCCTGGTGGCATAGATGGTGAAGATGAGGGAGAGGGTCAGAAAGAGGAAGAAGTTCCAGACCACGGACATGGTGCCGCCCAGGACATTGAAGCCGTTGTTCATGAGCGTGACCACGGTATCCGTGGAGAAGTTGGTCAGATATTCGGACAGGGTGTCCAGAAAGGTCTTGGCTTCCTCGGTGAGTCTGGCCAGCAGGGGCGCCTTTTCGAAGCGATCCACAAGGGTGTCGAGGTAGGCGGCCCATTCCGGCGGCAGCTGGAAGTTGTGCATCCACAGTTCCCGCAGGCGAGCGTAGCCCGAGCTTATCTGCGGCGTGACCAGGACCATGAAGAGGGCAATGGGCACAGTGATGGAGGTGAAGATGACGAGGAAGGATCCAAGGACGGGCACGCTGTGCAGGAGCCCCCTGTGCAGCGCAAGAAGGCGGGAATGGAGGAAGAGCCGGGCCTTGCCCGGATGCGTGCGCAGGTAGAGCTCGGCATTGCGATCGGCCCTGCGTCTGAGGCGGCGGGAATACCGGCGCAGAAACCGGTACAGGGGCATGGAGAGGCAGGCCAGGCAGCCCGCCAGGAAGACTGCGGCGGGATTGGGCCACAGGAGCAGGCACCAGGCAAGGGCGGACAGCAGATACATGAGGCGGGGCAGAAAAAGAGAACAAGGCATGGTGCGTCTCCTCAAGCCCCCGTCAGCGAGAGGGCTCTGTCCTGTCCGGGCGGCAGGACGGTGCATACTGTTGCTGTGCGTCTGATACTGTGTCTGATACTGTGTCTGATGCTGTGCCTGATACTGCGTCTGAAGTCGTGTGCTGGAACTGTCCTGAAACGGGCTGTCCTGAAAGGGACTGTCCTGACTGGCGCCATTCCGAAGGGCTTCGTGAAGAAGTGTGCCGTTCCGGAACGCCTGGGAACCGGAAAGGGCCTTGCCAGGCGCTGCCTGTGCGCAAAGCCCCTGGAGGGGCCGTCCGGTCTGGCAGGGGGCGCTCCCCCTGCCGGACAGCCGTGGGTACGTTTTGTGCGGGCGCTAGCCTTCCACTATGGAGGAGCCGCGGAATTCAATCTTGGTGATTTCGTAGACGACATTGCCGCGGGGAATGACAATGGTCACTTCCTCGCCCACTTCGTGGCCGAGCAGGGCCTTGCCCACCGGGGACTGGAAGGAAATGGAGCCCCTGGCATGGTCGGCTTCATCCGGTCCGAGAATGGAAAAGACGCGTTCTTCGTCGGTATCCACGTCAACCACGGTTACAGTACAGCCGAAGACGACCTTGCTGCCGCTCAGCTTGTCGAGATCCACAATGGTGCTCTGGGCGAGACGGTTCTCGAGATAGTTGATGCGGGCTTCGTTCATGCCCTGACGTTCGCGGGCGGCATCGTAGCCGGCATTTTCGCGCAGGTCTCCCTGTTCGCGGGCTTCCTTGATAGCCTGGATAATGGCAGGACGATCTTCCTTAAGCTGGGCCAGCTCTTTTTCAAGCTTTCTGTAGCCTTGAGCTGAAATGGGAATCGCCATACAAAAACCTCCGAAAAAAAATATGCGCCATCCCTGCTGTCACGGCGAAAGAGGCAGGAGGCCATAACCTGTCCTGCTGAAGAGATGAAGACAGAGTGGTGCCGGATCCTGCCCTTCTGTTGAGTGGGAGCGTGCTGACAGCAGAAGAGGGCGTCTTGCAAGAGCAATGCGCACATTCCCCCTGATGATCGGCGTTGATGATCACGAGGGCAGGCCAGGTCTGCGTGAGCTGGCCGCATGCTGAGGGGGAAATGCTGTTGTTGGCTTGGAATGGAACTTCTGCCCGCAAGAGGGCGCAAGCCCGGCAGGCAGGACAGTCTGAGTGCCTGCAGGCATAAAAAAAATGTCCGCTGCTCAAAGCAACGGAGCCCCGGTTCAGTTCTTCCGAAAATGTACCCCCTGTTCTGCCCGAGGTCAAGATGGAACCCGGATTCGCGCCTGACTCGGGATCTGACCCGCCACCAGAGCCCCAAAAGATCAGATGCCTGCGCGCAAGAGGCCCTGGCAGGGAAGAAGGCAGGACGCGCCTTTCGTGCAGGGGACGGAAGATCCAGCTCGTCTACAGAACAGTGGATCAGTCGGATCAGGCGGATCAGTTCACCACGCCCTGAACCTCGCGTCCCAGTGCATCCTGCACATTCTGCACATTCTGCTCGTCCCGGCAAATCGGTTGCAGGGAACGTCTAATTGGGATAAGAAAAAACGCGGGGCCATGGGCCCGGATATTTTTCTATCTAATTGAAAAGACTCTTTCTTTTGGCAGGATTTGTGACGCATTTTCTTGATGCGTGCCGCATGTTGCCGAGGGGAGGGGTGCACGATCAGTCGGCTCTGTGGCCAGGCGCGTCTGGTCCTGCTGTTTCCCTGAAGGGCGCCCCGGGCGAGCCTTCCTTCAGAGAGAACGGCAGGTCCAAAACGTTTTTTCCGCAGGCTGTGTCCTCATTGTCAAACCGGGTGGATCAGGGTGGTTCAGGTGCTCAAGACAGTTTCTCTTGACAGTCTTCATGGAAGAGACTGGAGTCACAGGCAGGATCCCGAGGCAGGATTATGAAAAAATACATGCGTTACATCGGGCCTGTCCTCATTGCAGGCATTTTTTCTCTTGCCGTCTACCTGCTCTACAACAAGCTGAGCAGCTATTCCATTGCCGAAATACGGGCCAGTATCGATCAGATTCCCTCGGGCCGGATCATCGCCGCCCTGGTGCTGACCATCTTCAACTACATCATCCTGGTGGGCTATGACTGGCTGGCCCTGAAGGCCATCCACAAGACGCTGCCCCTCTCCAGAGTGAGTCTCGTCTCCATCGTCGGACAGGCCGTCAGCTTCAACTTCGGCGCCCTGCTCGGCGGCACAAGCGTGCGCTTCCGCTTCTATTCGGTCTGGGGCTTTTCCCTGCACGATGTGCTCCACCTCATCCTGATCCTGGCCGTGGCCTTCTGGATCGGCGCCCTGGGCCTGTGCGGCCTTGTGTTCATCGTGGCGCCGCCCCCGCTGCCCGAAGAGCTCCTGGAGCACATGCCCTTCCACGATGTGCGCCTGCTGGGCTACATCCTGCTGGGCATGACCCTTGTCTATCTTGGGCTCTGCTTCCGCATCCGCAAGCCTGTGCAGATCTTCGGCAAGGTCTTTGTCTTCCCCGGTCCAAAGATTGCCGTGGCCCAGATCGTCGTCTCCTGGGTGGACCTTGTCTGTGCGGCAGCCTGCATGTGGATCCTGCTGCCCTCGGCTGTGGACGTCTCCTTTGTGCAGTTTCTGCCAGGCTATCTCATGGCCATGGTCGCCGTGGTGCTGACCCATATTCCCGGCGGTGTGGGCGTGTTCGAGCTCATCATCATCCATATGACGCACACGCCCCATGAGCAGATGGTCTTTGCCGCGGTCCTCATCTTCCGCCTGGTCTACTACATCTTCCCCCTGCTTGTGGCCGCCATAATGCTGGCCGTCTACGAGGTGCGCCAGCGTCGCAACTTCATTCACGACGCGGGCCGCTGGCTCTCCGTGCTCTCGCCCATCATCACCTCCTACCTCACCTTCCTTGCCGGCATCATCCTGCTCTTGTCCTCCACTCTGCCAAGCAGAGCCTCGGACATTGCCTGGGTGGCCCGCTTCCTGCCTGAAGCCCTCATTCCGACCGGACATCTTGTGTGCGCCATTTCCGGCTGCCTGCTGCTCTTTGTGTCCTACGGCCTGGGCCAGCGCCAGAAGTACGCCTTCAGGCTCTCGGTGCTCTTCCTTGTGGCCGGCATCATAGGCGCTCTGCTCAAGGGCTTCAGCTGGCAGGTGGCCATCATGGTGGGCATTGTGCTCATCCCCCTGCTGGTGGCCCAGTTCCGCTTCTACCGGCACTCCTGGTTTTTGGGCGAGCACATTCCGGCCTTCTGGATCATCGCCGGCCTGTGCGTGGTTCTTGCCAACCTGGGCCTGGGCTGGGCCCTGTACCACACCGAATGGGGCAGGGTGGCCATCATGTCCTTTGACGGCACGGTCAATGCCGCCAGGGTGGGCCTTGCCAACATAGCCATAGCCATACTTCTTCCTGTGCTCTGCGTCCTGCGCTTTTTCCGCAAGCGGCGGCTGGCAGGCCGCGAGTCTCCGCAGTAGCGGACAGGATATGTTCAGGGAAAAGCGATCACAAAAGAAGCGAATAGCAAAAGGAAGGCCTGCACAGCGGAACTCTTCGGGGGTTCGCGGGATGCAGGCCTTCTCCTGTTCAAAGCAACTGGGTCTTTGGCGCTATTCGTGCACGATGTGCACTTCGTCCGTGCCGTCGCGCTCGCTCAGGAGCACGTCCACGTGCTCTCTGGCAGTGGTGGGAATGCTGCGGCCCACATAGTCGGCCTGTATGGGCAGTTCCCTGCGCCCCCTGTCAATGAGGACGAGCAGTTCCACGCGGCTGGGGCGGCCGTAGTCCATGATGGCCTCAAGGGCCGAGCGGATGGTGCGGCCCGTGTAGAGCACATCGTCAATGAGGAGGATGGAGGCGCCTGTCACCGGAGCGATCATGCGGGAGGTGCCCACATGGGGGGTGCTCTCCATGGTGGTCCAGTCATCGCGGTAGAGATTGATGTCCAGGGTGCTCAGGGTGATGGGATGCTGCGTCTTTTCCTGAAGGATCTTCTGTATGCGCCGGGCAAGGTCTGCGCCGCGGCGTTCGATGCCCACAAGGACGATGTCCTTGCAGTCGCCGTGCTTTTCAATGATTTCGTAGGCCAGACGCTCAAGAATGCGGGCAATTTCCACCTGGGAAAGGATACATTTGTGGGCCATAGTCCCTCCTTGTTTAGCAATGGCACGCCCTGCAGCGGACGGCAGGTGGCACAAAAGCGCTCAGGGGCCGGCACAGGGAAAGGTGCTTCCTTATGCGCAACCCTGTATACTGGCAATGTGCAGGGTTGCGGCAAAGCGGAAAAGGTCAGTCTAGCCGATTTGCCGCTTCTTGCCTAGGGATGTTCCCGGGCGTTCCTGTGACAAAAATGACGGACTTGTTTGACAAGGGGGCAAACTGCCCCTATTTTTCACGCACCTGCACAAAGGCTGCATCCGGGGCAGTTTTTTTGGACTAAAGGCCCTCCTTGCCCAGGCCCGCCTGCCGCAGGATTTCAAACACATTCCAACTCATCTCATCTTGTCAAATCCCCCTGGCACTGTCTGTGGTGCCTCTTTTTTCAGGATTCTCCATATGATCACACTGACCGAATCGGCCAGCAAGCTTCTGACCGAATACTTCAAGACGCTGGAAAAGCGTCCCATCCGCGTCTATGCCATTCCCGGCGGGTGCAAGGGCCCAATGCTCATCATCGCCCTGGACGAAGCCCACGAGGAATACGACGAGATCGAGGAAAAGGACGGATTCTGTTTCTGCATGGCCAGGGAACTGAAGGAAATGGTGCGCGAAGTCACCATTGATGCAGGCAGCACCGGCTTTACCTGCACGCCCCTCGTTCCCCTGCCCAACAGCGGCGGCTGCAGCTCATGCAGCGGCAGCTGCTCGGGCTGCCACTAGCACAGGGACCTGGCAGGACCTGCTCCTCATCTCAGGAATTCTGCAGGGTCCGGCCGGCACAACAGGTACAACAGGCACAAGAGGAAGACCATGTTTCCCGCTCCAGGCGCACTGCTTTTCGGAGCGCACGCCCCTGGCCTTCCTTGCAATAAAAATCGCTCAAGCAGGAGTGTTTCATGATTACCGTCAGCGAAATTGCCAAGAAGGAGCTCGATGCCTTCTTCGAGAGCCATCCCGAAATGAACAAGACAGTCCGCATCTACTTTGCGGCCGGCGGCTGAAGCCCCAGGCTGGCAATGGCTCTGGATGAGCCCAACGAACAGGATGTGACTGAAACCATTGATGACATCACCTTCTGCATGACCAGGACTCTGGCTGCACAGACCGGTGAACTGAGCCTTGATCTGAGTTACATGGGCTTCATGCTCAGCTCCGAGCACCCGCTCACCGATCCCAACAGCACCGGCAGCTGCTGCTCCACCAGCGGCGGCACCTGCGGCAGCTGCGGCAGCGGCGGATGTCACTAACCGTTCGTTTGTAACGACCGTTTTTTCAGGCGACTGCCTCCAGGGGGACAGCCCTTGGTGGCAGCCCCCAAAAGGTCCTGCGGACTCCCGTACCCAGGTTTCCCCGGGGCTTTTGCCACAGGCCCTTCTTTGTGGAGAATAGGGAACTGGATTTCTTTTTCATTAGTCCCTGGGCAAGGGGTGATTGCCGAAAGGCCCGGCGGCCAGGGCACTGTCCTGCCCGAAGGCTTTTCCGACCGAATTTCCAAGGAACGTTGTCATGGTGACACTCACAGAGGCAGCCAGACAGGCTGTCACGGCTTTTTTTGCAGAAAATCCGGGTCTTTCAAGGACCCTCAGGCTTTATGTTGCTCCGGGCACCTGCGGTGGTCCGGTGCTCAACATGACAGTGGATGAGGTGGATGCAAGCGATGTCACGGAAGTGGTGGATGATGTCACCTTCTGCATTGACAGGCAGCTGCAGCAGCGCGTGGGCGCCATTGTCATTGATGTGAACGGCGAGGACGTGCTCATCCGCGCCGAGCGTCCGCTCATGGATCCTTCGGCCTTTGCCGGCTGTTCCTGCTGCAGCGGCAGCTGCAACGGATAGCCTCGTCGTCTTTACTGCTTTTTGGGGCAGGGGAGTCCCTGCCCTCTGCTACATGGGGCCGGGCAACCGGCTTTTTTTATGGCACGGATGCGGCCTTGGGCATGTTTCATGCCCAAGGCCCGCGCCAGGGTGCCGCTCACGGGTGAGGGGAAGATGCAGCAGGCTACAGAGCTTCTCAGACAAAAAAAGACCGTTCTTCACATTGTGCGTTCCGGCCGGGCCACCCTGGCCCGCCTGGCCGCCCTGGCTCTGCAGGAGGGCCGCAGTGCCGTCCTTGTGGCCACGGACAGGTCGGCCTATGCCGAGCTTGCCGCCTATGCCAGGCTCTTCTGCCCGGATCTCTCCTGTGACGAGCGTGCGGCCGCACTTCCCATGTGGCAGCAGCCGGTCGTGGGCCTGCCCCAGGGGCTGCTGGTCCGCGAGGAGCAGATGGACTGGCCCAGGCGTCTGGCAGCGCTCTACAGCCTGCGCCAGGGCCGGCCTGCCATTGTGGTGGCCAGCGTGGAAAGCCTGCTTCTGCGCTATCCCGGCATTTCCTTTTTTGACCAGCGCAGCCTGGAGCTCGAGCGGGGCCGCATCTGTCCACAGGAGGACTTCCTGGGGCAGATGGCGGACTGGGGCTTTGTGCGCCAGCCCATGGTCACGCGCTCAGGCGAAATGGCCCGGCGCGGCGACATTGTCGACCTCTTCGCCCCTGGCTACAGTCATCCCCTTCGTCTGGAATTCTTTGACGATACCCTGGAGGAGATCCGCCTCTTCGATGCCGAGACCCAGCGCTCCCTGCAGACTCTGGACTCTGTCACCATCGTGCCGGCCAGGCCCTTCCTCCAGGACGAATCCTCCCGCAGGACCATGGACGAGCACCTCGACCAGCTTGTGACCTCGGGCATGGTGTCGCAGGATGTGGCCTATGACTGCCGCAAGGCCCTGAGGCAGGGAGGACGCACCCTTCTGCCAGGCAGCGTGCTGGCAGACACATCCCTGCTCGAGGACTGGCTGCCTGCCGACACAATTTTCCTGTGCGAAGGCGCCGATGCCACGGAACAGGCCCTGGCCGAGACCCGCGAGGATTTGATCCAGCGCCTGCAGGGCGCTCGGGCCCAGGTCCTGCAGTCCGTGACCCGGACCCTGCGCACCCAGGGCGAGCTGCCCTGGCAGAAAACGGAAGAGCATGCGGCCTTCAGGGTCATTCATGCCGATCCCCTGGTGGTGGGCGTGGAGCCCGCAGGCACGGCCCTGCCAGAACGCAGCATACGCTCCTTCCAGGAACTGTTCACGGATCCCGGCGCCATGGACCGGCCTTGGCAGCATGTGAGCGCCCTCCTGCGCGAGTGGCTCAAGAGCCGCAAGCAGATCCTGCTGGGCTTTTCCTCCGTGCGCCAGCGCCAGCGCTTCCTCAAGCTGGCCGAGCAGGAGGGGATCAGGGCCATGGAGCGCTATGCTCCTGGGCAGAAAGGACTCTTTGCCCTCATTTCCCCGCTGCAGGGCGGTGCAGAGCTCGCCTGGGAAGACACCTGCATCCTTGGCCAGAACGTCTTTCTGCCCAAGGCCGAGAAGAGCGGCCGGGGCATGACCAGAGTCTTTCAGGGCCTGGACTCCTTTGACGATCTGAAAGAGGGCGAGCTGCTCGTGCACCGCGATTACGGCATAGGCCGTTTCCGCGGTCTCAGGAGCATTGAGCGCGACGGCATAGCCCACGACTTTCTTGAGCTCGACTACCAGGGCGACGACAGGCTCTATGTGCCCGTGGACCGCCTGGAAGTCGTGCAGCGCTTCCGCAGTGCGGACGGCTCGGAACCCAGGCTCAACAGGCTTGGTTCCGTCACCTGGGGCACGACCAGGGAAAAGGCCCGCAAGGCCGTGGAAAAGATAGCCGCGGACCTCATCGAGATGTACGCCTACCGCAAGGTGGCCAAGGGCTTCCACTACGATCCGCCGGACGAATTCTACGAGGAGTTCCGGGCCTCCTTCGGCTACGAGGAAACGCCGGATCAGGCCAGGGCCATTGCCGAGGTGCTGCAGGACATGGCCAGGGACGTGCCCATGGACCGCCTCATCTGCGGCGACGTGGGCTTTGGCAAGACCGAGGTGGCCATGCGGGCAGCCTTCCTGGCAGCTTCCAATTCCCGACAGGTGGCCCTGCTTTGTCCCACCACCGTGCTGGCCGAGCAGCACTACCAGACCTTCAGGGCCCGCATGAAGGGCTTTCCCCTGCGCATAGGCCTGCTCTCCCGCTTTGTGAGCAAAAAGGAGCAGACCAGGGTGGTGGAGGCTGCGGCCAGGGGCGAGACAGACATCCTGATCGGCACGCACCGCCTGCTCTCCAGGGATGTGTCCCTGCCAAGGCTTGGGCTCCTCATCCTGGACGAGGAGCAGCGCTTCGGGGTGCGCCACAAGGAAGCGCTCAAGGAAATGAAGAAGAATGTGGATGTGCTCACCCTGACAGCCACGCCCATTCCCAGAACCCTGCAGCTCTCCATGTCCGGCATCAGGGATCTTTCCCTCATCGAAACCCCGCCCAGGGAGCGCAAGCCCGTGGTCACGGCCGTCATCGACCGCGATGACGAGATGCTGCGCCAGGTGGTGCGCAGGGAAATGGAGCGCGAGGGCCAGATTTTCTGGGTCTTCAACCGCATCCAGGGCCTGGTGAACGTCACCAACTACGTGCGCAAGCTTGTGCCCGAGGCCAGGGTGGCCATGGTCCACGGCCGCATGGAAGAGTCCGAGGTGGACGACAACATGCGCAAGTTCTGGCACGGCGAGCTGGATGTGCTTGTGTGCACCTCCATCATCGAATCAGGACTCGACTTTCCCAGGGCCAACACCCTCATCGTGGACCAGGCCCAGAACTTCGGCCTGGGCCAGCTCTATCAGCTGCGCGGCCGCGTGGGCCGCAGCGACCGTCAGGCCTATGCCTTCTTTGTGGTGCCGGATCCCGCCCATCTGACCAGGATAGCCGAGGAGCGCCTGGCCATCCTCCAGGACATGGATTTTCTTGGTGCAGGCTTCAAGGTGGCCATGGAGGATTTGCGCCTGCGCGGCGCGGGCAACATCCTGGGCGAGGCCCAGACAGGCCAGATGGCCAAGGTGGGCCTGGACCTCTATCTGGAAATGCTGGAGCAGGCTGTGGACCGGCTCAAGGGCACCGTGCACGAGCGGCCTCTGGAGACGGAAGTCAACATCGGCGTGCCGGCCCGCATTCCCGAAACCTATGTGAGCGATCCCAGGGAGCGCCTGCGCCAGTACCGTGCCCTCACCAGTGCAGGCTCAGGCCAGGAGCGCGAGCGCATTGCCCTGGATGTGCGGGATCGCTTTGGTCCCTTCCCCGAGGAGTTCCAGACCTTCCTGGCCATTCTGGACTTCAAGCAGTTCCTGGGTACGCTGCAGGTGGAAAAGGCCGACCTCGGCCTGCGCAAGGTCAGGCTCAGCTGGGCCGACGGTCAGAACGCCATCGATCCGGTGAAGGTCATGACCCTGCTTGCCAGGCGCCCTGGCGCCCAGATCATCCCCACCACAACCCTCATAGTGCCATTGTCCACAGACGTACCCTACCGTGAGGTCCTCGCCGGTCTGCGCACGGATCTCGAGGCCCTGCGTGCGGACCCCGAATCCGGGGGCGAAGAGCGCGTCATCGTGGCCACGCGATCGGGAAAGTCCGGCCAGGCGGCATCCGCAGGCGCGGAGCAGGGCAGCAAGGCAGGCCCGTCGGCCCAGTCGGGCAAGACTGGCAAGCAGGGCACCTCTGGCAAGCCCGGCTATGCCGGCCGGCAGACGCCCGGCCAGCCTGCCCAATCCGCCCAGGCACGGCCCGGAACTGGTTCGGAGCAGCGACTGACCCGCAAGAGCACCCTGGCCGTGGCCAGAAAGTGGAAGCCCTGATCGGGGCTCTCCTGATCTGAACGTCTCAGGCGCCGGCATTTCTTGTGCGGGCAGCAGGGGGCAGTGAGCTCTGTCCCCGGGCCTGCCCCTGCCTGTTTTCACATTGCTTTTTCTGTCGGAAATGGGTAGGAAAAAACTCACTCAAGTCCTGTGCCCTGCACTCTAACCTGAAAGAATAGTAAAGGCTTTTTTTTCGTCTTTGCTGTTTTTTCCGTTCGTTTTCGTGACACGAGCCTGCCTGCAAGCAGGGTTTGTGCGTGCAGGGGCAGAGGCCTTCCTTTGCACCGGACGTGTTCCAGACATATATGTTCCCTTCGCTGAATCCGAGGATTCCTGCCGTGAAAAAATATCTTCTTCTTGCCTTTCTTGTGATCTTTGCCGGTCTCCAGTGTCTCTCCTCTTCTGTTCAGGCTGCCCAAATCAACAAGGTTGCCGCCGTCGTGAACGGCAAGGTCATTACCATGTTCGATCTGCAGCGCAATTCCCTGCCGGAAATACAGAAAGCTCGTCTGAATCCCAACTCTCCCAAGGACAAGGAGAAGATTGACGCCATCCTGCGCAAGGTTCTGGACATGATGATCCTGGACATCCTGCTGCAGCAGGAAGCCACGCGCCTGAAGATCACCATTTCGGACAGCGACGTGGACAAGGAAATCACCAACATGTACCAGTCCCGGGGCATGACCAAGCAGCAGTTCGAGCAGGCACTGGCCAAGGACAGGACGAGCCTCAAGGAAGTGCGTGAAAACTACCGCAAGAGCATGCTCCGCCAGCGGATCATGGGCATGGAAGTGGGGCGTCGCGTGGTGGTGACTCCGCAGGAAATCCGGGACTACTACGAAAAGAACAAGAGCACCATGTACAACCGCGAAGGCCTGCACATGGCGCTGATTGTCTACCATCCCCAGGCGCCTGCCCGCACCATTGCCCGCAAGCTCAAGAACGGCGAGATTTCCTGGATGGAAGCCTCCAAACGCTATTCCGTGCTGCCCAACCGCGACAAGGGCGGTGACGGTGGCGCAGTGCAGTGGGATCGCCTCAACGACGAGTGGCGCGGCCGCCTGACCAAGATGCAGCCCGGCGACGTGACCGACCTCTTCAACTTCAATCCCCAGCTCAAGGCCCAGGTGCGCCTCTTCAGGCCCAACGGCGATCAGACGCCCCTGCGCATCATGACCCTGGAAGAGGCCACGCCCATGATTGACGGCATCCTGCGCAATCCCAAGGCCCAGGAGCGCTTCGAGGACTACACGAAGCAGCTCAAGGACAAGGCTGTCATCGACATCCGCATCTAGCCAGCTGCCTGCAGGACATACAGTCTCATGTCAGAACTTCAGCCCGGGTCCAGGACCCCTGCTGCCGGGGACAGCTCTTCCCCAGCTTCGTCTTCTCCCTGCTCCAAACGCACTGCCAGTCCCGCGAGGAATACCATGCCCACCACCACTCCCAATGCTGCGGTTCCCTTGTCTGGACGCACCACACAGCAGGAAACAGATCCTGACACTGCGCCCGTAGCCGGCGCACAGGGCTATGCAACCTTTGCCGACCTGGGCAGCGCCCTGCGCTCTGCCCGCAAGGCCAGAAATCTCAGTCTCGAGGATGTGGCGGGCACCCTCAAGCTCTCCGTTTCCGTCCTCCAGGCCCTGGAAGAGGGCAACAGGGACAAGTTTCCCCATTCCGCCTATGCCAAGGGCTTCTTGCGCTCCTACGCGGGCTATCTGAAGTTTGATCCGGAAAGTTACCGTGAGGTGCTCAAAATCTTCACGCCGGAACCGGAGCTGACCGAGCCCGTCTATGCACCGGACCGCTCGGCCAGACCCAGGATGCGCACACCCTGGCTCGGAGCCGTGGTCAGCCTGCTCATAGCCTGCCTCATCGGCTGGTCCGTGTGGCATTTCCAGCTTCTGGACCTGCTCATCAAGGAAGGCAACCCGGATCCGCAGACAACGGCACCCATGCAGTCCTCGGCCTCGGCTTCCCTTGAGCAGAGCCTTGCGTCCGAACAGGAGAGCAGGGACGCTGTTCCTGCCAATCCCAATCAGCCTGCAGGCTCCTTTTCCGGCATTTTCGGCCAGGTGACGCAGGATCCCGTGCTCTCCGGCAACATGCAGACGCCTGCCCAGGCTACGCCCGGCATGCCCGCAGGAGCCGGATCCGTGTCCTCCGAGGGCAGCCCCAGCAAGTCCCTCTCCCTGGTCGAGCCAGGAGAGCGCGAGCCTTTGCCTGCCGTTGTCCTGCCCGGTTCCCCCTGGGCCACGCTGCAGGGCAATGCCACCCTGGCCGGCGAAGCAGGCCTGGCCGAACCCGATCCTGCCGCGGTCAACTCCGGCAATTCCGCCAATCCCAATCTGCCCGTACCGCCCGAGGCGCTGATGGCGGCCGATGGCAAGAACACGGTCACGGTCGTGGCCGAGGCCGTCTGCTGGACACAGGTGACGGCGGATTCCGGCAGGGCCGTGCAGCGCACCCTGCAGGTGGGCGAGACCTTTACGGTGACCTTTGCGAAGAGCCTGTCCCTGCGCCTTGGCAATGCCGGCGGCGTGCGCGTCTTCTACAATGGCACGGAACTGGACAAGGGCCGTGCGGGCCAGGTGCGCAACCTGACCTTCCCGCCCAGGCAGGAGCGCTAGCCCTGCGCAAGGTCTGGACCATGACGCCTCATCGCGTGACCGGGACGGTGCACCGTGGAATGGAATGACACGGGCCTTGTGCTGGCCAAAGGGACGTTTCGCGAATACGATGTGTGGCTGCGCGTGCTCTTCAGGGAGCACGGCGTGCACACGGTCTTTGCCTTCGGCGGCCTGCACAGCCGCAGACGCTTCGTGGGCTGCCTGGACATCCTCAACATTCTGGACTGCCACGTGGCACAAAGCCGCAATGGCCGTTACGAGGAGCTCTGCGAGGCCGTGCTCGTGCGCGGGCCGCAGCGTCTGCGTACCATGCCTTCCCGCCAGGGGCTTGCCGTCAACTGTCTCAAGCTCCTGGACAGTGCCTCCGTGCCCGTGGAGGCGGCAGGGGATGCCTTTCGTCTCATGGAGGAGAGCCTTGTCCTCCTGGACAGCGAGGCAGGGGCAGGCCCGCTGATGCCGCTGTTCTTTCGTCTGAAATGCATGGCGCTTCTCGGCTATGCCCCGGACTTTTTGCAGTGCTGCCTGTGCCGCAGCCCCATTGGCAGAGAGTCCTTTTTTTGTGTGGAAGAGGGCGGCGTGCTCTGCCGGACCTGCCAGGGGCAGTGTACCGGTCGCTCCAGCGGAGCCGTGCTCTCCCTGACCACGCTGCAGATGCTGCAGGCTGTTCGTCTGAGCTGGCCCCTGCAGTGGCAGGGGCTGCAGCTCGACGGACAGGAGCGGCGCAAGGTCAGCCTCTGTCTGGACGGCATGCTGCGCTATCATGTGGGGATTGCCTGGGATCGCGGGCACTACATCAGAATCTGACCCTTTTTGCGAGGAAAACGACAACATGTATTTTCAAGATGTCATCATGACTCTCCAGAACTACTGGGGGCAGCAGGGCTGTGTCGTGGAACAGCCCCTGGGCGTGGAATGCGGTGCCGGTACCTTCAATCCGCACACCTTTCTGCGCGTTCTCGGCCCTGAACCGTGGAAGGTAGCCTATGTGGAGCCATGCAGACGCCCGACAGACGGTCGCTACGGCGAGAACCCCAACCGTCTGCAGCGCTACTTCCAGTTTCAGGTCATTCTCAAGCCCAATCCGGCCAACTCCCAGGATCTGTACCTGGGCAGCCTGGCGGCCCTGGGCATAGAACCGCACAGGCACGATATCCGCTTTGTGGAGGACGACTGGGAATCACCGACCCTGGGTGCCTGGGGCCTTGGCTGGGAAGTGTGGCTCAACGGCATGGAAGTGAGCCAGTTCACCTACTTCCAGCAGGTGGGCGGCCTTGATCTTCGTCCTGTCAGCGTGGAGCTGACCTACGGCCTTGAGCGCCTGACCATGTACCTGCAGGGCGTGGACAGCGTCTATGACCTGCGCTGGAACGAAAACGTGCGCTATGGCGACATCTACCATCAGAATGAGGTCGAGCAGTCCAGATACAATTTCGACTGTTCCAATGCCGGCATGCTGCTGACGCATTTCGACGACTACGAACGCGAATGCAAGGCCATGATTGAGCAGAAGCTGCCCTGGCCGGCCTATGATCAGTGCATGAAGTGCTCGCATACCTTCAATCTGCTCGATGCCCGCGGCGCCATCTCCATCACGGAGCGCACGGCCTACATCGGCCGTGTGCGCGCCCTGGCGTCCGGCGTGGCCAGACTGTATGTGGAACAGCGCGAAGCCATGGGCTATCCCATGCTGCACACCAAGGAAGGAGAATAGGCCATGGCAACCTTTGTTCTGGAAATCGGCAGCGAGGAACTGCCTTCCCGTTTTCTGCCTGGCGAGGAAGAATTTCTTGCCCAGGCCTTTGCTGCGGCCCTGGACGAAAAGGCCCTGCAGCACGGCGCCATCACGACCTGTTCCACGCCGCGCAGGGCCATTGTGCGCATAGACGCGGTGAGCGAGCGCCAGGAAGAACGCGAGGAAGAGGTCATGGGACCGCCTGCCAAGGTGGCCTTCAAAGACGGTGCCCCCACCAAGGCCCTGGAAGGCTTCTGCCGCACCAACAATGTGACCGTGCAGGACGCCTATCAGGTCAAGACACCCAAGGGCGTGTACATGGCCGTGAAAAAGCACGTGGGCGGCGGCAGCGCCCTGGACATCCTGGCGGAAATCTGCCCGGACATCATCAGCCGCATTCCCTTTGCCAAGCGCATGCGCTGGGCAGACCACGACTTTGCCTATGCCAGACCCCTGCAGTGGATTGTGGCCCTGCTTGACGAAGCAGTGGTGCCCTTTGCCGTCGGCCCCATGGAAAGCGGCCGCGAGACGTATGGCCACCGCATTCACGGCCGTGGTCCCTTTGCCGTGAACAGGGCCGAAGACCTGCTCTGTGTCCTGAAGGAGCAGGGCGGTCTTGTGCCCGAGGGCGACGAGCGCCGCAGGATGATCGTGGAGGACGCCACGGCCCAGGCCAGCGCCATCGGCGGCACCATTTTGTGGGACGAGGGCCTGCTGCAGGAAGTGGTGGGCCTTGTGGAGCACCCCGTGGCCCTGCTGGCCGACTTTGACACCAAGTTCCTGGAAGTGCCCAGGGAAGTGCTCATCACGAGCATGCAGAGCCATCAGAAGAGCTTTGGCGTGGAAGACGCACAAGGCACGCTTCTGCCCCACTTTGTCACGGTGCTCAATCTGACGCCCGAGGATCTGTCCGTTGTCAAGCACGGCTGGGAACGCGTGCTGCGTGCCCGCCTGGAAGACGCCCGCTTCTTCTGGCACGAGGACCTCAAGGCCAGCTTCGACATGTGGCTGGAGAAGCTTGAGCACGTCATCTTTATCC
Source organism: Candidatus Desulfovibrio intestinipullorum (assembly GCA_019113165.1). GTDB lineage: Bacteria > Desulfobacterota > Desulfovibrionia > Desulfovibrionales > Desulfovibrionaceae > Desulfovibrio > Desulfovibrio intestinipullorum. Next base: position 28,077 of record DXHV01000026.1, read on the forward strand.
GGGGTCTTGGCACCATGGGCGACAAGAGCCGCAGGCTGGAAGCCCTGTGCAGCTGGCTTGCCTCCGTCTGTGCGCCCGAGCTTGGCGAATCGGCAGCCAGGGCCGGCCGACTCGCCAAGGCAGACCTTGTGTCCGGCATGGTGGGCGAATTCGACACGCTGCAGGGCATCATGGGCGGCATCTATGCCGGCCAGTGGCAGGAAGACGACAGGGTGGCCCAGGCACTGAAGGAACAGTACCTGCCCGCAGGCCCCGACTCTCCGCTGCCGCAGAGCCTGTGCGGCGCTCTTTTGTCCATTGCGGACAAGGCCGACACCCTGGCCGGCTGCTTTGGTCTCAATCTCATTCCCAGCGGCACGGCAGACCCCAACGGCCTGCGCCGCTGCGCCCTGGGCATTATCCGCATCCTGCGCCACTTCGGTCTCTCCCTGGACGTGCAGGAGCTCCTGGCCCGTGCCCAGATGGGCTACGGCGAAAGGGAGTGGAAGATTGCCCCGAGCGAATGCCTGGACAAGCTCATGGACTTCTTCAGGGGCCGTTTGCGCAACTACTACCAGAACCTGGGCGTGAACACCCTGCTGGTGGACGCGGCCCTTGGTTCGGCCTGCCGCACCGTGAAGGGCGTGGACGAACGCATAGAGGCCCTCAAGGTCTTCAGCCAGGGCGCAGACTACACAAGCTCCGTGCAGACCTTCAAGCGCGTGGCCAACATCGTGGCCAAGCAGCAGGCTGCCGGCGCATCCATTCCGGCCAGGTGGCGCAAGTCCCTGCTCGAGGAAGAGGCGGAAAAGGCCCTGGACAAGGTACTGGAAGAGGCCCTGCCCGTTCTGGATCATCTGTGGGGCAGCCACGACTACACCGGTATGCTCAATCAGCTGGACACCCTGCGTCCTGCAGTGGACAACTTCTTTGACCACGTCATGGTCGCCTGCGAAGACGAGGCCCTGCGCGGCAACAGGCTGTCCATGCTCAAGGCCCTGGCAGATCGCTTCTCCCTGGTGGCCGATTTCGCCGCCCTGCAAATCTAGCCTGACCCTGCCCGAAACGGCAAAAGACAGTCTTTTGTCCTGCCGTTTCGGGCGTACGCAAAACTGGCACACAAAATCTTTGAACTTTTTCTTGACAACCTCTGCTAAAACGACTAGGGTACTGCTCTTGCGAATGAAGAGCGCCTCAATGCAGCAGGCAGCTCAATTTGGAGGATAATCGTGGCTAACCATAAGTCCGCTCTCAAGCGCCATCGTCAGAGTCTTGTTCAGGCCGGCAGAAATCGTGCTGCTCGCACCCGTGCCCGCAATGCCGTGAAGGCCGTGCGTGCTGCCATTGCCAGCAATGACAAGGCTGCTGCCGCTGAAGCTCTCAGCAAGGCTGCCTCTGTGCTGGCCAAGGCTGCTGGCAAAGGCGCCATCCATCGCCGTCAGGCTTCCCGCAAGGTTGCCCGTCTGGCTCGCGCAGTCAATGCCTGCGGCGCTGCTGAGTAATTTTTTACGAATTTTTTGTTACAAATTTCCTTTGACTCTTTTCCTCAAAAGGATTAGGGTCCTCATTTGTGAGTGGGCTCGTAGCTCAGTTGGATAGAGCAACAGGCTACGAACCTGTGTGTCGGGAGTTCGAATCTCTCCGGGCCCACCATAAAAAATTTTTTCTTTTTCCCTTGAGTGGGCTCGTAGCTCAGTTGGATAGAGCAACAGGCTACGAACCTGTGCGTCGGGAGTTCGAATCTCTCCGGGCCCACCATCAAGATTTTTCATTTTTCCCATTAAGTGGGCTCGTAGCTCAGTTGGATAGAGCAACAGGCTACGAACCTGTGTGTCGGGAGTTCGAATCTCTCCGGGCCCACCATAAAACGAAAAATGAAAGAAAAAAGACTACCTGAAACATTTCCCAAGCGGCACAGGCAGACTGTGCCTGGGCGTTTACAGGAAAAAGAAACTTATGCGGTTGGCTTGCAGAAGGCTGACCGCTTTTTTTTGTATTGCAGAAATTTGTCCTTTCACGAGAAATGAGAAAAGGGCAGCGCATCAGAACGTTAGAAAAAAACAATTTAAATGAAAAATAATGTGTCTGGTGGAAGATGTCTTTTCTCTATTATCTTCCATATGACAAATTATCAATTGACAAGGAAGAAAAGTGAAGAGTATGTTGTTGTAAAAAATTATGTATGAGAGAAACTAAAAAAGAACGAGAAGAAAGATCCTGCATGGCAAATGGCCCGGGGTTGGACCAAGATGAGAAGATGACTTACGCCAGTGTACTGCGGCTTTTCCCTAAAAACGGAGTGTCAGCATGGAAACAGCACTCATAGTATCTGTAGCAGCATGGTTCATAGGCGCTTTTATCTGTGGACTCTGTGGACTTGGAGTAGCCATTATTGCTATCCCGTTTATGATATGGGTTCTTCCTGTTCAGGAAGTCGTCTTGATTTCCTGCCTGACGCTGTTGGGAATGATGGTAGGGATGGCTCTTTATTATGTGAGATACTGCTCCTGGAAGATCGTTCTTTGGATGGCTTTGGGGACCATCCCCGGGAGTTTGGTGGGTATTCTCATTCTTAGAAGGGTTTCTTCAAGCCTGCTTGAGCTGATTATTGGCGTGCTCCTCATATTTTGTATTGTGGGACTTCAGGCTTTCCAGGACAGGATCAAAATAGTGCCCAGGGTCCGCTACTCATTGGGGGCAGGCGTATTAGGAGGAATCATAGGAACATGCGCAACTATTGATGGCCCCGTTGTTGGACTCTACGGTCTGCTGACCGGGTGGAATCCACAGCAATTTTTGGGAATTACAAGTGTTTATTTCTTTCTGCGTTCTCTGGTAACCTGTACTGTTCAGTGGTATTCGGGACTATACACTGAAACGATTGTGACTTATTCATTATGGTGTATTGCAGCATCCCTGATAGGTTTTTTTCTTTCTATTCCTCTCTTAAAACATATAAATGTTTCAACCTTTCGTACAATCGTCAAGGTTATTATTCTATTTTCTGGAATTATGTGCCTTGTAAAAGCATTTATATGATTATTTGAAAACTGTCTGTTTGGTGCGATTTCCTTCATCTGTACAACCGTACTCCGGGCAAGTTTGACTCGTGTATTGCGGCGGCACCGCGTAGACCTCACCGTCCAATTCCCGTTGCCTGGCTTCGATCATGCGAAAAAAACAGGCTCTTCGTGGCTTTCTGTGGGTAACTCCAAAGGCTCTCTCTTGGAGCATCTTGGCCTTGGTAGACAGGGAAACAGTCACCACGACTTCATAAAGCTAACTAGCAAAGACTATTGATAAATTTGCTGAAGGTGCCTTTACTGCGCGGACAGTGGCAGCTGCCCTCAGGATGGAAATAGTCCCTGGAGAGAAGGCAATGAGGGGATTGGTGCCCTTCCCTACCCACACATACCCCCGAAGAGCCAAAAACATGCCCCAGCCCTTTCATGATGGATTCGTTCGGCTTGTCCATCCAGAGGGCTCCATTCTTTTGTGGATTTTGAGACTGGTGCGCTGCATGCCAGAGGAGCCACCTGTCTGAAGCATCAGTACATCTTCTACTCAGAAAGTGAGAACATCACTACCACTCTAGTCTCAATTTCCACAAGAATATTACATAGAGAAAAATAAAAAGTGGGAGATGTTTTTTTACATGCTCCCACTTATATTATAATTTTTTACAATTAATTATGCGTATATATGATTATCGATACTCATCGGCATACCAGGAATATAGGAACTTCCGCTATTTAATGCTTTTCGTATGAGAGTTGAACTGACAATTGTTCCATTTTCACGAATAGCTGGCATTTGAATTACATCGAAAGTGTATTTTTCACCTAATAGACGCAGACAATCAGCATCTCCTGCTCTATTTTTTCCAAGACAGAAATCATATCCAATAACTAAATATTTAAGATTTATTGGAAAAATTTGAGTTGTAAAAAATTCTTCTGCAGTGAGGCTTGCTAGATGCTTAGTAAATGGCAGTTCGAGAAAAACATCTATGTTCAATTTTTCCAATAGCGACAGTTTTTCAGCATGTGTTGCTATGAGCCTGGGGGCGCGATGTGGGGCAAGAATCGAGAGTGGATGAGGCCAGAAACTTATTACCATTGATATACAGGAGTGTTTCTTCGATATATCAAATACTTTATGTATCAGGGATCTATGTCCTATATGCAGTCCATCAAAATTACCTATAGTTGCACAGACACTATTTTGAGCAAGAATATCAATCAGATCTATTGAATTATTACAGTATATCATAAAGTCCACTCCCTATATACAAGTAGTTTCTGTCTACGAGAGAGTCATGAAGAAAGTCCAGTTTCTTGCGAGCACTGTGCCCCAGAATGCCCAGGAAACAAGGCAGCAGGCAACAGAGCAGAAGAAGCCATAGACTGGCAGACGCCACGAAGCCTTGCCTTCAAGAGCTATGGGCAGAGCCATGGTGCCAGTAGCTGAAGGTACCATGAATGCAAAATTCACGGTGTACCCCATCATGAGCAACCAGGGAACAGGATTCACGCCTGATTCGAGGGTTGCCTTTGCAAGGATAGGAGCAATCATGCCAGCTGCACCAGTATCTGATGCAGCATTACCTAACACACCACAGAAAAGCGTAAAAAGACCAGTGCCGGTGTAGGGTTCAAGATTCCAGAAACCATCTATCACTTGTGCCAAAAGCGTTGTTGTGCCTGTCATGTTCACAAGCAGGGAGATGGACATGGCGGTAGGCCAAATCAAAAATGCTTGTACAGGTAAAATCTTGATGGCATTAAAGCTCAAGAGTCGTTCATTTGGCTGATAGGGGAAGGGCTTGACTGGTGCTCCCTGGTCAGGAGCTGGCAGAATAGCAAGAATGACAGTGACACAGGTAAAAATCAGTGATGGGTTAATATCGAGGCTTTCTGGGAGATAAGGCCTCCACACTGGCATGAGGAACGGAAGAGCAATTGCCAGAAGGAAAATCACTATACCCCAGATTTCTGACTTGGTTAACGGACCAAGTTCGCGCAATTGTTGCTTAAAAAAATCTGTTGAGCCAGCAAAGGACTTGATATCAACAGGGAAAATGCAGCCGAAGAGAATAGCCACAGGAATAAGCGACAGGATGACCGGCACAAACATGGTTACCGTAAAGGATATCATTGAAACCTGGAAACCTAACGCTTCAGAAAGCTGGGTCCAGGTAATAACAGCCTGACCACCGGCCATAGGAGTCAAAAAACCACCCACTGAGGCGCCAATGCCAATGGCTATCACTATCAGCATACACTCCTTGCTCTTTCTGAGTTTCGATGCTGTATCATAACCAACGGCCTTAAGCATTTCCAAGGCGATGGGAGTCATGGCAATGGCGATGACAACATTTGCCACGAAAAAGCTGATAGAAGCTGAAAGCAGAAGCCAGGTAACCGCTTGTGCTCTGACTGAAGTGCCCACCTTGCTCAGGCAAAAGAGAGCCATACGACGAGTGAACCCCCATCGGCTCCACATACACACAATCAGTGCAGGGCCAAGAATCATGCCAATGCCAGGATGAATTAATGTCTGCAGTACGGGGCCAAACTTCATGCCGGGCAAAAATGCTGTTCCAAGGATGGGAACAGCCATCACGTACCCCGTGGGCAGGCAACCTGTTCCCCACCACCACGCTGACCAGGCGATGATTCCCAAACCACCCTGCTGCGTGATTGTTCCGCCCAAAGGAGCAAACAAGAAAGCAAAGTAAATGACTGGGCCGAGGACTAGAGCGAACCATTCAAAAGGTGTCTTGGAGATCCCAAGAAGAGTTATCAACCTCGTCGATTCCTCTGGAGCACAATTGGAACTTCCCATACTTCCTCCTTCTTTCATGCATGACATTTCAATGATGAAAAAAGCGTTTTGTGACTCAAAGAACAAACACAGCAAGAGGTCTGCTCAAAGATGTCTTGGAAAAAACGTCCTTTGTAGTGATTATTTTCACAGAGGAAGCAAATTATGTACCAAAAGGCGATACGCAGCCTAACGTCTTGTCACATAAGAATTTTCACAATTTTCGAAATTTATATCACAAAAACATTCTTGGAATATTTTTGTTTATTTTTGTTAAAGTTCTTCTCAAAAA
>DXHV01000027.1 GCA_019113165.1 Candidatus Desulfovibrio intestinipullorum
CTGCAGACAAGACATATGCGATCTCATCAGCTCCAGAATGTCTGTACTCCACACAGTTTGCCATTGTAAACGACAAAGTTGAGGGCAATCCACACCTGTGTGGACTAAAAAAGGAAAAAAAGTGCAAAAAAATTCAGAGTGAAGCTGATGCGGTCACTTCTGTCTGCGATCCGTTCCCTGTTTCGGTCACAGAGTGCACGCACAGGCATGTCCAGGCTCAGGCACACTCTCGCAGTGCCCCCACCCAGAAAGCACGAGCGAAGCCTGTCCCGATGACACCTCTGCTCCGAGCACTGCCCAGGCAGACGCCCGGCAATGGCTGACTTTATCCCCCTGTGATTCGGATGCAAAAATCGCATCAGCTTATCAGCCATGGGGCCGAAACAGACAGCAGGGCGCCTGCTTACCCCACTCTTACGAATGGGGCATGCGCAGGCGAGTTAGCTCGGTCACTCTCCTGCAGTCCCTGCCTTTGGGAGAAGACCTCAGGGAGAGGCTGGAAATCTTCCGGAATATCCTTTCGGGCATCCTTCCGGACATCCTTCCAGACATTCTTCCAGACATCCTTCCGGGCTGTTCGCCGGGCAGTTCAGGCACAGGCCAAAAGGCCTTGTACAAAAGCCGTCCGGGCTGCTAGACTTGCGAGCGGACCATGGAGGCAGTGCAGGGAGGGCGAGCACAAATGCCCGGCACGCAGTCCCCGGTCCCCTCTCAACTAAATGGTATCCCTGCAATCAGGTTTCTTTTTGTCAAAGCTCTTCCCTTAAGGAGGATGGTATGGACACAGCTGCACAAGAATTTGCTGCCTTTCTGAATGAATGGACCACTGACCCCTGCGGCGCCAAGGATGTGCTGCTGCGCTTTCGCGATCTTCTGGCAGGCATTGAGGGCGTGAGTCTTTCCTACCGCTGCCGTCCCGGTGTCAGCTACTCCATTCGTGCCACAGGCAAGGCTCAGAGCAAGCGCGAGCTCTTTGTCCTGGTGGACGTGGTGGACGACGATCCGGCCAGCCGCTGGCTCTCCGTCTGCTTCTATGCCGACCTCATCACCGACCCCGAGGAAAAGGGCGACTGGGTGCCCGAGGGTCTGTTCGGCGAAGACGCCAACTGCTTCAATTACGATGAGTCCGATCCGGCCATGGAAGCCTACATTGCCGAGCGCCTGCGCGAGAGTGCCGCTGCCGCCTGCACGGACGGCGCCAGGTAGACGCAGTCAGGTCTCTCATTGTGAGCATCTTTGTTGCCATAGACTTCGAGACAAGCGGGAAGGAAGCCAATGCGGCCTGCTCCGTAGGCATGGTACGCATTGAAAACGGCCGTCTGACACGGACCTTTTCAAGCCTCATCAGGCCGCCTTCCTCCCGCGTGCTCTTTTCCTGGGTGCACGGGCTCACCTGGGCCGATTTGTGCCGGGCGCCGACCTTCACGGAGCTCTGGCCGCAGATGGAGGCCTTCTTTGCCGGTGCCCAGGGCTTTGTGGCGCACAACGCGCCCTTTGATCGCAGCGTTTTCAACGGCTGCTGCACCTCCTTCCTTCTGCCCAATCCCGAACTCCCCTTCTACTGCACGCTCAAGGGGGCCAGGGCTGCCCTCAAGCTGCCTTCCAAGACACTGGACGCTCTCTGCGCGCACTATCAGATCCCCCTGAATCACCACGAGGCCTTAAGCGACGCCCTGGCCTGTGCCCGCATCTTTGTGCTGCTCCAGCAGCAGGGCCTGGACGTGGAGCGCATGCGCCTCAATCCCCCGGGCGCAGCCTGCAAAAGACGGACAGGGCCAGGAAAGACGCTGGCTGCCACGCCCCTGCAGAAGCTCTGTTCCTGACCACGAGTCGTCCGATCATGACTGCTGGCACATTGTTTGCATAATCTTTTGCAGGGCCTTTTGGGGACGTGCAGCATGCTGCACGATGCACCAGGGGCCTGTCTTCCGGATCGTCAGGTGCGCCCATCATGCATGGGCCCGCGAGCTTGTGGAGCAGATCTGGAGGACAGAGGCAAGGGCTTGCAGGACACACAGCATGAGGGGCAGGGCATGCCACAGGCAAATACGGACAGGGCACGACGTCAGAAAATGGACGGACAGGGGCGGCAAGGCTTCTGTCCTCTTGTCGTGCGCTGCCTTGTGTGCACCGTGTGCCTGCTCGTCTTCTCTGCCTTTGTGCATGTGCCCCATACCGGGGACAGAAGCCTTGCCCTGTACTGGGTTTCTCCAATCCCCACCCTGCAGACAGCCTGTGCGGCGCCAGCTCAGACACATTCTGCCCAGACGCCTTCGGACAGGACGGATTCGGACAGGACGGGAGCTGAGCGGCCCTCTCATCAGGCTGTCAGGCAGGAACACAAAAGCGTGGTCTATGACGGGCAGTGGCTGCGGACGCTGGAAACACGCATCCACGATCTGCTGTCCCCTGTCTATGGCGAGGAGCACCTTGTCGTGCAGGCAAGCTTCGGGGACGGACAGATCCCGGGGCACAGGCCGCCTGTGTCCATTGCCCTGATCATAGATACCGCTGTTTTGCAGGGCATGCCGTCGAGTGCCGAGGGACTGCGTGCCGAACAGGAGCGTCTGGGCACCCTGGTCAGCCATGCCGCGGGGCTCAGGAGCGAGCGGGGCGACTCCATAGCCATAAGCTTTCTGCTCTTCAGCGAATCCTCCTCAACGCCCCTGTACCTTGGAGCCGCCGGAGGCGGAGCACTGCTTCTGCTCCTCTGCATGGTGTTCCTTGTGCGCAGCCGGGGGCGCAAGGCCTGTCATCTTCCTGACAGGAATCCTGCGCCTTCTGTCAGAAAGATGACGGGCACAGAGTCGGAGAGGCGCGAGAGAGGAACCTCCAGGAATGCATCGGAAGGCACGAGAGAAGAAAGGCTTGCAGACGCGTCCGCAGATGATTCGGAAGCTGATCTGGAAGCTGGTCCGGAAGAATCGGTGCCGCGTGCTTTTCGGCAGCATTGCGCCAGCAGGAGATCCGCGGGCGAAGGGAGCGGACTGCAGGACCGTCTTGTGGTCCGCATGGCCGACAGGCTTCGTGCCGAGCGGCCTCAGGCCAGGGCTGTGGTTCTGGGCTGCCTTGATCTTGGCGACGCAGCCAGGGTGCTGGCGGCACTGCCCAGAGCCCTGCAGGCAGAGACCGTGGCCTGCCTGACTCTGCAGGGCCATGTGGAGGACGAGGTGCTCTCCCTGGTTGCCCGCGAGTTTTTGCAGAACAGGCCCCTGGGGGCAACAGCGCTTTTTGTCGGAAACGCTGATTCGGCTCGCTGGACCAGTGACCTCCTGCAGCTTCTTCCCAAAAGCCAGAGCGAGCGCATACAGGAAGATGTGCGAAGCCTTTCGCAGCGGGCCTGGAAGCGTTTGCAGGGACAGCGTGCACGCTGACGAAAAAGAGGACGCAGGCAGAACCGCAGTGTCCGCACAGTACGGGACGCTGTGCGGCAAGGAGCCGGAAGCTTTCTGGAAGGAGCCGAAGGCTTTGCGGCAGAAACCGGAAGCATTCAGAAAGAGTCTGAGGCTCTTTTCGCGGATCGCCCTGCCAGGAGCACGCTGGCGGGGTTCTGGACCATGGTCCCGGCCATTGAAGCGGGTTTTGGACGCAGGCGAAACTTTTTTTGAAAAATGTGCAAATTTTTGTTGACAGGCAGGGTGCACAAGCGTAGAAACGCTCCTCGCGCCGCCTGACAGAGGCTGGACGAACTGCTCGCATGAGTGACTAACTCAGTGATATGTTCCGACAAAAATCTGCCAGGTCCGTCCTTTGCATGCAAGATGTCGCAAGGTATTCGCCATGCAGAGTCTGTCGGCCCCCATGAAGCTGGCCGCGAAAGAAATTTCGCAAAGGCTGCAAAAAGAGCTTGACAGGAAGGGAGACAAAGTCCTATAAGGGCGTTTCCGCGACTCAGGAAGAACTTCACGCTTTTGACCACATTCTGAAAAAAATGTGACAAAACGAAAAAAAGTTCTTGACAGTCGCACGACAAAAGGGCATAAAGCCCAACGCCGCAACGAACAGCGGCACACTTTGTTCATTGACAAT
>DXHV01000028.1 GCA_019113165.1 Candidatus Desulfovibrio intestinipullorum
TGCTCCACCTCAAGCCCACAGAAAGTACAAGGATCCGAGATGGTGACAGCTGCTGGCCGAAAGGTTCTGCAGAAAGCCATTTTCTCGTTCTGGGAGAGAATCCCCCGTCGTAAGACGGGGGAGCTTCAACAGCAGCTCCTCAAAGACCACAGGAGGAATTTCCGGTGCGTCCGGGGCAGTGCTGCCCCGGCCGGCCTCTATCCTGTGCAGGTGGCGCATGATGAAGGCGTGACACTCCCGATAGATGCTGGGAAGCGGTCCCTCGAAATTCGCCGGTCGAGAACGACATGTGTGGTATTGCCCCGGAAGCGGGCGGCCCTGACCGGGAACTGCGGCACAATCCACTCCGGGTGGGCGGTGAACAGGAGCGCACAGGCAAGATTGAGGAAGCCCTCCTCAGTGGCAAGATTCATGTCCTGGAGCAGCCGAATCCGTTCCGCGTCAGCATCCGGCAGGGCACGCTGGTACACCCTTGCCAGAAAGTCGCGAAAGGCCGGCACATCAAGCTTCCCGATGCCGGCACGCACTGGTCGTGCATCGGCGTCCATTGCCAGAAAATCCCGAAATTCGTTCATGCAGCCTCCATGCAGAATCATGGGCGTCCTCCAAGGAGATTCATCTGCCACAGGGTCCCCAGGCTGTCTTCCTCCAGCCAGCGAGCCAGATCCGTGCTCTCCAGGCGGTGCACACGCGTTCCCTGGCTGCTGCGATCGAAGACAATGAGGTCCTCCGGGGTGCATGTATCCACCAGTGCCGGGGAGTGCGAGGCAACGATGAGCTGGCCGGAGTGCGAGGCCGAGTGCATGGGGGCACAGGCGATCGCATGGCTTGCCGGGTGCAGGCCGGAATCCGGCTCGTCAAGGATGATGGTCGCTGGCCGCAGAGCGTCCGGCAGCTGCAGCAGCGTTGCCAGGCACAGGATGCGCAGGGTGCTGTCCGAGAGCAGCTGTGCCTTCAGCGATTCCTTGCGGCCTTTTTCCAGCCAGCAGAGCTCGATCTGATCCGGACTGTCCTCGCAGGGCTGCAGAACAAAATCCCGGAAGAAGGGGACAATCAGCCGGACGGTGGCCACTATGCGGGCAGAGTGCACAGGATGACTGTCCTTGAGTGCGTACAGGAACGGAGCCAGATTGCGTGCGTCGGAACGCAGGAAGCAGGCATCGGTCACGGGCTGGCGCTGCCTGACCGGGGCAATGTCTCCGGTGGTTCCGAGGTGCACGACACGCCAGGTTGTCATGACGTCCTGCAGATCCCGGACGTGCGCAGGCCATGGCCGGCCATCACAGGGCGTGTCCGTGAGATGTTTGAGATGTTCCGAACGGGAATGTTCCGGCTGTGCAGCAAGGGGCGTTCCTTCTGGCAGGCAGACGTGCGCTGCGGCGAGCCTGAGCCTGTTGTCCCCGGTCGGTTCGAGAGAACATTGGAAGCTTCGTCCATCGGCAAAGGTCGCTTCCATGTGCATTGTGCGGGTCGTTGCGCGCCCACCAAAGAGCAGTGCCTCCGCTCCGCCGTGCCGGGCGGTGTATTCGTCCAGCCGGCCGCTCGCCAGATGCCGCAGGAAGGCAAAGGCCTGCAGAAAACAGGATTTGCCGGAGCCATGGGCACCGATGAGCACGTTGAGTGTGCCGGACAGATCCATGGTGCAGGATTGAAAGGACTTGAAGCCCTGGACATGCAGACGGACGACATGATTCCTGTTCATGACTCGCTTTGGGCGCACGACTCCCCTGCAAGGCTGCAGGAGCAGCGCCTTCCTCCCCTGATCTTCGTTTTTGCAAGGCCTGCCGAGCCTCGTGTGCCCCTTGCGGCACTCTTTCCCGGGACAGGCACCTGGCAGACCTCTGTCCGGTCCCGGATCATGCGGAAGCCTTTGCCCCTGCGTTCGCTTTCACTTTGTGCCCTTCGGCAGGACCTGCGCCGAGTCAGCCTTCGCCGATCTGCGCCGGGACATCCGTTTGACGGGCCTGTGCCCTGCTGTGAAGCCGGGCCATCCGTCCTGTGCTGCATCCCCGGAAGACACACGCTTTCCTTGGCCGTGCCCCGGGCCCTGTCGCGGGAACCACTTGCGCCCTGGAGCCCGTTCGCCCCATGGGCGCCCTCACGATACCCGTTCTCCCTGCAAAGATCCATGCCTCATGCCAGGGTGCCTTTCTTCGGGAGGTCCGAAAAAGCAGGCCGTCAGAAGAAGTTCAGCAGGGCAGATTCAGAAGGACGGGGTCAGATGGGCAGATCCGGACGAGCAGAGCCAGGGCCCGCATTCTGTGCCGGAACCTCCGGCTGACAAAGTGCCCGGGTCGTGCCTATACTGTCAGGGAAAGGAGCCCGTATTCCGGGAAAAGCCCCTGGTGCACAGGCACCGGAGCCTTCCCGCTGCCAGTCCTTTTGTTCGTCCCCGCGTCCCCTTCCCCGGACCTGTCCAGCCACGTCTTGAAGCGGCCGGACAGGAGAAGAGAGGTTTTTCATGCTGACTGCTTCGCTCCTCTGGTTTGCCGCAGGTGTTGCCCTCTGCATTCTGGAAATGCTTGTTCCAGTGGGTGCCTTTCTCTTTTTTGCCGCAGGATGTTTTGCCGGCTGGCTGGCCGCCCTGGCAGACGCCAGCCTGAACGCGCAGATTCTTGCTGCCGTGGCAGGCTGCATCCTGGCGCTGATCGTCCTGCGGCGCAGGCTGGCGCGGATCTTTTCCGGGCAGAGCAGGGACAATGAGCAGCACTCCTCGCTGGAAGGCCTCTGCGGCACGGTGACCGTGCCCCTGTCGCCCGGTGTCGAAGGCCAGGTGGACGCAGGCGGAAGCTTCTGGCGGGCCGTCAGCGACGAGGGCGCAATCCGCGCAGGCGAACAGGTCCGCATTGTCCGTGTCGATGCCATGGATACCCAGCTTCTTCATGTGCAGCGGCTCAGGGCAGATGCCTGATGCAGGCCTGTTGTCCCGGGCCGCTTCTCTCCATCCACGTTTTTTCCGTTTCCGTTTTTTGCGAGGGAGTTCCTCATGGAAGAATGTCTTCTGCAACGTGCCAGCGCCGCAGGCTGAGCGGCCAAGCTCGCTCCAGAGGGTCTGGAGCAGTTGCTTTCCCCCCTGATGCACATGCTGCCAGGGAATCTCGAGGACCGCGTGCTGGCTGGCCGTGCCCATAACGAGGACGCCGTGGTGGTGCGCGTCCCCGCAGGCAGGGCCCTGGTGCAGACCGTGGATATTCTGGCGCCCGTCGTCAACGATGCCCTGTCCTTCGGACGCATTGCCGCCTGCAATGCGCTCTCCGATGTCTATGCCATGGGCGGCACGCCCTGGAGTGCCATGAGCATTGCCTGCTTCCCGGAGGATATGGCCCTGAGCCAGCCCGAGACCCTGCGCCGCGTGCTGCAGGGAGCCCTGGAAGCCATGACCGAAGCCTCCTGCGTGAGTGCAGGCGGCCATACGGTGCGCGACAACGAGATGAAGTTCGGCCTTGCGGTCACAGGGCTCATCGATCCCGAACACATTGCCACCAATGCGGGCCTGCGGCCCGGGCAGCGGCTCCTGCTCACCAAGCCCCTGGGCACAGGCATCCTGGCCACGGCCGTCAAGGCTGCCTGGGAGGGCGCAGAAGAGGCCGAGGACTGCGTGCGCCGCTGGGCCGGCCGGCTGAACAGGGTGGCAGGGTCTGCCATCAGCACCTTTGGTCTCAAGGCAGCCACGGACATAACAGGCTTTGGCCTGGGCGGCCATGCCCTGGAAATGGCCCAGGCCTCGGGTGTGAGCATAAAGCTTGAGACCTCGGCCCTGCCGCTCATGGACAAAGTCCTTGAGTATGCCTCGGACGGTCTTGTGCCTGCCGGAGGCATTCACAACAAGCACTACTGTGCCTGCCGCACCCTCTGGCTTGGGCAGAGGGACGAGGATCTGGAAAACGTGCTCTTCGATCCGCAGACCTCGGGCGGCCTGCTGCTGGCCGTGGACCCTGACCAGGTGCGCGAGGTGCAGGACTATCTTCAGGCTGGAGGCGATCTGGCCTGCGAGGTCGGCTCTGTCGTGGAAGCAGCCGATGTGCCCCTGCTTGTTCACTGATGCCGCAACATTGCGTCCTGGTGCGATATGTCTGCATATCTGTATATTCGTATATCCGCATATTCATAAATCGGCCCGGCCGTTCCTGCCTGTCGGCAAAACGGCACAGGACTGCAGCAGAATGCAGGCACACGGACTGCTACGCTCTCTGAACCGGAGTCCTGTGCCCCTGGTCACGGGAGCTTCGATGCTCCCGGTACGACCCGCATCCTTCATCACTCCCGGCTCACGTCCTCACCCCCTCAAGCACTCCTTCCCTATCGGAGCAAAGGTATGGAAATGTATCTGAATGCGAGTTCCTTAACCATCGTTCTCTTTGCGCTGCTGATCATTGGTCTGTTCATCAAGGGCATCATCATTGTGCCCAATCAGACCGCCGTCATCATTGAGCGTCTGGGGAAATACCGTACCACCCTGCTGGCGGGCTTTCATGTGATCATTCCGGTCATCGACCGAAAGGCCTACGTGCGTTCCCTGAAGGAAGAGGTGCTGGACGTGCCGGCCCAGACCTGCATCACCTCCGACAACGTGTCCGTGTCCATCGACGGCGTGATCTATATGCAAGTGGTCGATCCGCAGAAATCGGCCTACGGCATTTCCGACTATGTCCAGGGCGCCGTGCAGCTGGCCCAGACATCGCTCCGATCCAGCATAGGCCGCATGGCCCTGGACAAGACCTTCGAGAGCAGGGAACACATCAACAGGGAAGTGTGCACGGACCTCAATGCCGCCACCAGCAGCTGGGGCGTGAAGATTCTGCGCTACGAGATCCGCGATCTCACCCCGCCTTCCAGCATCATGGAGGCCATGGAACGGCAGGTGAAGGCCGAACGGGAAAAGAGGGCGGCCATCCTGCAGTCCGAGGGTGAAAAGCAGAGCGCCATCAATATCGCCGAAGGTCAGCGTGCCTCGGCCATTGCCCTGTCCGAAGGCGACAAGCTCGCACAGATCAACAGGGCCGAGGGCGAGGCGGCAGAAATCCTGCGCATTGCCCAGGCCACGGCCGAAGGCCTTGAGCAGGTCAAGAATCAGCTCAACGGCGACGCCATTGCTGCTGCCCAGCTCAGGCTTGCCGAAGCCTACATTGTCGAGTTCGGCAAGCTGGCAGCAAAGAACAATACCATGATCATCCCTGCCGATGCAGCCTCGGTGGGCAACATGGTGGGCCTCATTTCCGGCATACTGCGCCCTGGCGAGGGACTGGCAGCAAGCAGGGACAGAAAGTGAGGTCTGGCAGGAAAGCCGTGTGCAGTGGACAGTCTTCCTGCAGTGCCCCCAGCGGAGGGCGCTGCAGGAAGGGCTGAAGAAGAAAACAGGTGATTGCAAGGCCGTACCAGACAAGAGTTCTTGTCTCTGTCTGTCCGAGCATCAAAAGGACGGATGTCTGGAGGAGAGTGCACCATGTGGGAAGGTATGGAAGCATCGGCGCGGATACCCCTAGGGTCACCTGGGGGAGGAAGCGCCGCCTTCGTATCGTACTTCGGTTAAAAAGGTTGTGCGTCGTTCCAGGAGACGCAGTTTTCTGCAGTGGATACTCTTTGAAAGAACAGTCCCGCCAAGTGTGCAGACCTTGAAGTAGCCACTCGTGCGCCGACCAAAGATGAAGCCGACGTACCCCTCGCACAGGACCTTGTCAAAAAGACGAAAGCCTTCGACTTCGTATGGAGCCTGATGCAGCTTGCGTTTGCCTCCCTTGTAGATTGTGAGATTGTGAATCTTGCGATTGTGGCGGCGTATCTGCTTTTGAAAATAGTAGATATCCAGCCTTGTTGCTCCCATGTTGCCTGCAATGCAAAAGGCATCGGCGCGGTGGCTCTTGGCAATTCCGTACTCCTGGCGAGTACGCTTTGTGATGTACCCGTAGGTGGTACGGATCTCGAGCTCCGGGTACGCGGCTTTCAGGCGCTGCACAATTGCCTTGCGCAGGATGTTCATATGAGTTGCGTCTTTGTACGAGCGGCCTCGTGTACGCTTCAGCCTGATCGTGCCCGCGTGCAAGGCCTTGTGGCAGGTCGCACAGAGCGTAATCAGGTTGTTGGGGGCATCTCCTCCTGTCCTTGCGCTTTGCAGATGGTGCACGTGCAGCCTGGGCTCTCCAGACTTTCCCTTGCAGTGCTGGCAGGTGTAGCCATCACGATCGAGCACATAGGCACGGACGTTGTCAAAGTCGCGCTGAGGACCGTTTTGATACTCAATGCCTGCAATCTCGGGATTTTGCAGACGCTGGATATCAAACTTGGCTTCCTCGAAGACGATGGTGGTCACCGGCAGAATCTGCCGTATCTTCCCGACACAGGCAAGGTGCGTTGCGACCTTGTGCTCAACCGATGGAGCCAGCCAGCCCTTGTGCCTGCTTCTCACACGATTGCTGAAGCGGGGAGCGCGATATCTCGTCTTGCGGCTGCGCCGTGCACGGCGCAGTATACGACGATCAGAATTGAGCCGGGGTATGTCTTGCCGTTCCTCAACTTCCGCAGAGTACAGCTCAGCCTTCTCCGTGGAAGCAGACAGTCCGATAGTTTTGGCGCCCGGGTCGATACCAAGCGTAATGGGCTGTCTGTTTTCGCCAGTGGCAATCTTGAGCTGAATGGTGAAGGGAGACTTACACGCGACAAAGGCTTTCCCGTCCTTGAGAAGATGGCGAGCCTTGGCGCACTTGCAGGGCATGAGCGGCTCACCCCTCATGTTCAAAACAAAAACTCTCATGGTTTGCGACATGCTCAAACTCCCAAAGAGCGCATTGCGCCAAAGGTGGCAAAAGAGAAAGAATATGGATGGACTCTCAAGTCATTCACAGGATCGCAGCATGCGCCGCGCTCCGTGCCAAAAGACCCTTCGCCAATGTTGGATGGGGTTTGCTGTCCGCAACACCGCTCCTTGCCCTCAGAGCTTTTAATCACGGATCGCAGAGCGCGAGACCAGGATCAACATCTCGCGGTGCCTGTATATTCCCTACCAACGTAGTCTGCTTTTCAGCAGACAGAGGCTAGTCAACCAGGCTTGACTGTTACATCAAGCCTCGGTCGTAAGACCGAGGGTAGTTGACCTTTTTTGATTCTCCGGAAGAGGTTCCTGTAAGGCGTCGAGAACGTGCATCCCGGCACCGAAGTCGCCTTGCGCGTCATTTTGACGCAGAACTGCGGAAAGCGATAATTTTTGTATAGAGTGAAAATATTTGTCAAGCCCTTTCTTGAGGGCCTGCAGCTCCAGATCCGGGCAGGTGCAGGGTGGCGCCTCCAGGCCCCGGTAGCGATCCCACAGGGCCCGGCCCTCGCCCTCGAGTTCGTAGCCCGTATTGGGGCCTGCCTGCATGAGCTTCTGCCACAGGGCCCTGGCAAGCGAGGACTTGAGCAGGATGTCGCCGCCCATGTTCTGTATGTCGGAAAGGCGATCCGGGTAGCGCAGGGCCACGCGCAGGATTTCCTTCTCCATGAGGGAGAGGGAGCGGCCGGGCTGCACTGAAGTGAGGCCGCCGGACGCACCCGCTGTTCCCTGCCCCTGGCCAGACGGGCTTCCCTGGACAGCGCCCAGGCTCTGCTGGCGATCCATTTCCTCGCCCAGGCCCGCCCGCAGGCTGGACTCGTCAAAGTTGAGCCAGCGGGCCAGGTAGGAGATGGTGGGACTGACAAGCTCGGGGATCTGCATGCTGCGCACAAAGGTGCGGCACCACTCCAGTGCATCGCGGGGCGCTGTCCTGCGCAGGGTCTCCACGCAGAAGCGCAGGCCGGGCAGGGCGCCGGCACAGAGCTCGTCAAAGCACTCCTTCCCCTTGCTTCGGAGCAGGGAGTCTATGTCCTCGCCCTCTGGCTGCAGGATGACCTTCACGCTGGACCCGCGGCTCAAAAACTTGGCTGCCGCGGCCAGGGCCGCCTTGCGGCCGGCATTGTCGCCGTCGTAGAGCAGGAAGACCTGGGGGCCGTAGCCCAGCAGGCGCTGCACCTGCTGATCGGTGAGGGCCGTGCCCAGGCCGCCCACGGCATTTTCGTAGCCGTACTGATGGAGGGTGAGCACGTCCATGTAGCCTTCGGTGAGAAAAACCTTCTTGCTTACGCGTATGGCCTTGCCGGCCAGATCCAGGCCGTAGAGGTGCTCACCCTTCTTGTAGATGGGCGAGTCGTGGCTGTTGATGTACTTAGCCTCGTCGCGCTTGTCGATGATGCGGCCGCCAAAGGCTATGGTCTCTCCACCCGTGTTGCGTATGGGAAACATGAGCCTGGCCCGGAAGGGATCATAGGGCTTGCCGGACCTGGACGAGAGCCCGAGCAGACCGCCTTCCACGGCAAGGCGCACATCGCAGCCCTGGGCCCTCAGCCAGGCCGCCAGGTCGTGCCAGGAGTCCATGGCCCAGCCGAGGCCGAAGCGCTGGGCCAGATCCGGCGAGATACCGCGCTGTTCCATGTAGCTGCGGCAGGCTGTGCCGGCCTCGGTCTGCAGATTGGCCGTAAAGTGCGTCTGGGCCAGCCTGTACATGAGCAGCAGCTGCTGGCGCTTGCTGCGCTCTTCCTTGTGGCTGGCCTGGGACTTGTGCCTGTTTGAGTACTCTTCCAGGGGAACGCCTGCCTCGGCAGCGAGCTGTTCCAGGGCTTCCCTGAAGCTCACCCCGTGGTATTCCATCCAGAAGGTGAAGATGTCTCCGGACTTCTGACAGCCAAAGCAGTAGAAGCGTCCGTCCGGAGTGACGTTAAAGGACGGCTTGGTCTCCTGGTGAAAGGGGCAGGGGGCCACGAAACGGTTGCCGATCTGTCGCAGGGGAAGGTAGCGGCCTATGAGGTCGACTATGCTTATGCGTTCCTTGATGAGGCTGACCGCATCGGTACCCGCCATGGCTCCTCCACAGGAAAAAGGGGAATGTCTGCCAGGGATCCCGGGCCCCAAAAGGGGCACAGGGTCCATACGCCTATCTGAGGGTGACGATGGTCATGCCGTCGCCGCCGCGGTCGGCAGGGGCCAGGGAAAAGCCCGCCACCTGGGAGCAGGTGCCAAGCCAGGCATGGACGGCCTTGCGCAGGGCACCCGTGCCGCGGCCGTGCACCACTTCCACTTCCTTCATTTCGGCCAGGTAGGCCTTGTCCAGGCTTGCCTGCAGCCGGTCTATGGCCTCGTCGGCCCTCAGGCCGCGCAGGTCCACGCTGAAGGCTGCCTGGGCCGCATGGCGGGCGCTCTGGGCCGAGGCGTCGCTGGCCGCCGTGGCAGCACTTTCCTGGGGCCGCTCCCTGACCCGGCCAAAGACCCGGCCAGGCTGCGGGGAAGTGGCCTGGGGCGCAGGTACAACGCTTGGCTTGAGGACGTCCATGTCTGCCCACAGGCTCACGCCGCCCATGTCCAGACGCACCTTGCCGCGCTTGGCGTCCACATCTGTAACCACCCCCTTCTTGCGAAAGACCGTGTGGGTCACGGAGTCGCCGGGAGAGAAGACGGCAGCTGCCGGGGCCTGCTGTCCGGCCTGTTCCTGCTCCTTCTGCTGTTCCTTCGCCAGATCGGCGCGCAGGGCAGCCATCTGTCTGAGGGCCTGCTTGTGGGTGATCTTGTCTTCCTTCCAGGCCTGCATGAGCTCCTGGGCTCTGGCACGCACTTCCTCGTAGAGCTTGCGGCGATCCGTCTCCAGGCGCTCGCGGTAGCGGGCAGCGGCATTGCGGGCCCTGGCTTCCTCCTCTTTGAGGCGCCTGAGTTCCTCGCTGCGCTCCTTTGCCAGATCGTTGAGCTTGGCAAGCAGGGCCGAGGTGTCCTCTCCGTCCTGAAGCAGATAGTGCCTGGCCCTGGCCACGATGCTTTCCGGCAGGCCATGTTCCCTGGCCACATCCAGGGCCTGGCTTGCGCCGACCTGGTCGTAGGCCAGGATGTAGAGGGGCTTGTGGGTGTTCAGATCAAAGAGCATAGAGGCGGCTCTGGCACCTTCCTTGGCTAGGGCATAGCCCTTGAGGGCCGGAAAGTGCGTGGCCGTGAGCACAAAGGTCTGCTTGGCCAGCAGCTCGTCAAGCACGGCCTGGGCCAGGGCGGCGCCCTGGGCCGGATCCGTGCCCGAGCCGAACTCGTCCAGCAGGACAAGACCGCTCAAGTCCAGATGCTTCCAGGCCTTGGCCAGATGCTCTATCTGAGCCGTGAAGGTGGACACGTTGGCTTCCAGGCTCTGCTCGTCGCCAATGAAGGCATCCACCCTGGTAAACCAGGGCAGGTGGGAACCGGCTTTTGCCGGCACGGGCAGGCCTGCCAGGGTCATGGCCACGCACAGGCCCAGGGTCTTGAGGCAGACCGTCTTGCCGCCGGCATTGCCGCCGGTCACGATGACGGCCCGCTCGCCGGGACGGAAGACCAGATCCACGGGATGAATGCGGTTCATGGACTGGGCGCGCACCTGATGGGGCGCCGTCCCCCGGGCGGCCAGGGCGTCCTGTTCGGCCAGAACAAGCAAAGGATGGCGTGCCTCGGCCAGCAGCAGGCCTTCGGAAACGGGGGTGACAGGCACCATGCGGGCGCCGCAGGCATCGGCCATGCGGGCCTTGGCCTGCAAAAGATCCAGTTCGGTCAGAAGCCGTACAGCAGCCCGTGCACCGTCCAGCTGGCCTTCCAGCAGGTTGCCAAGGTAGAGCAGTACCCTGCGTTCCTCTTCCCGCTCCTCGCGCTTGAGTTCCTGTATGCGGTTGTTGAGCTCCACCAGGAACATGGGCTCGAAATAGCAGGTCTCGCCGGTCTGGGACCAGTCGTGGATGATGCCCTGGAGCTTGTTCTTGTAGGTGGCCTTGAAGGGCAGCACATAGCGGTCCGAGGACAGGGTCATGAACTCGTCCTGCAGATAGGCCAGGATGTTGTAGCGCTCGGCGTAGGAGCGCACCTTGCGCAGGGCCGTCTGATGGAGGCTGCGCAGTTCCACTCGCACCTGGAAGAGCTCGGGAGAGCTCTCGTCGCGCAGATTGCCGTCGTCGCCAAGGCAGCGCTGCAGGGCAGCGTGCAGGTTTTCCGGCAGGGGCGGATTGGTGGCCAGGGCCCTCAGTCTCGGCCACTGCTCCTCGCCTTCGGGCTGGCAGATGGCATCGCGGACCTTCATGGCCGTGGCCAGCACGCTGCGCAGGGCCCAGAAGGCATCGGTGTCGTAGCGGGCATTGCCGGCGCCGCGCGTTCCTATGAGCTCCAGAAAGGCAGAGACATCGGGAAAGTTGCCCAGGCCCAGGTCTCCTGAGCCCGGTCTGGCCGCAAAGGTGCGGCTTTCGTCGTAGAGCTTCTGGGCCTCGGTCACATCCTGTTCCTCGGCCAGGGGCTGCAGGTTCAGGGCGCGTTCCCGGCCGCTGTCGGAGAGACAGAAGCCTGCGAGGCGCTGCAGGATGCGATCAAATTCCAGGGCATGCAGTGTACGGGTGTGGATCACGGTGCCTTCCTAGAGCGGTTTACTCTTGAAAGATGCAATACAAATCATCGCAAATAATAGTGATTTCAATGTATTGCAGTAATGGGCCTTGTTAAGTTTGAACAGTAAAGCGCTCTAGAGCGCTGCCAGACGGGCCTTGACGGCCTGAGAGAGCTTGCCGCCGTCCACGCGGCCCTTGTACGCCTTCATGAGGGGACCCATGACCTTGCCCATGTCGGCAGGGCCCTTGGCGCCGACTTTGGCCACCATGTCCTCAATGGCCTTGGCCAGTTCCTCGTCGCTGAGGGCCTTGGGCAGGTAGCCTTCCAGGATGACCAGTTCCTGGGCTTCCTTGTCGGCGAGGTCGGGACGGCTGGCCTTGTTGTACTCGCTGATGGAATCGCGGCGCTGCTTGGCTTCCTTGATGAGCACATCCATCATTTCCTCGTCGGTCAGCTCGCCGCCGGGACGGCACAGGTCCACAAGACGGTTCTTGACCGAGGTCTTGAGCATGCGAAGGACGGAAACGCGCACTGTTTCCTTGGCCTTGTAGGCAGTGATGTAGTCTTTGTCGATTTGCTGTTGCAGACTCACGGTTTGCTCCTTTTGTGACACAAGCACAAAAAAAGAAGAGGAAAGCCTGGCTGTTACGCGGTGCCAGGTCCTTTCCACGCAGAAAAGGGCAACTCGGCCGGGGCTTTTGACACACTCCTGCCAGAATTCTGGAGGATTTCGCAGGCCCATGGCTGAGCGGCAGGAGCATTTCTGGAGCATCGGACCCTGCATGAGGGGGTGTTCCAGCCTGCCGGTGAAGAAAAGTGTATGGGGACGTTTACCGTAAGGGCGCACTGATGGGTATATATATTATGACGACTGAGAGGGGAGTTGTCAAGGGCAACCGGCCAAATTTTCTCATGTCTTCCGGCAGCTTCGGGAGAAGCATCAGGGCAGCGTTCCGGCAGTCCTGCCCCCTGTCAATTTTTTAGGCACAGGGCTGCATTGCCTGACTAGATTTTGGGCATGGGCCCCGGGGCGGGCGACAGGGAGGTGGACGACAAAGGAGGCAGAAGACAAAAGGCAAAAGACGGAAGACAGAAGGGAAGACGGGCAGCCTGTGACTGTCCGGACACGTTCTTCCGGGATGTGCTCCCCAAAAAATCAAGGACCTTTCCCCTGACATGACGGGAAAGGTCCTTGGTGCGTCGCTGCAATGGCCTGACTGGAAGGGCTGCCCTCTGCGGGGATGCCCCTCAGAGCCTAGTATCTGTAGTAGTTGTCCTGCTGGTTGCCGACAATGCCGCCCACCAGGGCGCCTGCGCCAGCGCCTGCCAGGGCGCCCCAGCCCGGGCTGCCGCCGGAGATGGCCGCAATGCCCGCACCGCCAAGGCCGCCGATGACGGCGCCGCTGGCCACGCCCTGCTGGGTATTGCTCATGTTGGTGCAGCCTGCACCCGCAACCAGCATCAGAGTCAGCATGGAATAAATGCAAATCTTTCTGATCATTTGTGTTTCACCGCCTCTTGCCTGTGGAGCGCCATTGGTCCGCGGACATGGTCCGGCGGGAAGGGCCAGCAGGACAGGTGGTGCCTCCTTTCAGGTCTCAAAAAGGGAACTGCAACAAGGGTGGGAACCCAGGGCCTTATCACAAAGGGGATGGATCCGTGCCTTCCAGGCCACTTTCAGGCTACTTGCTGGGAAGGGGCCTTTTCATGATCTCGCGCCAGATGACATCCAGCACCAGTCTGTTGGCCTGATCGGGATGGGCTGCGTACCAGGCGTCGATCTGATCGGCAATGTCCGGAAGAGGGACATCGCGGAAGGCTTCGTACCAGGCCTTGCCGAAGGGAGAGACCCTGTACGGAAGCACAGTCCTCTTGTCCTTTTTCTGGGTCTGCAGCCTGGCCATGTGGTCGGCTGTGGCCTTGTCTACACTTATTGCAAGTTCAATGCCGAAGAGAACACCAAGCTTGCCTTCCCTTGAGCTGTTCTGCCACACGGAACCAGTGAGCTGTTCAATACGGTTGAGCCGGGCACTGCTCGTTTCCTTGGCACTGCCATCTGCTGCCAGCGCAGGAGTGGCTGCCGCAAGGAGAAGCATCAGAAGAAGAGAGAGGATTTTATGCACTGCTTCCTCCAGGTGCAATGGGCGCATGGGCGCGGAACAGGCCCTGCGCATCGTGTATGGGAAACAGGGGCAGGGGATCCTGGCCCCTGTCGCCCTGCGGGCATGCTGAAACAGAACAATGCAAGAAATATGCCGGTATCTGGGGATCTAGTCGGCCAGGTTGTCGGAGATCATCTTGTGGAAGCGGCCGAAGAGGTAGTGGCTGTCATGGGGACCGGCCGCAGCCTCGGGATGGTACTGCACGCTCATGACCCTGCGGTCCGGACAGTACAGGCCTTCCAGTGTGCCGTCATTGAGGTTGACGTGGGTGGTCTCTATGTGCTCGCAGCCGTCGATGACCACGCAGAAGCCGTGGTTCTGGGAGCTGATTTCCACATGGCCCGTGGCCAGATCCTTGACCGGATGGTTGCAGCCGTGGTGGCCGAACTTCATCTTGCGGGTCGTGCCGCCCAGGGCCAGGCCGATGAGCTGGTGCCCCAGGCAGATGCCGGCCATGGGGAAGGTTTTCATGAGCTCGCGCACGTTGGCAATGACGTCTGTGAGGGTGGCCGGGTCGCCGGGGCCGTTGGAGAGGAAGACGGCCTGGGCGCCGCTGGCGCGGGCCGCCTCGGCCGGGAAGTCCGGGGGCACCATGACCGGCGCAAAGCCGCAGCGGATGAGCTCGCGGATGATGTTCCACTTAATGCCGAAATCGTAGACCAGCAGGCGCACGGCCCTGGGCGTCTCGCCGCTCACGAAGGGCAGCCTGCCGTCGGCCTGGGCCGTGACGGGCTTGGGCGCGCCGTTGTGCCAGATGTAGGGGCCCTTGGGGGCCACGTAGGGCACGAGGTTCTGGCCTTCCATGGAGGGCAGGGCCCTGGCCTTGGCCACCAGGCTTTCGGGATTGAGATCCTTTGTGGAAATCATGCCGCGCATGCTGCCGTGTTCGCGCAGGACAATGGTCAGGGCTCTGGTGTCCAGGCCTTCCATGCCGGGCACGTTCCGGCTTTTCATGAACTCGGGCAGGCTCATGACAGAGCGCCAGTTGGAGGGCTCCTTGCAGCATTCCTTGACCAGCAGGGCGCGCATGTGGATACCGTCGGACTCCATGTCCTCGGCCGTGATGCCGTAGTTGCCGATGAGGGGATAGGTCAGGCAGACGAGCTGGCCGCAGTAGGAGGGATCGGTCAGGATTTCCTGATAGCCGGTCATGCCGGTATTGAAGATGACTTCCCCACCTGTCTCGAATTCGCCGGTAAAGGACGAGCCTTCCAGGGTAAAACCGTTTTCCAGAGCAAGAAGTGCTTTCATGTCTATTCTCCAGCGCGCCCTGTCCCGGTGGGTCTTTGCAGGCTCGCGGGACAGGCAGCGCAGTATCCGTGTGTGAAGGGCATTCCTGTACGGGGTGTACAGACAGGCTTAGCGTGCATCTTCAGGCGGACGGCGCAGGCCCCCGCCTGTCTTGTAGTATTCCTGCAGGCTTTCCACACGGATTTTCTTGCCACGGGCTGCACCAATGGCTCTGGCTGTGGCGCGGGCGCCCTGTATGGTGGTGCAGCAGGCAATGCCGTACTGCAGGGTAGCCCTGCGTATGGCCTTGCCGGCATGGGCCGTGCCCTGGCCGGAGGCCGTGTTCACCACCAGGTCGATTTCGTGGTTGATGAGCTTGTCCACCACATTGGGACGGCCTTCCTGCACCTTGTTGACCACTTCCACGGTGAGGCCCTCTTCCTGCAGCATTTTGGCCGTGCCTCTGGTGGCACAGAGCTTGAAGCCCAGGTCGGCGTACATGCGGGCAATTTCCGGCAGGCTCGGCTTGTCGCGGTCGTTGACAGAGAGGAAGACCGTGCCCTTTTCAGGGAGCCTGGCGCCTGCGCCAATCTGGCTCTTCAAAAAGGCCTCGGCAAAGTTGGCGCCCATGCCCATGACTTCGCCCGTGGAGTGCATTTCCGGTCCGAGGATGATGTCCACGTTGGGGAAGCGCTGGAAGGGCATGACGGCCTCCTTCACGCAGGTGTAGCCGCCGCGCTGCATGGACCAGGGATCCAGTTCGTCCAGGCTCTTGCCGAGCATGACCTGGGTGGCCAGGTAGGCCAGGGGCACGCCCGTGGCCTTGGACACGAAGGGCACGGTGCGCGAGGCGCGGGGATTGACCTCGATGATGTAGAGTTCGTCGCCCTTGAGCGCAAACTGTATGTTCATGAGGCCGATGACCTTGAGCTCGCGGGCCAGGGATTCGGCCTGCAGGGCGATGTGGGCCACATGGTCGTAGGAGAGGGAGTAGGGCGGCAGCACGCAGGCCGAGTCGCCGGAGTGGATGCCGGCCTCCTCGATGTGCTCCATGATGCCGGCCACAAAGACGTCCTTGCCGTCGGAGAGCACGTCCACGTCGATTTCCGTGGCATGCTGCAGGAACTGGTCGATGAGGATGGGGTGCTCGGGGCGTTCCGGCACCTGCTCGCGGAAGTAGTCAACCAGCTCGTTCTTGTCGTAGACCACGGCCATGGCCCTGCCGCCGAGCACATAGCTCGGACGGACCATGACGGGATAGCCCACGTTGGCGGCCACTTCCACGGCCTCGTCCAGACTCATGGCCGTACCGTTGCGGGCCTGCTTGAGGCCGAGCTTGTCGATGAGGGCCTGGAAGCGCTCGCGATCCTCGGCGCGGTCGATGGCATCGGGCGAGGTGCCCAGAATGTGCACGCCGGCGCGCATGAGGGGCACGGCCAGGTTCAGAGGCGTCTGGCCGCCGAACTGCACGATGATGCCCTCGGGCTTTTCCTCCTCGATGATGTTCATGACATCTTCGAAGGTCAGGGGCTCGAAGAAGAGGCGGTCCGAGGTGTCGTAGTCCGTGGACACGGTCTCGGGGTTGGAGTTGACCATGATGGCCGTGATGCCCTCGTCGCGCAGGGCAAAGGAGGCGTGGCAGCAGCAGTAGTCGAATTCTATGCCCTGGCCGATGCGGTTGGGGCCGCCGCCAAGGATGATGACCTTGCGCTTGTTGTCCACCTTCATTTCCCGACCGCTTTCGTAGGTCGAGTAGTAGTAAGGCGTGTAGGCCTCGAACTCGCCGGCACAGGTATCCACCAGGTAGTAGGTGGGGGAAATGCCCAGGCTCTGGCGCAGGCGGCGCACGTCGGTCTCGGGACGCTTCCACATTTCCGCAAGCTGCCTGTCGGAGAAGCCGTATTCCTTGGCCTTGCGCATGAGACCGGGCAGCTCCTCGTTCAGGGGCGTCATGTCGTTGCCCAGACCAAAGTCGCGGATGTGGTTTTCCATGTCCACGATGTCGCGGATCTGGCGCAGGAACCAGGGGTCAATGCCCGTGAGCTCGTGGATGTCTTCCACGCTCATGCCCTTGAGCAGGGCCTGGCGGACGGCAAAGATGCGCCTGGAGTTGGGGGTGCGCAGGCTGGCCCTGATGGTCTCCTCGTCCGGCAGCTCGTGGCGGAAGTTGAAGCCAAGGCCGGTGGCGCCGATTTCCATGGAGCGCAGGCCCTTCTGCAGGGCTTCCTTGAAGGTGCGGCCAATGCTCATGGCCTCGCCCACGCTCTTCATGGAGGTGGTGAGCTCGTCCTTGGCGCCGGGGAACTTCTCGAAGGTGAAGCGGGGCACCTTGACCACGCAGTAGTCGATGGCCGGCTCGAAGCTTGCCGCGGTCTCTCGGGTGATGTCGTTGCGCAGCTCGTCCAGGGTGTAGCCGATGGCGAGCTTGGCGGCTATCTTGGCAATGGGGAAGCCGGTGGCCTTGGAGGCCAGGGCCGAGGAGCGCGAGACCCTGGGGTTCATTTCGATGACGACCATGTCGCCATTGGCAGGGTTGATGCCGAACTGCACGTTACTGCCGCCAGTCTCGACGCCGATTTCGCGCATGATGTCGATGGTGGCATCGCGCATGCGCTGGTATTCCACGTCGGTGAGGGTCTGCACCGGAGCCACGGTGATGGAGTCGCCCGTGTGCACGCCCATGGGATCGA
>DXHV01000001.1 GCA_019113165.1 Candidatus Desulfovibrio intestinipullorum
CACCCGTCAGGCGGCTCGTCCCCCGTCCTGTCCGTCCTGGCCGTTCCTGTTCTTGTTCTCTTCCGGACAGTGGCAGCCTGTGCCCCGCCACTGTCCGCTCGATCCTTCGCGGAGTGTCCAGTCCATGTCCAATCAAAACAAGGCCTATGCCTGTGCAGGCGCAACAATTCTTGCCTGGTCCACGGTGTCCACTGCCTTCAAGGTCAGCCTTGAGCACCTCACGCCCATGCAGCTCATCTGCGTGAGCATGCTCACGGCCGCGCTGTTTCTGCTGGGCATGCTGGCCGTGCAGCGCAGGCTTGGCGACCTGCGCGCCCTGTCCGGGCAGCAGTGGGGCAGGGCTGTCCTGCTGGGCGTCATGCTCTTCTGCTACTACGTCCTGCTCTTCCTGGCCTACGACACCCTGCCTGCCCAGATAGCCCAGCCCATCAACTATACCTGGGCACTCATGCTGGCCCTGCTCTCGGCCGTCTTCCTGGGACAGAAGCTCACCCTGAAGGAATTTGGCTGCATGCTCCTGGCCTACGGCGGCGTGCTCGTCATCACTTCCGGGGCAGGCGGTGTCCTGGGGGATCCGGATCCCCTTGGCCTGTGCTGCGTCCTGGCCAGCACGCTGCTCTATGCCCTCTTCTGGATTGTGAATACTCGCTGTGCCCTGCCGGCGCTGCCAGGCTTTGCCATCTGCTTCGGGGTGACCTTTCTGCTGGCCCTTGTCGTGCTCCTTGTGCAGGGAGCAGCGCTCCTTGTTCCCCTGCGGGCAGCCCTGGGCGGCATCTATGTGGGCCTCTTCGAGCTCTCCATCCCCTTTGTGCTCTGGGGACAGGCCCTGCGCCTGACCTCCTCTGTGGCGCGCCTCTCCACCCTGCCGTTTCTGGTGCCCTTCCTGGCCCTTTTCTGGATAAGCCTTGTCCTTGGCGAGCCCATAGCCTGGACCACCATCCTGGGGCTTGCCGTCATTGTCCTTGGCACCCTCATGCAACAGCGCCTGAGTGCGCAGCACAGGAGCCCACGATCCTGACGACAGGACAGGGGCTCCAGGCAAAGGGGGGCTCCAGTCTTCTGCAGACAGCTGATGCATGCGGCCGGCTCCCCTTTTTTCATTGTGTCGGGATGGACTGTGGGGCCGTGCATCAGGAGAAGGTTCGCCACAGCGAGAAGGGGCGTGTCGTGTTCTTCGGAGAGAGGGCCTGGTGCGGAAAGAGTCGGCGCGTCATTGCTTCCAGGGCAGGGCACTGCGAGAGTGTGCCTGGACACGAGCCTGTGCGTGCACTCTGTGACCAAAACAGAGGGCAGGACTCGCAGACAGAAGAGACCGCACCAGCTGCTCTCTGGATTTTTTTCGCACTTTCTTGCTTTTTTAGTCCACACAGGTGTGGATTGCCCTCAAATTTCTTGTTTACAGTGGCAGGCTGTGTGGAGTAGAGACATCCTGGAGCTGTGATCGCCTCTAGTATTTTCGCCTGGCATCATTGCTTCCCGCAAAAATGAACAGCTCTGCACGTTCCTTTCGAAATGGAGGGTTTGCAAAGGGGCTTTGCTGTGTGCACATGTTGAGACCTCTCAAAGGCCCTGAGAGAGCTCTGGCTGGAACCGGAGGACGGCTGATTCTGTTTGCGATCATGCCGGACCTCGAACTCGGGTGTGCCGGAGAGTTCTGGCTCTGCAGAACTGTCCGCTCAACAAAGAGGAGAGACGATGAAGCTGCGGAGAACAAAATACTATACCCACTGTGACCGATGCAGCAGGTGGGCTGCCTTCGACTACCAGATGGCCGACGGGTCGTGTGCCTGTCTGTGCGAAACCTGTCTGGCCGTTGCCATGCGGCAGGAAATCGACACGCTGTGCCGCAGGATGGCGGCAAAAGACTGCGAGCATGTCGCCTGTGCCGGAGGCGAAAGGCTGGCTGCCTGCGCTGTCCGCATCAACGTGCCCGGGCGCGGCCTTTCACTCCAGACCAGGGGCCGCAGAGTTTTGGCCGCATAATCGAGGAGAGTGCCCCGGGGAGGAGCCTGGTCCGCTCGCCGTGCTCTGGCCCCTTCCTGGCCCTCTTCTGGGAGACGCCTTGTCCCTGGCGAACCCATAGCATGGACCACCATCCTGGGGCTTGCCGTCATTGTCCCTGGCACCCTCATGCAGCAGTGCCTGAGTGCGCAGCACAGGAGCCCACGATCCTGACGACAGGACAGGGGGCTCCAGGCAAAGGGGGGGCTCCAGTCTTCTGCAGACAGCTGACGCATGGGGCCGGCTCCCCTTTTCTCATTGTGTCGGGATGGACTGTGGGGCCGTGCATCAGGAGAAGGTTCGCCACAGCGAGAAGGGTCGTGTCGTGTTCTTCGGAGAGAGGGCTTAGTGGGGTAGCAGTCGGCTCCTTTTCTCCCATGGAGCAGGTGTGGCCAGCAGCTTGTGCAGGGCCGGACGTGCCTGAACAGGAGCGTCCAGCAGTTCCACAAACCTGTTCCATTGTTCCGGCCCAAGCTCAAAAGTCGTCTCTTCGGCCAGCACATTGTTTGCCTCACGGGCGGCTGCATCCAGGATGAAAGCCGTCCGGTTCGTGCCGCGCAGCCGTGCTGCCCGATCAATGGCATTTTTGAGCTCACTGGGGATGCGCAAGGCAATAACTTCGGTACGTGCGGTCATGGCAAATCCTCCTTGTCCCGGCTGAACGTGCCCGGAAAACCGAGCGTCAGTATACTTGTCTCTACAGGAGCGCTCTGTACAAAACGATGGACTCCCTGTCTCCGGGCCTTTCACTGCAGACCAGGGGCTCCAGGCAACGGGGACAGGGCCCTGCCTGTTCCCTTTTTCAGCGGCGCTCCTCCATGTCCTTGTCCTCAAGGACATACGTGGCCTCTTCCCAGATCACGTCCTCAAAGACTTCGTCCATCTCCGTGTCGCGCAGGGCATAGGTGTGGCTGTGCTCGTAGAGGGATCCGTTTTCGGCGGCCCAGTCCGAGTAGCCCCAGGCAGCGGCCAGATTGTACGCAGAGGAGCCGTAGTCCAGCTTCTCGTACCATGCCGCATCCAGAAAAGTGCCAAACTCCCTGTAGCCGGCCTCGAGCAGTGCCTTTTTCAGCAGCCACCAGTAGGGGCCATAGGACCGGTACCGTGCCGGGTCCTCGTGCAGTTCCCGGGCAATGCCGTCCAGACAGTCCTTCTGCCAGTTGGGATTGCGCTCGGCGGTCTCCTCGATGAGATCATCAAGATCCTCCTCGGACGGCTTGTAGACAACAATCATGATCGCTCTCGGCCCCATGCCGCATCGGTTCCTGCCGGCGGCCGGGGTCTTTTTTTGCGTGGTCTGTCCCTGCCCCTGGCTTGTCCAGGCCGGGACGGGGCCTGGGGACGGGGCGTGGGATGGGGCGTGCTGGGCATGGAAGAATGGCCCGTGAGTGTCCCTGAAATGTCCGTGAAAGGACGTCTCTTTTGCAGGCACAGGGAGCATGCTGTGCTCCCCTGCGCCGCAAGACTGCCACAAAGGGACGAAGGAGACCAGTACCTCCGGGAGCTTCTTTTTGTTTCTTCGTGTTTTTCAGACAGGGCGGCCATTTGCAGCCGGCCTGTCACCCGGCTGCAACATTGCGGGCCTAGGAAAGGATCATTGTCCAGGGATTCTTTCATTCTTCTTCTTCCGGGGATGGTGCCCATGTACTACAATGTGAAGGAAATTCAGGCCGAGGCCAAAAAGCAGGAAAACACCTTTATCCGCATTTTTGGCTGGATGTTTATTGCGGTCGGCCTTGTCTGCATGGGATTTGCCGTCTATGTGCTTGTCGACGGGCGCCTGTTCAAGAAGGAAGCCCTGCCCGTGGACGCCCGCATTCTTGCCATGTACGGCGCAGACAGCCAGCATCTGGGCACGCCGATCATAGAATACACCGTGGAGGGCAGGACCTACAGGGCCAATCTCACATCGTCCTCCTCGTCCATGCATCCAGGCAAGACAATCACCGTGTACTACCGAAAAGGAGATCCCCAGGATGTGCAGTATCTTGAAAGCGACATGTTCGTGACCGGCATCCTGCTCTTCATGGGCATAATCTTCTCGGGCATGGGCACCCTCTTTGTGGTGGTGCGCAGGCGGCACTACAGGAAGGTCGAGCAGCTCAGGAAGACCGGCATCCCCGTGGATGCCGTCATCACGGAGATCAGGCTGAACACGGACAAGGCCATCAATGGACGCCATCCCATTATTGTCTTCTGCTCCTATACGGAACCTGGCGGACGGGTGCACCTCTTCCGCAGCGGATCCTTCTGGTACCACAGCCATCAGATCAATCCCAGGCGCAAGGTGCGCGTGTATATCGATCGCCACGATCCGTCCAGATACTATGTGGACGTGGACAGTGTCGTGGGCTAGGCCGTCCTGATCCCGGGCCTCCTGGCCAGAATCTTCCGGGTCGGGAGCCAGATGCCGGCCCTCCGACCAGGGCCTGGTGACCGCTCCGACAGCGTAGGTCTTCTGCCCCATTCTCGGGCCGCATTCATCCGCGAGTTGTGTCTT
The DNA here is from genome assembly GCA_019113165.1 of Candidatus Desulfovibrio intestinipullorum. GTDB lineage: Bacteria > Desulfobacterota > Desulfovibrionia > Desulfovibrionales > Desulfovibrionaceae > Desulfovibrio > Desulfovibrio intestinipullorum. Next base: position 4,502 of record DXHV01000001.1, read on the forward strand.
TCGCTCCCCCGGTCTTCCTCCTGCGCACCCTGTCGCTGACAGCTGTCCAGGCGGAGGCCGGGGTCTGTCACCTGTTTGCCTGTCAGGAGAAGAGACAACAGGCAGGCTCCAGCCTTCCAGGCTGCGAACAGGGGACCGGGGACCAGCCTGGACTGCTGCAGCGTCTGCTCCTGCGCGTGCACAGGTCTCGAACCCTGTCCCTGCCATCGTCCAGGGCAGGACAAAGGGGGACAAGGGGGGACAGGCATCCTTTGCTTGCCGGGGATACGGGAAGGCTCCGGGAACTTTCGCCCGAGACGGGTTTTTGCTAGAATTTCCTCCGCTGTCCGGGATCTCGGGGCTCAGGGCCTCCTGCCCCGCAGCCTCGCAGCAAGCCTGCAGATCCGCTGAAGACACGAAAAGGAGCCAGCAATGGACGATATCCTCGCCACTATTCCTGTAGAGCGTCTTGTGCATCTCTTTCGCACCTCGCCTGCCATGCATTAAGAAAGTGTCAAGATTCTGAAGGCGCACTTCAACTGCCCTGGCTTTGCGGCGACAGCAGGGGAACTGGCCCAACTGGTGGGCTACAAGGGACATCAGGCAACCAATTTGCACTATGGCATCTTTGCCAGCAAGCTGGCCATGGATTTAGGCGATCCGCGTGTTGTGGAAGCATGCAGCGATTTTTGGATTCTTTTTCTGGCGACCTATCAGGAAAGAAAGGCGCAGAGGCTGCATGGCCTCTTCACCCTGCGAAAAAATACGGTGCTGGCCCTGCAGGAACTTGGCTGGGAACAGGCCGGAAAGAAGTAGACGCTCGGAAGGGGGCTGCACCCGTCCTGCCGCCGGTCCTTGCTGCAAGGCTGGAAGACGGAAGGAACGGTCAGAATGGGAACGGTCAGAAAGGGCCTGTCGGGCAGCCGTCTGCCACTGTGCGTTCCCTGTTCTGTCGGACAGTCCCCTTGCCGGCAGATTCCTGCCTGCCCCTTTGGAAGACGCGCATGCGGGCTTCACGCATCAGGACGGGAGGCACTGGGCGAGAGGCTTGCCTGCCTTGCCAGACACCAGAGGCACGACACACTGAACAGGGCGTTTTTCCAGGCCTGAGATCTGGAGAGTGACCCTGGTGTACAGTTTTCCTTGTTAACGCACGCACCGCCTGCCCCGGGTATTTGGCCGGGCAGCCGGATAAAGAGGGAGGGGAGTCCACCGGGGCTCCAGGGAGAAAAAAAATGAAACTGCTCGCCATTAACGGAAGTCCGCGCAAGACCTGGAATACGGCAACCATTTTGCAGAGCCTGGTGGAGGGTGCCAGGGAGGCCGGAGCCGAGGCGGACCTGGTTTTTCTGTCCGGCTTGCACTACAGGGGATGTGCCAGCTGCTTTGGCTGCAAGCTGCTCAACGGTCCCTCCTATGGCCGCTGTGCCCTGAAGGACGATCTCACCCCCGTACTTGCCAGGGCCCACGAGGCGGATGTCCTTGTGCTGGGCTCGCCCTTCTACTTCAGCGAGGAATCGTCGCTCCTGCGCGCCTGCGAGGAGAGGCTGTGGTTCCAGTACCTGCGCTACGATACCGAAAACAGGACCCTGGCTCCGGCCAAGAAGGCCTGTGCGCTGGTCTTCACGATGAACATTCCTGAGGCGGCCCTGCCCAGATTCCCCCTCAAGGCGGCCGTGTCGTCCTTCAACAAGTCGAACATGGAGCGCATCTTCTCCTGTCCCTGCGAGGTGTTCTTCTGCCACGACACTCTGCAGTTCGAGGACTACGCAAAATATGACAGCAGGATTTTTGATCCCGTGCACAAGCTTGAGCACCACAGGACCGAGTTCCCGAAGGATCTGGAACGTGCCAGGGCCCTTGGCAGAAAACTTGTGAGCTGACACAGGCCGTGTGGCCAGAGCACAGGCTTTGGCCACACAGGGAGGCAGGAACATTGGCAAGAGTGGAACGACAGGTGCACTTCAGGCAGGGGAAGCAGGCAGAAGGGAACAGGGAGACAGGCTGGCTGCGCATCCCCGGCAAATGGCTGCAAAAGATGCGGGTTGATCCGGAACATCCGGACGTCACCCTGTTCTTTGATGGCGAAAAAATCACCATCGAGCAAACGGCAAAGAGCGGTATCAGAAAGAGCCCCCTGGCCGGCAAGGCACGGCTGCACCGTTTTGCTCGGGTCTGGCTTGCCCTCATCTCAGGCCATCGCAGCAATCCTCAGGTGGAGCGCTTTTTTGCCGGGAGGATTTTTGGCGACACGTGCTTTGCCCTGGGCTTCGACATGGATGGAGGGCAGTCGCTGGCACGGGCAGTGCCGGGAGAACCGCACCTTTTTTCCGACAGCCGGATTTTTGCAAGCTGTGTGGACAGGCTGGATATCCAGACCCTGGGCAACGCCATCTTTTCCCGCTGGCGGCAATGGACGCACTGGGACGAGTGTTCCCTGGACGAGGACGGCTGGGCATGGTTTGTTACAGCTCTGGAGCATCTTGCACAGCTCACCGGGGAAGAAGACGGTACCCCTTGCGGTGAAAAAGAGGAGGAGTGAGGAAGGGAAGAGCCGTGAAGGGCGGGCAAAAAGCCTCCGACTGCACTATGTCTGCCTGACAAGGCAGGACAGGTGGGGCAATTATCGCTCGTTGAGGGGGTCAGTAGAACGTTCGCTGGACATGGAAGCTACAGCGACAGGCCAAGGTAGCGCTCAAAGAAGAGCTTGATCTT
>DXHV01000003.1 GCA_019113165.1 Candidatus Desulfovibrio intestinipullorum
TGACTTCGTCCCTCCGTGATCGGATGCAAAAATCGCATCAGCTCATCAGCCATGGGAACAGAAACAGGCAGCAGGGCGCCTGCTTACCCCACTCTTACGAATGGGGCATGCGCAGGCGAGTTAGCTCGGTCATGACCAGAGGTGCACCTGCTGCGAGCCTGACGGCTCAAGGCGGCTCGCACTGACTCTGCGAGGGGTCGGTGGGCGCCTGGGCAGCTTCTGCTCCACAAGGCGCATTTGGGCAGGCGCAGGGCAGGCACGAACTACTCCTCTGAACAGAGCCCGGACCAATTGCGTGTAGTGCTACCGGTAGCACTACACGAGCAGGCACTGCGAAGAGCTCTTTTTCTGAATAAGCAATAGGGATCAAATGGTTACAGAAAAAAAAATCGAACACGCTCCCATGTAGTGCTACTTTTTGCTCCGCGCTGATTCGAGTTCTTGTTCTCGCCCTGTTCGATAGCTTTCTTTCATACTTTTCAAAAAGTCTACATAGATAAAGTGAAATTTTTCTTTTAAAATTTCAGAATACTATTTCTTAAGCATTGTAAATTTATATTTATTACACAATTTTTCATGCTTATAATTCAATAAGATTTTATCATTCTCAATAGTATATTTTCTGACAGACATGTCTGTTTGTCAATTGTCTTTCAAAATACATGACAAATGCTTCATCTCCCCGTCCGCTCTGCAGCTTTCGGGCAGCGGACCTGTTCTCCGACACGCCCCACAAGGCCGTGCGCAGCGGCAGTCTCCGCCAGGCTTGTCCTTGTGCTGCTCAAGACAAGACAGCAGCGCCTGCTGGCATCATGCAGGAGAAGCCCACTCCTCGTATCCGGTACAATACGCGACAGGGGGAAGCAGAGCCCCTGTTCAGCGTCTGCTTCCCCCTGTTCCTGCCGTCTTGTGACAGAGCATAGCTCCTGTTGTCTACTTGGCACAGCCGACGGCTCTGCGCTCGCGGATGACCGTGACCCGGATCTGGCCCGGATAGGTCAGTTCCTTTTCGATCTTTTCGGCAATCTGCTTGCACAGAACGTAGGTCATGTCGTCATCGACCATATCGACATTGACCATGACGCGCACTTCGCGTCCCGCCTGTATGGCATAGGCCTTGGCAACGCCCTCGAAGCTCGTGGCTATGGCCTCAAGGGTCTCCAGACGCTTGACGTAATTCTCCAGAAGCTCCTTGCGGGCGCCTGGACGGGCACCGGAAATGGAGTCTGCCGCCTGCACAAGGACTGCCAGGGCTGTGCTCGGACGCACATCCTCGTGGTGAGCGGCTATGGCGTGCACGATTTCCTTGCTTTCGTTGTACTTCTTGGCCGCATCGGCACCGATGATGGCATGAGGCCCCTCGATCTCGTGATCCAGGGCCTTGCCGATGTCGTGCAGAAGGCCTGCTCTCTTGGCCTTCTTTTCATCCAGGCCCAGTTCGGCCGCCATGAGGCCGCACAGGGCGGACACTTCCAGAGAGTGCTGCAGAACATTCTGGGTAAAACTCGTCCTGTAGCGCAGCTGGCCAAGAAGATGCACCAGTTCGGGATGGATGCCGTGCACACCGGCATCAAAGGTGGCCTGCTCGCCTATTTCGCGCACATGCACATCCATTTCCTGGGTGCATTTCTGGACAACATCCTCAATGCGCGCCGGATGGATGCGGCCGTCCTGAATGAGGCGCTCCAGGGCCATCTTGGCGATTTCACGGCGCAGAGGACTGTAGGCAGACAGAATGACCGTCTCCGGCGTGTCGTCAATGATGAGGTCCACACCGGTAGCGGCTTCGAGGGAACGGATGTTGCGGCCTTCGCGACCGATAATGCGTCCCTTGATGTCCTCGGAGGGCAAGCTCACGGCCGTGACCGTCTGCTCGCCCACGTAGTCGCCTGCATAGCGCTGTATGGCATTGCAGATGATCTCCTTGGCCTTGCGGTCTGCCTGTTCCTTGGCCGTGGACTCAATCTGGCGGGCCATGCGGGCAGCCTCGTGCAGGCTCTTGCCGCGCACCTCCGCCATGATGCGGTTTCTGGCTTCCTCCGGCGTCAGCCCGGCAATTTCCACAAGCTTGTGTTCCTGCTCCTCAATGCGGCTGTGCAGATAGGCCTCGCTCTCTTCCAGCTGACGCTCCCTGCGGGCAAGCTCCTTTTCCTGGACAATGAGCTCCTGTTCCCTGGCTGTCGCCTTTTCGGCTTTTTCCTCCAGGCGGGTGCCGAAATCCTCAAGCTTGCGTTCGCGAGCTTTGATCTCCCGCTCGCGGTCGCGAAACTCGTTCTCCTGTTCCCTTTTCTGGTTGAAGAGATCGTCCTTTCCCTGGAGAATAATCTCCTTTTTCTGTGCCTGAGCTTCCTTGCGCGCTTCGAGCACAATACGTCTGGCCAGCGTGTCCGCATCACCCAGACGCTTTGTCACAATAAATTTATTTAAAAACCATCCACCCGCAACACCAACTGCCAGGGCGATGGTGATATAAACAAAAACCATACCCAAACCCCTATATTATTATCAGGGAGCTGACCTCCCTGTAATGCTTTCAGATCCGTCAGAGCATCCGACGGTTCGTATCAGGGCCTTTTCGTCTGTTCTGCAGGGCAGAAAGACACAAAAAAGCCCGCCAGGGCGGGACCTTGAAGAATGAATACGGGATTGGCCTGCGGATCAGGCGCAGCTGATCGGCAGTGATGAAGTGCACTCAATGATAGGTATAAACAAAATCCCCCAAAGGGCCGTGCTCCTTGCCAATGTAGAACCCGGTTTCCCAGGGTGGGCTCCAGTGTGATTCCTTTAGGACTCCCGATCAAAGCCGGGCATGCACAGGGGAAGCAGCAACCGGATCCCAATTACAAGATTGTTCGGTCAGCACTGGGACAGGAATCGCGAACCCTCCAGGGGATTTGTTCTCTATTTCGATTGTTCTATATATGACAACAGCTTCTCAAGACGTTGGTTCATTTCCTGATGCTGTTTTTGGAGTTGAAGCAACTCATCTGCCAGTCCCAGGGCCGTAAAGGTCAGCAGCGACTCCTTGTTCAGCCCACTGCGGGTCCTGCGTATCTGGTCTTCATATCGCTTCTCGACCAGTTCCACGGCTTCACGGATCCGATCCTGTTCGGCTCCGGCCTTGAGGGAAAAGGGTATGCCAAGAAGGATAATGGTAGTATTGTCAGAAGTCACGAAACCTTCTCCGCGCCTGTGTGGTCCCTGATCCTGTCTATGACGGCATCGATCCGGGCCAGAGCTTTCTCTCGCAGGGCCTGTTCGGAAGCGAGGGAATGACGCAGCTTCAGGTTTTCTTCCTGTAACGCTGCACATAACTCCCCTGCTTTGTCAAGCCTGGCCTGCACGGCATGAAGTTCAGAGACAAGCTTCTGCACTTCCTGCTCAAGCCTGAGGAGTATGTCCATGTCTTCGTTATATCCCAAGCCCCTCTCCTTGGCAACAAGAAACAGGCTCGTGCCTGGCTTGCAGTGCGTCAACTAATGGACTGAAATAATACTTTTTTTTTACAGGTTGCGCAAAAAAAGAACAAAAGTTTTTCGCTCAGGAATGCCCGCTGTCCCACAGGTACAGACACGCTGGAAGATGAAAGACTGAGCCTCCTGCCCTGCCGGGCTGCATGCCTGCACAGGATGCGTGCAGGCATGCAGGACAAGAGGAGTGATAGCAGGGATTCGGTTGCGGCCACAGGCCGGAGAGCTACGCTTTTTCTTCCGGCTGCAGATTCCTGCGCACGCCCAAGTTTTTCTGGCGGCTGCGGGCTATGGCCAGCTCTCCGTCCGGCACATCCCTGGTGATGGTGGACCCGGCACCGATGAGGGTGTTGTCGCCCACGCGCACAGGCGCCACCATGGCCGTGTTGGATCCTATGAAGGCATGCTCGCCAATGACGGTCTGATACTTGTGCTTGCCGTCGTAGTTGCAGGTAATGGTGCCGGCACCGATGTTCGTGCCCCTGCCGATGGTGGCATCGCCAAGATAGGTGAGATGGTTGGCCTTGGCCCCTTCGCCAAGCTTCGTTTTCTTCAGTTCCACGAAGTTGCCCACATGGGAATTGACACCGAGCTCCGCGCCCGGACGCAGGCGGGCGTAGGGCCCCACCAGGGCACCGGAATGCACAAGGGCGCCTTCGAGATGGCTGAAGGGACGGATCTCCGCACCTCCTTCCACAACGGAGTCCCGCACAACGCAGTTCGTCATGATGCAGGCATCGGCCCTGATGCAACTTTTACCGGTAATCTCGCAGGGACCGGTGATGTCGGCGCCGGGCTCGATTTGGGCAAAGGGACTGATACGCACGCTGGCAGCAGCATGCAGGATGACCCCACTTGCGAGGAGGCGTCTGTTAATGTCCTTCTGCAGGATGGTTTCGGCCTCGTCGAGTTCCAGGGGCGAGTTCACGCCAAGCAGGGCTGTGGTCGTGCCGCAGATGATCCCGGCCACCCTGTGCCCTTCTTCCAGGGCCAGGCCGATGAGGTCGGTAATGTAGTATTCCCCGCTCTTGTTGGCATTGTTCAGCCTGGGCAGGAGCTTCTCGGCAAGACCGAGATCGAGGGAGTAGAGACCGGCATTCACTTCCCCGGAAGGCGGTCCCCACACGCTCATGTCATAATCCTTGGCCTCCACGATGCCGACGAGGTGCCCGTCCTTGCGCACAATGCGGCCGTAGGCGCCGGGATCGTCGAGATTGATGGTGGCAAAGGCAAGCTCGCTGTCTCCCATCTGTTCCAGGAAGCGGGACAGGATGTCGGCGGTCACCAGGGGCACGTCGCCATTGATGACAAGCAGGCGTTCCACTCCGGCTTCCTTCAGAACCGGCAGGGCGCAGGCCAGGGCATGCCCTGTCCCCAGCTGCTCGCTCTGCAGCACGAAACGGCTACCAGGCACGGCTTTCTGGACCTCTTCGGCGCCATGCCCGACGACCAGCCATATATTGTCGGCAAAATGCGGCTCAAGGGCAGCCAGGACATAGCGAACCATGGGCTCGCCAAGCAGGGTCTGCAGGACCTTGGGACGCGATGAATGCATACGGGTTCCCTTGCCTGCGGCAAGGACACAAGCGGCATGAATGCCCATGTTCTTCCCCTTATCTTTAGTCGCGGATCAAAGTGCATTGTCTGGCTGCACGCAGGCACACGAAGCGCGTGCGGCCTTGTCTAGAGTCTTGGAATTAGCAAGCCCTTCCAAAGAAAGCAAGACATGCCGGGCGGCCACCCTGCGTACGGACTCCTCCTGCACGCTCTCTCCCCTGTTCTCACATGACCAGTTCCCCTGCACACGTTTCGGGGATTCTGCCCCTGTCACCAGTGTGTCCTCTGTACCTCGTACCGTGTGCTCCGCATCCCTTTCCCTCTCTTGCAAGACGTGCACAAAAGACTGCCAGGACGCTGTGCCTGGTCATGCCGGGCGCACCTTGTGCTGCCTTCCTCCTGACCTTTGCCTGTCTCCTTTTCTCACTAATCTCTATATTTCGCAGGAGGACAGCTTTTTTCTCTTGTCTCCTTCCTACTGTCCATGTTATAACGAAAAAAGAAAAGCAAACTTTGACAAGTTACACATCACAGCAACTACTGTTACATCTTCCTGACAAAATGATACAGAAGAAAAGCCGTCCTTTCGTGATCTTCCTGTACTCCTTTCTCGACTCTTCTTCAGGCCTCCCTGACAGGCCACGTTTCTTCGCAAAACCAGCACCCTTCATCCCAGTTCCCAGTACAATGTACTGGACAGCCGGCCTTCACTGGGTCTGGCTGCACACCAACAGAGGTACTTCATGAGCCACGCACCAGTGACCACCTACCCCAGCGCCTGCACCCTGCCCCAGGGAACCGTCTTCTTTGGCACGGGCCAGGATCAGGATCAAGCCAGGTTTCTGTGCAACCTGACTTCCCTTGCCATTGTCCAGCAGAATCCCCAAATCCTGCGCGTGAACCTTGCCTCGCTGAGCGACCATCTGGACAAGTCCACGGGAGATATCCTCTCCATGCTGCGCGGTCTGCAAAAGGTCCAGGTCAGCGTGCGCACAAGCCATGGTGAAGAATTCTACGGTCTTGTCAGCGATGTCACTCCCGTGGACCACGGGGACTTCTGGGACATCCATCTGGGTGGCGCAGGCCAGTGGCTCATTGGCAACAGCAGCAACTGCAGCTGGTGGTAAGGCCCAGCCGGGTCATCCCTGCAGCTCTCCCTGCTGTCCAGGATGCGCCTTTGGTCCGGAACTGATTCCGGGACTGGCGTTCGCCCTGCGCCTGCATCAGGCTGAATGAAACTGCCGCAAGAAACATGAGAAGCGTGCCGGAACACATGAACCGGCACGCTTCTCTATTATGGCTGCTGGAAGAACAGCGCTTCTGTCACTCCTAGTATTTTGTTTTTGAAGTTCGTTAACAAGTCTGGATTGGGAAAAATCCATTTTCCATCATATTGTAGGAATTTCTTTGCCTATTAACGAACTTAGAGAACGCTATACTAGAATGTTTCTGCCCTAGAGTGTTTCTGCGTAGACTTCCACAGGATGCTTGACTGTCACATCGTCCTTGTTGTGGGAGAGCACGTCCTCAAGCTGCATCATGCAGGCAGGACAGGCAGCTGCCACAACCTGGGCCTTGCTGGCCACCACGTTGTCACGCTTGCGCTGGCCAATGGCACGGGAGAGGTCGTAGTGGTACAGAGTGAAGGAGCCGCCACAGCCGCAGCAGCGATCCGCTTCCTTCATTTCCACCAGGCGGTAGCCGGAATTGGCCTTGAGCAGCTCTCTGGGCTGGCTGCTGATGCCCAGTCCCTTACGCAGATGGCAGGAATCGTGGTAGGTGATGCTGATGGCATTGTCCCTGGGCTCCACGGCGTGCACGCCCAGGACATCCACCAGGAACTGGGTGATGTCCATGGTCTTTTTGGAAATGGCCCTGCTGATGTGGGTGGCTGCGTCGTCAATGCGGGCAGCGTACTTGGGCCAGAGTTCCTTGATGGTGCTCGTGCAGGATCCGCAGGGGGTGACAATGTAGTCAAAGTCCACCTTGCTCAGGATGTCCAGGTTCTTGCGCAGTTCGTCCACCATGCCCTGACCGTCGCCGCTGGACACTGCGGGAATGCCGCAGCAGGCAAAGTCGGGGGACATGAAGACGGCCACCTTGTGGTGCCTGAGCACCTTGAGGCAGGCCAGGGCCATGTTCACGTAGTACTTGTCGCCCATGCAGCCGGGGAAGAACACCACCTTGAGACCGCCGGAGACTCGGGGCTCGTTGAGGGCGCCGACAATGGCATGCAGGGGACGGACAGGCAGGGAACGCAGGTGCCTGTCGCCGATGAGCGGACGCAGCAGGGGTGAGGACACCGTGTTCTGGGCTGTCTTGTTCTTGCGGAACAGCAGGTGGGAAGCAGGGCTGCCCACGCGCATGGAGATGTTGAAGAGCCAGGGCTTGGCCAGCATCACGCGGAAGATGGCCTTCTTGACCGGGCCGAGGCCCAGGTAGCTGTAGACAATTTCCCTGGCTTCCATGAAGACGTCCATGATCTTGACGCCAGAGGGACAGCCGGCCTGACAGGATCCGCACAGAAGGCAGCGGCCCAGCTTGTCGGCCACGGCCTGGGGATCGCGGATGAGCTCATGGGCCAGGTCGTCCACCAGGGCCAGCTTGCCGCGGGCAACGTCGGCTTCCATGTGGGTAGCACCGAACATGGGGCAGACAGCCTGGCAGTTGCCGCAGCGCATGCAGGCGATGATCCTGTCCTCCAGGGTCATCAGACGGCTTACGAGCGCTTTCAGATCGGCCATTATTCGCCTCCCAGAATTCCGACCAGCTTGGTGGGATTCAGCAGACCCTTGGGATCCAGGGCCTTGCGCAGACGACGGGAGAAGAGAATGGTGCCGCGGGAGGTTTCCTTTTCCATCCACTTGGCCTTGGCAGTGCCAATGCCGTGTTCACCGGACAGGGTGCCGTGCAGCTTGATGGCCACATCGAACATTTCGTCAATGGCGGCTTCCACGCGAGCGTATTCTTCCTTGTCGCGCTTGTCGCACAGGAAGGTGGGATGCAGGTTGCCGTCGCCGGCATGACCGAAGGTGCCCACGTCCACACCGTATTTCTTGGAAATGTTGGTGATGGCCTGCATCATGGCAGGGATCTGGGAGCGCGGCACGGTGGCGTCTTCCAGAACGGTGGTGGGCTTCACGCGGGCGAGCACGGGCAGGGCCTGACGGCGGGCTTCCCAGAGCTGGGTCTTTTCGGCAGCGTCCTTGGCCACATGCACGGCCGTGGCACCGCAGGCCTTGAGCACGCGCTCTACGGCAGCTGCGTCATCGGCGACCTGGGCCGGATGGCCGTCCACTTCGATGAGCAGGATGGCTGCGGCATTGCGGGGCAGGCCGATGTGGGTGAAGTCGTCCACCTTGACGATGGTGTTGTTGTCCAGGAATTCCAGGGTACAGGGCAGAATGTGCTCGGCAATGATGCCGGCCACGGCTTCTGCAGCCTTCTGAATGTCGTCGAATTCGGCGAGACAGGCCTTGGAAGCGCTCGGCGGGGGCACGAGTTTCAGCACGGCCTGGCTTATCACGCCCAGGGTGCCTTCGGACTGGATGAGCATGCCGGCCAGGTTGTAGCCCGTGACGCACTTGACGGTGCGGGAGCCGCTGCGCACCCAGCCACCGGTGGAATCGAAGAATTCCACGCCCATGACATAGTCCTTGGTCACGCCGTACTTGAGGCCACGCAGGCCGCCGGCATTCTCGGCAATGTTGCCGCCGATGGAGGACACGCTCATGGAACCGGGATCCGGGGGATAGAACAGACCCTTGGCGGCAACGGCAGCGGCCAGGTCTGCGGTCACGACACCGGGCTCCACAACGGCATAGAGGTCATTGGTGTTGATCTCGAGAATGCGGTTCAGGGCACAGGTCAGAATGACCACGGTGTCGCTGGTGTCCGGAATGGTGCCGCCGGAAAGATTGGTTCCCGCACCGCGCACGGTCATGGGGATGCCTTCATTGTAGAGCTTCACCACGCACTTGCCGAGCTGTTCGGTTGTTGTGGGGCGAATGACGAAGGCAGGAACGACGGGATTGAGGACGGCCGCGTCGTAGGCATAGGTGCGGCGGTCGGCTTCGCTGGAAAAGACGTTTTCCTTGCCGAGCATCTCCTCAAATTCTTTAATCAGAGCGCTGTTGGCCATGGTTCCTCCAAGGATGGTTGCAGACAGGATGTGAGCTGGCACCCTGCCTGTCAGGCTGATTGTGTAGACAGTCAGATTGCTCGAATGTTAGCCCAAGTATATAGCAGAGTCAAGATATTGAACTTTTTCACTCTTCATCCTGTCAAAGATTCTTCCAGCAGGGGCAGGCAGACTTTCTGCAGTCCGCCCTGGGGCACGCCTTGCGTGTCTGGTGCTGCAAGTCCCTTCTCCGTCGATCTTTTTTGGGAGGACTCGTGCCCGGGAAGCGCGCAAACAAAACGCACGGATTCCTGCTGGGCAACAGAAGGAGCACATGAGCGCCTTCCCTGCTCCCGCACCTGCAAAAAAAGGGACTGCCCCATGGTGTCTTCCATGCAGGCAGTCCCTGTTGCATGTTTCGGGGGCAGGGCCCGGGGCATGAGGAGTGCCGAGCGGGCCTTTGCCCCCTGTCTTTTGCCTGTCCCTTGTCCTTAGCCTCAAAGGGTTTTGCCCGGCCTGTGGCAGGGGCAGGCTCGTTCACTTCCCGTTACTTCTGGTCGCTGGCGGCGAAGGTCAGTTCGCCATCGCGGACATTGACCGTGACCATCTGTCCGTCGCGAACCTTGCCGGCAATGATGTCCTTCGCCAGAGGCGTCTCGATGTACTGCTGCACATAGCGCTTGAGGGGACGGGCGCCGTAGATGGGATCGTAGGCTTCATCGGCCACGTATTCCCTGGCCTGCGGGCTCATCTCAAGGCCAATCTGGCGGTCGGCCAGGCGCTTGCGCAGTCTGTCAAGCTGCAGATCCACAATGCGGGCCACTTCCTGGCGGCGCAGAGGTGTGAAGATCACGGTCTCGTCAATGCGGTTCAGGAACTCGGGCCTGAAGCGGGTCTTGAGCTCTGCCAGGACGTCGGCCCTGGCCTGCGGATCCAGTTCGCCCTTGTCGTCAATGCCCTGCAGCAGTCTGGACGAGCCGATGTTGGAGGTCATGATGATAATGGTGTTGCGGAAGTCCACGGTATGGCCCTGACTGTCCGTCAGGCGTCCGTCATCCAGCACCTGAAGCAGGATGTTGAAGACGTCGGGATGGGCCTTTTCGATTTCGTCAAAGAGCACCACGGAATAGGGCTTGCGGCGCACGGCCTCGGTGAGCTGGCCGCCTTCCTCGAAGCCCACGTAGCCTGGAGGCGAACCGATGAGGCGGGACACGGAGAACTTCTCCATGTACTCGCTCATGTCCAGACGGACGATATTGTCCTCGGTATCGAAGAGCGCCTCGGCCAGGGCCTTGCAGAGCTCGGTCTTGCCGACGCCCGTGGGGCCCAGGAAGAGGAAGGATCCCGTGGGGCGGCAGGGGTCGGAGAGTCCGGCCCTGGCCCTGAGCACGGCCTCGGACACGGCCTTGACGGCCTCGTCCTGGCCCACCACGCGCAGGTGCAGCTGATCGCCCAATTGCAGCAGCTTTTCGCGCTCGGACTGCAGCAGCCGGGTCACCGGGATGCCGGTCCACTTGGCCACGATCTGGGCCACATCATCGGGGCCCACTTCCTCGCGCAGGAGCCGCTGCTCCTCGCCCTGCTTCTTCGAAGCCTGCTCGAGTTCCTTCTTCAGGCTGGGCAGGCGGGAATAGGTGAGCTCGGCTGCGCGGTTCAGATCGCCGGCCCGCTTGGCTTCCTCTATGCTGTTGTTGACCTTTTCAATATCCGCCTTGAGGGAGCGGACATGTTCGATCTCTCCCTTCTCGCGCTCCCACTGCTGGCGCCTGGCGGCCTGGACGGCCCGCAGATCGTTCAGTTCGTTCTCAAGCTTGCCCAGACGCTCCCTGGACGCATCGTCCTCTTCCCTGCGCAGGGCTTCGCGCTCGATTTCCAGCTGCATGACCTTGCGGTTGACCTCGTCCAGCTCCGTGGGCAGGGAGTCGATTTCCGTGCGGATCATGGCCCCGGCCTCGTCGATGAGGTCAATGGCCTTGTCCGGCAGCTGACGGTCGGGAATGTAGCGGCTCGACAGGGTCACGGCCTCCACCAGGGCGGAGTCGCTGATGCGCACGCCGTGGTGCACCTCAAAGCGCTCTTTAAGGCCGCGCAGGATGGAGATGGCATCCTCTATGGAGGGCTCGTCCACCAGCACGGGCTGGAAGCGGCGTTCCAGGGCCGGATCCTTTTCGATGTACTTGTGGTACTCGTCCAGGGTGGTGGCGCCTATGCAGTGCAGCTCGCCGCGGGCCAGCATGGGCTTGAGCAGATTGCCCGCGTCCATGGAGCCCTCGCTCTTGCCGGCACCTACAATAGTGTGCAGCTCGTCAATGAAGAGGATGATGGTGCCTTCGCTCTTTTCCACTTCCTTGAGCACGGCCTTGAGGCGTTCCTCGAACT